>NZ_JBEOXF010000005.1:0-300171 GCF_040296405.1 Streptomyces sp. NPDC002133 | reverse complement strand
CACGGACCATGCGTCCCTGATCGCGGACGAGGTCCCGGCTGCCGCGCCCCGGCCCGCCGGGTGCACGGACGGCGCGTCCGGTACGTGATCGGGGACGAGCCCGGTCAGGTCAACGGCATGCGTGGCGCCGTCGCTGAGCCACCAGGGCCTTGTCCGCAGGACAGGACCCAGCTCGGCGACCCCACGTCATCACTCCCACTTTCTCTTCAGCTGACGCTCTTGAGGAGTTCTGGCATGCCCAGCGATTACTTCATTCCCGACCCCGAGGGCCTGGTGCCCGACACCGAGGGCTACTTCGGCGCCTTCGGCGGCAAGTTCATCCCCGAGGCCCTCGTCGCCGCGGTCGACGAGGTGGCCGTCGAGTACGACAAGGCCAAGGCCGACCCCGCCTTCGCGGCCGAGCTCGACGAGCTGCTCGTCCACTACACCGGCCGGCCCAGCGCGCTGACCGAGGTGCCCCGCTTCGCCGAGCACGCGGGCGGCGCGCGGGTCTTCCTCAAGCGCGAGGACCTCAACCACACCGGCTCCCACAAGATCAACAATGTGCTGGGGCAGGCCCTGCTCACCAAGCGCATGGGCAAGACCCGCGTCATCGCCGAGACCGGCGCGGGCCAGCACGGCGTCGCCACCGCGACCGCCTGCGCCCTCTTCGGCCTCGACTGCACCGTCTACATGGGCGAGATCGACACCCGGCGCCAGGCTCTGAACGTCGCCCGGATGCGGATGCTCGGCGCCGAGGTCGTCCCGGTGAAGTCCGGCAGCCGCACCCTGAAGGACGCCATCAACGAGGCCTTCCGCGACTGGGTCGCCAACGTCGACCACACGCACTACCTCTTCGGCACGGTCGCGGGCCCGCACCCGTTCCCGGCCATGGTCCGCGACTTCCACCGGGTCATCGGCGTCGAGGCCCGCCGCCAGATCCTGGAGCGCGCGGGCCGCCTCCCGGACGCGGCGGTCGCCTGCGTCGGCGGCGGCTCCAACGCGATCGGCCTGTTCCACGCCTTCATCCCGGACACGGGCGTACGCCTGGTGGGCTGCGAGCCCGCGGGCCACGGCGTGGAGACCGGCGAGCACGCGGCCACGCTGACCGCGGGCGAGCCCGGCATCCTGCACGGCTCGCGCAGCTACGTCCTCCAGGACGACGAGGGCCAGATCACCGAGCCGTACTCGATCTCCGCGGGGCTCGACTACCCGGGCATCGGCCCCGAGCACTCCTACCTCAAGGACAGCGGACGCGGCGAGTACCGGGCCGTCACCGACGACGCCGCGATGCAGGCGCTGCGTCTTCTGTCCCGTACGGAGGGCATCATCCCGGCGATCGAGTCCGCTCACGCGCTCGCCGGAGCCCTGGAGCTCGGCAAGGAGCTCGGCAAGGACGGGCTGATCGTGGTCAACCTGTCCGGCCGCGGCGACAAGGACATGGACACGGCTGCCCGCTACTTCGGGCTGTACGACAAGGAAGCCGCCGCCGTCGTCGAGGCGGACGCGGCCGGCGAGGTCGCGGAGATCGAGGGGGACGCCAAGTGAGCGGGAACATTCAGCTGCTGAGCGACACCCTGGCGCAGGCGAAGTCCGAGAACCGGGCCGCGCTCATCGCCTACCTCCCGGCCGGCTTCCCCACCGTCGACGGCGGCATCGAGGCGGTCAAGGCCGTCTTCGACGGCGGCGCCGACATCGTCGAGATCGGCCTGCCGCATTCCGACCCCGTCCTCGACGGCCCGGTCATCCAGACCGCCGACGACATCGCCCTGCGCGGGGGTGTGAAGATCGCGGACGTCATGCGCACGGTCCGCGAGGCCCACGAGGCCACCGGCAAGCCGGTGCTCGTGATGACGTACTGGAACCCGATCGACCGGTACGGCATCGAGCGCTTCACCGCCGAACTGGCCGAGGCCGGCGGCGCGGGCTGCATCCTGCCCGACCTGCCCGTCCAGGAATCCGCGGTGTGGCGCGAGCACGCCGAGAAGCACGGGCTCGCCACGGTCTTCGTGGTCGCACCCAGCAGCAAGGACGAGCGCCTCGCCACGATCACGGCGGCGGGCTCCGGCTTCGTCTACGCGGCTTCGCTGATGGGCGTCACCGGTACCCGCGAGTCGGTCGGCGCGCAGGCCCAGGACCTGGTCCGGCGCACCCGTGCCACCACTGCCGACCGCGGTGGGCTCCCCGTCTGCGTCGGCCTCGGCGTCTCCAACGCGGAGCAGGCCGCTGAGGTCGCGGGCTTCGCCGACGGCGTCATCGTCGGTTCGGCCTTCGTCAAGCGGCTGCTCGACGCGGACGACCACGCGGCGGGCATCGCGGCGGTTCGGGCGCTCGCGGGCGAGCTGGCGGAGGGCGTCCGCAAGCGCTGACGGCGCCCACCGGTCCGGGCCCGCGCAGGGATCTGATCGGACCGGCTCACCCGTCCGGGTGGACCTCGTACCGGGGAGGCGCATAGGTGCCTCCCCGGTTCGTTGCTGTGGGCGTGAGCGAGAAGAACCGTGACGGAAGGCGGGCCGCGCGCGAGCGGCTCCTGCAGGAACGTGAGCTGGACAAGGCGCGCGAGAAGCGACGGCGCCTGTTGATCGTGTCCGCTGCCGTGGTCGGCGTGCTCGGGCTGGCCGCGGTCATCGGCGTGATCGCGGCCGGCTCCGGAGGCAAGGACGACAGCACGGAGGCCGGGCCGGTCGTCGCGCCCAGCGGCGCCGAGGGCGAGGAGCAGCTCGCACTCCCTGCCGGCGCGAGCGACGCGCCGTCCACGCTCACCATCTGGGAGGACTTCCGCTGCCCGGCGTGCGCCCAGTTCGAGAACGGGTTCCGGGACACGATCCACGAGCTGACGGACTCCGGACAGCTCAAGGTCGAGTACCACCTCGCCACGATCATCGACGCGAACGTGGGCGGCACCGGATCCCTCCGCGCGGCGAACGCGGCGGCGTGCGCCCAGGACGCCGGAAAATTCGTGCCGTACCACGACGTGCTCTACCAGAACCAGCCGCCGGAGACCGAGGACGGCTTCGCGGACACCAAGAAGCTCATCGAACTGGCCGGGAAGGTCGAGGGGCTGGACACGCCCGCGTTCCGCAGCTGTGTGGAGGAGGGCAGGCACAACAGCTGGGTGAACAAGTCGGCACAGGCCTTCCGCGAGGGCAGCTTCACCGGCACGCCGACCGTGCTGCTGAACGGGAAGCCGGTGTTCCCCCAGAAGGACGGCGAGCAGATCTCCCCGGAGAACCTGAAGAAGTGGGTCACCGAGGCCAACGCGGGCAAGCAGCCGGGCACGGTGCAGCCGAGCCCGGCGGGTTCCTGAGGTACGGCCGGTCGGCTGCTCGTTATGCAGACGTTGCCGGGTGGGGTGCGACGCGTCCCGCCCGGCAAGGTAGCGTCGGACCTGCCATGGACCTTGCCTACATTCCCAGCCCGTCGACCGGTGTGATCAACCTCGGACCGGTTCCGCTGCGCGGCTATGCCTTCTGCATCATCATCGGCGTCTTCGTCGCCGTCTGGTACGGCAACAAGCGCTGGATCGCCCGCGGCGGCAAAGCCGGCACGGTGGCCGACATCGCCGTCTGGGCGGTGCCGTTCGGCCTTGTCGGCGGCCGTCTGTACCACGTGATCACCGACTACCAGCTGTACTTCAGCGAGGGTGAGAACTGGGTCGACGCCTTCAAGATCTGGGAGGGGGGCCTCGGTATCTGGGGCGCGATCGCCCTGGGTGCGGTCGGCGCCTGGATCGGCTGCCGCCGCCGGGGCATCCCGCTGCCCGCGTACGCCGACGCCATCGCGCCCGGTATCGCCTTGGCGCAGGCCATCGGCCGCTGGGGCAACTGGTTCAACCAGGAGCTGTACGGCAGGCCCACGGACCTGCCCTGGGCCCTCGAGATCAGCGAGGGTGTCAACCGCGACGCGGGCCTGTACCACCCGACGTTCCTCTACGAGTCGCTGTGGTGCATCGGTGTCGCCCTGCTGGTCGTCTGGGCCGACCGGCGCTTCAGGCTCGGCCACGGGCGCGCCTTCGCGCTGTACGTCGCCGCGTACTGCGCCGGCCGCGGCTGGATCGAGTACATGCGTGTCGACGAGGCCCACCATGTCCTGGGCCTGCGCCTGAACGTGTGGACCGCGATCGTGGTCGGCGCCCTGGCCGTGGCGTACATCGTGATCTCGGCGCGGCTGCGACCGGGCCGGGAGGAAGTCGTCGAGCCCCCGAAGCCCACCGTCCCCGCCCCGTCGGACCTCTCGTCCACGGACCGGGAGCCGGAGGCCGACGCCGCCCCGCTGGACCTGGACAAGGCCTCCGACGGCGATCCGGCGGAATCAGGATCAGCCCCCAAGAGCTGACCGCTCCGCTCACGCGTGCCGAGGGCCGCCCGACCACGAAGGTCGGGCGGCCCTTTTGTGTGCCGCTCCGGGCACGGGTGCGTGCCCCTGGAGCCGGCCGCGGCCGCGGTGCCCGGACGGGGCGGGTGTCCGGAGGTCACTCGCCGCGGCGTGCCAGGGCGAGGGTGCGGTGCGCCGTGGTGACCACGGCCGCGTCGACGAAACGGCCGTCCGGGAGGGCCAGCGCGCCCGCGTCCGTCTCGGCCGCCTTGACGATCTCCTCGGCCGCCTCGATCTCCTCGGGGCTGGGAAGGTAGGCCCGCTCGATGACCGGCAGCTGGCGGGGGTGGATCGCCGCCCGGCCGAAGAAGCCGACGGCGCGGCCGTGGGCGCAGGACTCCGCGAGCCCGTCCAGGTCGCGGATGTCGGGGAACACCGACTGCGGCGGCGGCGTGAGCCCGGCCGCGCGGGCCGCGACCACGATGCGGCTGCGCGGCCAGTCGAGGCCACGGTCGTCCCGTACCCCCAGGTCGGCCCGGAGGTCCGCCTCGCCGAGGGCGATCCCGCGGACCGCGGGATCGGCGGTCGCGATGGCGTACGCGTGCTCGACGCCGGACGCCGACTCCAGCAGCGCGTACAGCTCCGTCCCGGGGGCGAGCGACGCCGGACCCCGGATGTCGGTGGCGTGTGTCACCTTGGGGATACGCAGAGCGGACAGGCCGGGAAGTCCGGCCAGTGCGGCGATGTCCTGTTCTGCGTGGATCCGGACGTGGACGGGCACCGGCTGGGGGGCGGTGAGCAGTTCGGCGGTCGCCGCGAGGGCGTACGCCTTGCGGTCGGGTGGGACCGCGTCCTCGAGATCGATGATCACGATGTCCGCGCCGCAGGAGAGCGCCTTGTGGACGACGTCGGGATGGTCCCCGGGGGCGTACAGCCAGGTGAGCGGGGCGGTTTCGGGCATGCCGCCGAGAGGGGTGTCCGACGGGGCGGTCACAGCACGCCTTCGCTGCGCAGCGCGGCGATCCGGGCAGGCGTGAGCCCGAGCTCGCCGAGCACCGCATCGGTGTCCGCGCCGTGCGGCCGGCCCGCCCAGCGGATCCCCCCAGGAGTCTCGGAAAGCCGGAAGAGGATGTTCTGCATACGGATCGGCCCGAGTTCCGGGTCGGGGACCTCGGTGACGCTGTCCAGCGCGCGGTACTGGGGATCGGCCATGACGTCGCGGATGTCGTAGACGGGTGCGATCGCCGCCTCCGCCTTCTCGAACGCGTCGAGGACCTCGTCCCCGGTGTGCCGTGCGATCCATGTGCCCACCGCATCGTCGAGTACGTCGGCGTGCTCGGCCCGCCCGCTGCCCGTCGCGAACCACGGCTCGCCCGTCAGCTCCGGGCGGCCGACGAGCCGCATGACGCGCTCGGCGACGGACTGGGCGGAGGTGGAGACGGCGAGCCAGCTCCCGTCCGCCGCTCGGTAGGTGTTGCGGGGAGCGTTGTTGCGCGAGCGGTTGCCGCTGCGCGGCTGGACGTAGCCGAGCTGGTCGTACCAGATCGGCTGCGGGCCGAGGACGGTGAGGATCGGTTCGATGATGGCCATGTCGACGACCTGGCCGCGGCCGGACGCGGCCCGGGCGGTCAGCGCGGTCATCACGGCGTAGGAGGTGGCGAGCGCGGCGATGGAGTCGGCGAGACCGAAGGGCGGGAGGGTCGGCGGACCGTCGGGTTCCCCGGTGATGGCGGCGAAGCCGCTCATCGCCTCGGCGAGCGTGCCGAAGCCGGGGCGGTGGCAGTACGGGCCGAACTGACCGAAGCCGGTGACTCGGGCGAGGACGAGGCGGGGGTTGGCGGCGCTCAGCTCCTCCCAGCCGAGCTGCCACTTCTCCAGGGTGCCGGGGCGGAAGTTCTCGATGACCACATCGGCGGTGGCGGCCAGCCGCAGGAGCGTCTCGCGGCCGCCGGGCGTGGACAGGTCGAGTGTGATGGTGCGTTTGTTGCGGCCGAGCAGCTTCCACCACAGGCCGACCCCGTCCTTGTCCGGGCCGTGCCCGCGTGACGGGTCGGGTCTGCGGGGGTGTTCCACCTTGATGACGTCGGCGCCGAAGTCGCCGAGCATCGTCGCGGCGAGCGGTCCGGCGAAGAGGGTGGCGAGATCGAGGACGCGCAGCCCGGAAAGCGGACCGGTTCCGGTGTTTCCGGCGGCGCCGGTGGTTCCGGTCGTACCGGTCGTGCCGGTGCTTCCGGTGGGGTGGGGGGCGGCGACACCGTCGGCGTCGGGGTCGTGCATGGGGGCTCCAAGCTCCTTGCGAGGCTCCGGCGGGGGTACTTCTCTGCGGGCGAGCGGGTGAGGGCGATACGGCTCTGTGGGCTGCAGGGCCTTGTGGCGGCCTAGTGGTTGACCGGGCTCCGGGTCTCCGCCGCCTCGTCGATCTCCGGGCGGCACGGCATCGAGGAGGAGGCGCCGGGACGCTGGACCGAGAGCCCGGCGGCGGCCGAGGCCCAGGCCAGCGCGGCGGGCATCGGCCTGCCCTCGACGACGGCCACGGCGAGGGCGCCGACGAAGGTGTCGCCCGCGGCGGTCGTGTCGACGGCGCGGACGCGCGGGGCGGGCACGGTGACGGGCTCGGCGCCGCGCGCCGCGTAGAGGCTGCCCGCCGCGCCGAGGGTGATCACCACCTCCGGCACCTGGCGGAGCAGCGCCTCGGCGGCGGCGTGCGGGTCGGCGATGCCCGCGAGGGCGGCGGCCTCGTGCTCGTTCGGCACCAGCAGATCGGTGACGGCGAGCAGTTCGGGCGGCAGTGGTTGCACGGGCGCCGGCGTGAGGACGGTGCGTACGCCGTGGCGTCGGGCGGCCCGGGCGCCGGCGATCACGCCTTCCAGGGGGAGCTCGAGCTGAAGGAGGAGAGCGTCCGCGGTGGCGATGAGGGCCTCGTCGCCGGGGGTGAGGTGGTCGACGGTGCCGTTGGCGCCGGGGACGACGACGATCGCGTTGCCGCCCTCGTCGTCGACGACGATGTGCGCGGTGCCGGAGGGGCCTTCGGCGGTGCGGAGCAGGTCGGTGTCGACACCGGCGCCGTCGAGCGTGGCGCGCAGGCGTACGCCGAAGTCGTCGGTCCCCACGGCGCCGATCATCGAAACGGCGCCGCCCGCGCGGGCCGCCGCGACGGCCTGGTTGGCGCCTTTGCCGCCGGGGACCGTACGGAACTCGCGTCCCGTCACCGTCTCTCCGCGCTGCGGTGCCTTCGCGACATAGGCGACGAGGTCCATGTTGGTGCTGCCGAGCACCACGATGCCGGTCATGGGCGGACAACCTCCTGGAAGGTCAGGTGGGCGAGGGAGTCGAAGCCGGTGCCGTCGAACCCGGCGACGGTGGTGGCGAGCCGGTTCTTCAGCGGCGCGGTCCACCGTTCGGGCAGCCGGTCCGGGTCTCCGGCGAGCAGCCCGGCGAGGGACCCGGCGGTGGCTCCGGTGGAGTCGGTGTCCCAGCCGCCGGACACGGCACGGCAGATGGAGCCGGTGAAGTCGCCGTCGGCGTGGGTCAGGGCGGCGGCGAGCAGGGCGGTGTTGGGAATCATGTGTACCCAGTGGTACGTGCCGTAGGCGGCGTGCAGACGGTCCACGACGTCGTCGAAGCCGGGGTGCGCGGTGGCCGTCTCGATGCCGAAGCGGACGGCTTCGGCGAGGCGCGAGCGGGGCGGGACGACGCGGAGGCCGGTGCGCAGGCACCGGTGGACGTCCGCGGTGCCGGTTGCCGCATCGGCGAGGGCCGCGGCGACGAACATCGCCCCGTACACCCCGTTGGCGGTGTGCGTGAGCGTCGCGTCCCGGTGCGCCTGGGCGGCGGCCGCGGCGGGGTCGCCGGGATGCGTCCAGCCATGGACATCGGCACGGATGGCGGCGCCGATCCACTCGCGGAACGGGTTGTGGCGGGCGGCGGTGAGCGGCGGCTCGAGACCGGCGAGCAGGTTGCGGAAGGCGATGCGCTCGGCGGTGAAGGTACGGCCGGCGGGGAGTTCGTCGAGCCAGAGCCGGGCGACGTCGCAGGTGCGGAAGCCGTGTCCGTACCGCTGGAGGAGGAGCAGGTTGAGGAGGGGGTAGTTGAGGTCGTCGTCCTCGGGCATGCCGTCGATGTTCTCCGCGAGCGAGGTGGCCGCGGAACGGCGGTTCCAGGGGTGGGCGGCCAGCAGCTCGGCGGGGACGCCCTTGGCGGTGAACCAGGTGGTGAGCGGCCAGTTGTCGGTGGCACGGGCGAGGGCGCGGATGGCGTGGAGAGGGAGCTTCTCGACCGGTTTGCCGAGCAGGCAACCGGCGGCGCGGCCGAGCCAGGCGGCGTGGAGCCGGTGCAGGAGGGGGTCGTCTCCCCACTCCGCCCTGTCCCGGCCCTGGACCCCCGGCGCTTTTGCTGCGTGGGCTTCGCCGTGCGGGGACGTGGCCCCGGCGGCCCGGGTCCTCGGGGCTTCGGTCCCACCCCCGGCCGTGCGCCCGGGGGTGGGACCGCCGGGTGAGGCATGCGTCGGCCTGCGGGCGGCACCGGACGCCGGGGCTCCGTCCCGGGCGTTGGCAGGCTCGAAGGATCCGGGCGGCAGGTCGGGCCCGTCGCCCGCGAAGGCTTCGCCGTGCGGCGGGGGCGGCGCCTGGCCGGGAGCCGGGTCGGACGCCGCCGGCTCCGGCCAGTCGGGACAGGAGGCCCTGATGGACGGGAGGTCCGTGGGTTCGTGCGCCGCCGAACGGCCGGGCAGGGCGGCCAGTTCGTCCAGCAGACGGGTCGCCAGGGCGCGGAGGCCGGGCGGCGCGGGGGCGGAGGAGGCCCCGGCCGAGGGCGGTGCGGGGTGGCCGCCCGCCGACTGCCAGCGGCGGGCGATCCCGGCGGCGTCGCGGCCGTCCTCCGCCGCCTGGCGCAGTTCGTGGCCGATGAGGTCCTCGGGCTGGACCCAGGTGAGGCGGAGGTTCATCGGGTTTCCGTCGGGTTCTCCGTCAGACGGGCGAACGCCGCTTCATGGGCGCGGCGCCGCTCGGTGTCGCGGGCGAAGACCTCGTACGTGACCTCCGTCAGCGCCCGTGCCGGGGTGTGCAGGTCGAGACGGCTGGCCTCGGCGACGGTCTTGACCCAGTCCGGCGGGATCGGCTCCTCGCCATGGAGCGCGCCCGCGAGCGCACCGGACATCGTGGCGATCGAGTCGCAGTCCCGCCCGTAGTTGACGGAGCCGAGGACCGTACGGCGGTAGTCGCCGTCGCCGACGACCAGCATGCCCAGGGCGACGGGGAGTTCCTCGATGGCGTGCAGCCGGGACGGGCGGCGGGCCGCGAGGGAGGGCGCACGGTAGTCGGGGCCGACGGTGTCGAAAGGAGCGACCGCCGCGCGCAGCGGCGCGAGGGCGGTCTCGAAGTCGCGGTGACGGTCGGCGGCTTCTGCCACCGCCTCGATGGCCGAACGGGTGCCGTCCTTGGCGAGGGCGAGACAGGCCTCGACGACGGAGGCCGGGGTCGCACCCGGAGTGCAGGCCGCGGCGACCGCCGCCGCGAAGACGCCCGCCGCCTCGCGCCCGTACGAGGACTGGTGGGCGCCCGCGACGTCGACGGCCTCGGCGTAGGCGGCCGCGGGATGGGCGGCGTTGACCAGGCCGACGGGTGCCATGTACATCGCGGCACCGCAGTTGACGATGTTCCCTGTGCCCGCCTCGCGCGGGTCGACGTGGCCGTAGTGGAGTCGGGCGACGAGCCACTTCTCGGCCAGGAAGATCCGTTGGAGGGGGAGGGCCTCGGCCTCCAGCTCAGGGATCCAGCGAGGGTGGGAGACGAGGTCGGGGACGAGGTGGTCGGCGACCGCGTAGGCGTCCAGGTGGTCGCGGACCGCCGCGTAGACACGGACCAGGGCGTGGGTCATCAGGGTGTCGTCGGTGACGTGCCCGTCGCCCTTGTGGTACGGCGCGATGGGGCGGGCGGTGCGCCAGTCGTCGCCGTGCCACGGGCCGACGATGCCGTGGATGCGGCCGCCGTGTCGTTCCACGATCTGCTCCGGGGTGTAGCCCTCGACCGGGCCGCCGATGGCGTCGCCGACCGCCGCGCCGACGAGGGAGCCCGTGATCCGGTCGTCGAGTGTCGCGACCGTCGGGAGCGCTGAGAGTGTCATGCCGGAATTGTCCACCCGGGGTGGTCGCGGGCGGGGTATGCCGAGTCGGGGATTCGCGTCTGACGGGACGGGTCACTCGGGCCGTGCCCCGGGTGGGCGCAACGTGTCGGCGAGGAGCCCGGCGAGTTCGACGAGATCGGTGCCGGCGAGCCGGGGCAGGGCGCAGCCGGCGAGGGTGCGGCAGGCGTCCCGCCATGCGGCCGGCACGGCCGCGCCGCCGCCGAGCGCACCGGTCAGCGCCCCGGCCAGGGCGGGCGCGGAGTCGGCGACGCGGGACAGACAGGCGGCGGCGGGGATCGCGCCGGTGACCTCGCCGCGGGCGGCGATCGCGAGGGCCAGGGCGACGGGGACGGTCTCGGCCGCGGCGATGCCGTAGCTGTAGACGTGGTCGACGATCTGGTGCTCCAGGAGGGGCACGAGCGAGAACGCGTCCTCGGCGTCGCGGGCGAGCTTGACGGCGTGCCGGGCGTTGCGGCCGATCTCGGTGGCGTCGGGGAGCTGGGCGAGGGCGGCCTCGACGGCGAGGTCGACGCACGCGCCGCCGAGGGCGGCCGCGACGGCCGCCGCCATGGCGCGGGCACCGTGGACGCCGTCGCCGTCCTGGGTGTAGCGGGCGTCGAACTCGGCGAGTTCGGCGGCGGCCCGCGGATTCCCCGGATGGACGACGGCGAGGACCACGGCGCGGACGCAGGCGGCGTCGTCGAAGTAGTGCGGGTTGTCGTGGCCGGTGGCGGGCGGGCGCAGGCCGGTGGCCAGGTTGCCCAGTCCGGCGCGTACGGAGATACGTGCGCGGAGGGGGAGCACGGCGGACTCGACCTCGGGGGCGCGGGCGGCGGCCGCGGCGACGTTGCCGGCGAGCGAGTTCCAGGCGAGGTCGACCGCCGCGCGCATACGGCGGCCGAGGTCCAGGCCGTGGAAGTGCTCACCGGCGGCGGTGAGCACGGTCTCGGCGGCGAACGCGGCCCACTCGGCGTCGTCGGACGGGCCGAGGCGGAGGGGTTCGGGGGGCTGGTTGAGGGCGATGGGGACGGGGAGGGTGGTCGTGGCGTTCTGCTCGGCGAAGGTGTCGAGCTCGCGGGTGAGGCGCCGGGTCCACTCCGGCATCCGGCTGGCCCGGTGCCGGGCGGCGGGCCACCCGGCCGCGTCGCCGGAGGCGAGCCCGAGGAGCAGGCCCTCGATACGGACCCGGGTACCGGGGCGGGTGCGGTGCGGGTACGGCCCGATGGCCGTGTGCCGTTCCGGCGCCGGGGTGTCCTCGGGCTCGTGTGGTCGGGGGTCTCCAGGGGCGGGGGTGTCGTCCTCGGTCTCGCGTGGGGCGTCAGACGCCTCGGCGGCGGGGTCGGGGGGAGGGGAGTCCGGGAGCGCTTCGGGCGTCTCGGGGGAGAGGTCCGGAGGGGAGTCCGGGGGGCCCGGGGCGGGCTGGGGGGTGGGGTCTAGTGGGCCGGGGGGCATGGGAGGGCCTCGGTGTCGTCGTCGGGGGTGAGGAGGTCGGCGATGTCCAGCACGTGGTAGCCGCGCATGGCGGGAAGGCAGCTGCCGCGGACCGGGCCGATGGCCGCGGCCCAGTCCCGGGGGATGGCGGAGGCGCCGGACATGGCCCCGGCGAGGGCGCCCGCGACCGCCGCCGTGGTGTCGGCGTCGCGGCCCATGTTGACGGCGGTCAGGACGGACGTACGGAAGTCGCCGCGCGCCGCCGCGAAGGCGCCGAAGGCCAGGCCGACAGCCTCGGGGGCCAGGTCGGTCCAGGGGTAGCCGCCGATGACCACCGCGGAGCGGACCGTACGTTCGCGGGCGAGGGGCTCGGGCTCGGCCCGCTCCGCCGCGACGACCGCGCGCCGCATGGAGCGCGCCGTCCAGGAGTCCATCGGGACGACCGAGAGCGCGGCACCGATGATTCCGGCCGGGCCCTCGCCCGCCACGGCCGCGGCGACCCCCGCCGCCACCGCCTGGCCGCCGTAGATGCCCTCGCCGTCGTGGCTGACGCAGCCGTCGATGGCGACCAGCCGGGCGGCTTCGGCGGGATCGCCCGCCGCGAAGACGCCGAAGGGCGCCGCGCGCATCGCGAGCCCGTCGCTCCAGGCGTGCCGGTGCTGGGCCGTGATGGGGGCCGCCAGACCGCGGCGGAGGTTCTCCAGCGTGCCCCGCTCGCTGAAGCCCGCGCCCCGGAACGGGCCCTCGTCGAGGTCCGCGATCCAGTGGTGCCACGCCTGCTCGACATGCGAGACGGTCAGCGCCGAGCCGTGCCGGGCGAGCAGCAGCCCGGAGAAGATCGCGTACTCCGTGTCGTCCGTGCCCGCGGGGCTGTCCGCCACGAAGCCCTCGATCCGGCCCCACCGGCGCCGGATCTCGGACGGCCGCATGTTCTCCGCGGGGGCGCCGAGCGCGTCGCCGACAGCCAGTCCGAGCAGCGCGCCACGAGCCCGATCGCATGCAATCCACTCCAACGCGTCACTCCTTCGTGCGGCATCGAGCCTGTCCTGGATCTCTGCCACGCCGGGTGCGGCGCGTGCTGCCGGAGAGCCGCCTGTCACTCGGCTGACCGCAGGTTAGTAAAGCCTGCCTTGCTGGCGCGCCCCTTACATCGCGCGTACTTTCGAAGCCGTTGAGAGGGTGCGGGTGCACACGAACCCGCCCCTGGGGGAACCGGTTACAAGGGGAGAACTGTGTCCGTCATCGAGACCGGAGCGACGCTTCACGAGGCGCACCGCGACAATCACACGCACCGTGACGTGAACGGCGGCTGGCTGCGCCCCGCGGTGTTCGGCGCGATGGACGGACTCGTCTCCAACCTCGCCCTGATGACGGGTGTCGCGGGCGGCGCCGTGTCCCAGCAGACCATCGTGATCACCGGGCTCGCAGGGCTCGCCGCCGGTGCGTTCTCGATGGCCGCCGGCGAGTACACCTCCGTGGCCTCGCAGCGCGAGCTCGTCCAGGCGGAACTGGAAGTCGAGCGTCGTGAGTTGCTGGGGCATCCGGTCGACGAGATGGAGGAGCTCGCCGCGCTGTACGTGGCCCGTGGCGTCGAGCCCGGGCTCGCCCGCGAGGTGGCCGTGCAGCTGTCCCGCGATCCCGAGCAGGCGCTGGAGATCCACGCCCGCGAGGAGCTCGGCATCGATCCGGACGACCTGCCGTCACCCGCCGTCGCCGCGGTCTCGTCCTTCGCCTCGTTCGCGCTGGGCGCCCTGCTGCCCGTACTCCCGTATCTCCTCGGTGCCACCGCCCTGTGGCCGGCTGTCCTGCTCGCGCTCGCCGGGCTCTTCGGCTGCGGCGCGATCGTCGCCAAGGTCACCGCGCGCAGCTGGTGGTTCAGCGGTCTGCGGCAGCTCGTGCTGGGCGGGGCCGCGGCCGCGCTGACCTACGGGATCGGGGTCCTCGTCGGGGCGGCCGTCTGACCCCGTCGGGGCGGCCACCGACGCGTCCCGAGTGGCCCCGGTCCTCCGCCGCCCCGGGCCCGGCCGCGCCTGCCCCGGACCTTCGGCCCCGACGTTCCGGCTCCGTGCCCAGTACCCTTGTGACGTACACCCCGGTGCCGAAACCCGGCACCCGATGCGACACTATGCATGGCTCCACATAAGTAGCCGTTACGTCGCGGTTTCGAGTCCTTGACGACCGGGCATGAGCCGTAAGCGCTGTGGGCAATGAAGCCTGCTCTGCATCCGGGATCGCGGACGCCGATCTGTCCGCCCCCGCCCCCATCTGCGCCGTTACCAGACCCCAGATAGCGGTGTCCGCATGTTGGAATGGGCTATCCGCTTCCCGAGAAGCACCGCATCATGTAACCTGCACGAAATTTCAGCGGAGGGCCAACGTCGTCCCTCGGCACCACCACATGCCACGACGACGACGGGAGAGCCGATGCGTTCGTACGCCTGGTCGCCCATGGACGGTCGCCCCGCCCCGCAGGGGATGTACGACCCCCGTAACGAACACGACGCCTGCGGTGTCGGGTTCGTGGCCACCCTTACCGGTGTAGCCAGCCATGAGCTGGTCGAGCAGGCGTTGACCGTTCTCCGCAATCTGGAGCACCGCGGCGCCACCGGCTCGGAGCCCGACTCGGGCGACGGCGCCGGCATCCTCCTCCAGGTCCCGGACGCGTTCCTGCGCGAGGTCACCGGATTCGGGCTTCCCGAGGCCGGTTCGTACGCCGTCGGCATCGCCTTCCTGCCCGTGGACGGCCAGGACGCGAACGTCTCACGGATCGAGACGCTCGCCGCCGAGGAGGGACTGACCGTCCTCGGTTGGCGCGAGGTCCCCGTCGCCCCCGACCTTCTCGGCGCCACCGCCCGCTCGACGATGCCGGCCTTCCGCCAGCTGTTCGTCGCGGACGCGGACGGCACCGCCACCGGCATCGACCTCGACCGCAAGGCGTTCGTGCTGCGCAAGCGCGCCGAGCGAGAGGCGGGCGTGTACTTCCCGTCGCTGTCGGCGCGCACCATTGTCTACAAGGGCATGCTGACCACCGGCCAGCTGGAGCCCTTCTTTCCGGACCTGTCCGACCGCCGCTTCGCCACCGCCGTCGCGCTCGTCCACTCCCGGTTCTCCACGAACACCTTCCCGAGCTGGCCGCTCGCCCACCCGTACCGCTTCGTCGCGCACAACGGCGAGATCAACACGGTCAAGGGCAACCGCAACTGGATGCGCGCCCGCGAGTCCCAGCTCGCCTCGGACGCGTTCGGCGCTGCCGGCAATGGACGCAGCGGGCGCGACAAGCTGGAGCGGATCTTCCCGGTCTGCACGCCGGACGCCTCCGACTCCGCCTCCTTCGACGAGGTCCTGGAGCTGCTCCACCTCGGCGGTCGTTCGCTGCCGCACAGCGTCCTGATGATGGTCCCCGAGGCGTGGGAGAACCACGACTCCATGGACCCGGCCCGGCGCGCCTTCTACCAGTACCACTCCACGATGATGGAGCCCTGGGACGGCCCGGCCTGTGTCACCTTCACCGACGGCACCCAGGTCGGCGCGGTCCTGGACCGCAACGGTCTGCGTCCCGGCCGCTACTGGGTCACCGACGACGGCCTCGTCGTCCTCTCCTCCGAGGTCGGCGTCCTCGACATCGACCCCGCGAAGGTCGTCCGCAAGGGCCGCCTCCAGCCCGGCAGGATGTTCCTCGTCGACACCGCCGAGCACCGCATCATCGAGGACGACGAGATCAAGGCCGCCCTCGCCGCCGAGCACCCGTACCAGGACTGGCTGGAGACCGGCGAGATCGAGCTCGAGGACCTTCCCGAGCGCGAGCACATCGTCCACACCCATGCCTCGGTCACCCGCCGCCAGCAGACCTTCGGCTACACCGAGGAAGAGCTGCGCGTCATCCTCGCGCCGATGGCCCGCACCGGCGGCGAGCCGCTCGGCTCCATGGGCACGGACTCCCCGATCGCGGCCCTCTCCGAGCGGCCCCGTCTCCTCTTCGACTACTTCACCCAGCTGTTCGCGCAGGTCACCAACCCGCCGCTGGACGCCATCCGCGAGGAGCTCGTCACCTCGCTGCGCTCGTCCCTCGGCCCCCAGGGCAACCTGCTGGAGCCGACCTCGGCCTCCTGCCGGTCGGTCACCCTGCCCTTCCCCGTGATCGACAACGACGAGCTGGCCAAGCTCATCCACATCAACGCCGACGGCGACATGCCCGGCATGAAGGCCGCGACGCTCTCCGGCCTCTACCGGGTCTCCGGCGGCGGCGACGCGCTGGCCGCCCGTATCGACGAGATCTGCGCCGAGGCCGACGCCGCGATCGAGAGCGGCGCCCGGCTGATCGTGCTCTCCGACCGGCACTCCGACGCCGAGCACGCGCCGATCCCGTCGCTGCTGCTCACCGCCGCCGTGCACCACCACCTCATCCGCACCAAGCAGCGCACCCACGTGGGCCTGCTGGTCGAGGCCGGTGACGTCCGCGAGGTGCACCACGTCGCGCTGCTCATCGGTTACGGCGCCGCCGCCGTCAACCCGTACCTGGCGATGGAGTCCGTCGAGGACCTCCTGCGCGCCGGTACGTTCATCGAGGGCATCGAGCCCGAGCAGGCCATCCGCAATCTGATCAAGGCCCTCGGCAAGGGCGTCCTCAAGGTCATGTCCAAGATGGGCATCTCCACGGTCGCCTCCTACCGCGGCGCGCAGGTCTTCGAGGCCGTCGGTCTCGACGAGGCCTTCGTCGACAAGTACTTCGACGGCACGGCGACGAAGATCGGCGGAGCTGGCCTCGACGTCGTCGCCAAGGAGGTCGCCGCCCGGCACGCCAAGGCTTACCCGGCGAGCGGCATCGCCCCGGCGCACCGCGCGCTGGACATCGGCGGCGAGTACCAATGGCGCCGCGAGGGCGAGCCGCACCTCTTCGACCCGGAGACGATCTTCCGGCTGCAGCACGCCACGCGCTCCAAGCGGTACGACATCTTCAAGAAGTACACGGAGCGCGTGAACGAGCAGTCCGAGCGCCTCATGACGCTCCGCGGCATGTTCGGTTTCACGTCCGACCGCGAGCCCGTCCCGCTCGACGAGGTCGAGCCGGTCTCCGAGATCGTCAAGCGCTTCTCCACCGGCGCCATGTCGTACGGCTCCATCTCCAAGGAGGCGCACGAGACCCTCGCCATCGCCATGAACCAGCTGGGCGGCAAGTCCAACACCGGTGAGGGCGGCGAGGACCCGGAGCGCCTGTACGACCCGGCGCGGCGTTCGTCGATCAAGCAGGTCGCCTCCGGCCGCTTCGGCGTCACCTCCGAGTACCTGGTCAACGCGGACGACATCCAGATCAAGATGGCCCAGGGCGCCAAGCCCGGCGAGGGCGGCCAGCTGCCCGGCCAGAAGGTCTACCCGTGGATCGCCAAGACACGGCACAGCACGCCCGGTGTCGGTCTGATCTCCCCGCCGCCGCACCACGACATCTACTCCATCGAGGACCTGGCTCAGCTGATCCACGACCTCAAGAACGCCAACCCGGCCGCCCGCATCCACGTGAAGCTGGTGTCCGAGGTCGGTGTCGGCACGGTCGCCGCAGGTGTCTCCAAGGCCCACGCGGACGTCGTCCTCATCTCCGGCCACGACGGCGGCACCGGAGCCTCCCCGCTCACGTCGCTGAAGCACGCGGGCGGCCCCTGGGAACTCGGCCTCGCCGAGACCCAGCAGACGCTGCTGCTCAACGGCCTGCGCGACCGTATCGTCGTGCAGACCGACGGCCAGCTGAAGACCGGCCGTGACGTCGTCATCGCCGCGCTGCTCGGCGCCGAGGAGTTCGGTTTCGCGACCGCGCCGCTCGTCGTCTCCGGCTGCGTCATGATGCGCGTCTGCCACCTGGACACCTGCCCGGTCGGCATCGCCACGCAGAACCCGGTCCTGCGGGAACGGTTCGCCGGCAAGGCCGAGTTCGTCGTGAACTTCTTCCGGTTCATCGCCGAAGAGGTCCGCGAGCTGCTCGCCGAGCTCGGCTTCCGCACGCTCGACGAGGCCGTCGGCCACGCCGAGCTGCTCGACACCACCCGGGCCGTGAACCACTGGAAGGCGCAGGGCCTCGACCTCGAGCCCCTCTTCCACGTTCCCGACCTGCCCGACGGTGCCGTACGCCACCAGCTGGTCGAGCAGGACCACGGCCTGGAGAAGGCCCTGGACAACGAGCTGATCAAGCTGTCGGCCGACGCGCTGGCCGCGCCCTGCGCCGAGGAGGCCCAGCCGGTCCGCGCCCAGGTCCCGATCCGGAACATCAACCGGACCGTGGGCACGATGCTCGGCCACGAGGTGACCAGGAAGTTCGGCGGTGCCGGCCTGCCCGACGACACCATCGACATCACCTTCACCGGCTCGGCCGGCCAGTCCTTCGGAGCCTTCCTGCCGCGCGGTGTCACGCTGCGCCTGGAGGGCGACGCCAACGACTACGTCGGAAAGGGCCTCTCCGGCGGCCGTGTCATCGTCCGCCCGGACCGGGGCGCCGACCACCTGGCCGAGTACTCGACCATCGCGGGCAACACCATCGCCTACGGCGCGACCGGCGGCGAACTGTTCCTGCGCGGTCGCACCGGCGAGCGCTTCTGCGTCCGCAACTCCGGTGCGCTGGTGGTCTCCGAGGGCGTGGGCGACCACGGCTGCGAGTACATGACCGGCGGCCACGCCGTCGTCCTCGGCGAGACGGGACGCAACTTCGCGGCCGGCATGTCCGGTGGCATCGCGTACGTCATCGACCTCGACAAGGACAGCGTCAACGCCGGAAACGCGGGCGCCGTCGAGGCGCTGGACGACACCGACAAGCGGTGGCTGCACGACGTCGTGCGCCGCCACCACGAGGAGACGGGTTCCACCGTCGCCGAGAAGCTGCTTGCCGACTGGTCCGCGGCGGTCGACCGGTTCAGCAAGATCATCCCGACCACGTACAAGGCAGTGCTCGCCGCCAAGGACGCCGCTGAGCTCGCCGGTCTCTCCGATCAGGAGACCACCGAGAAGATGATGGAGGCGGCGACCAATGGCTGACCCCAAGGGCTTCCTGACCACCGGGCGCGAGGTCGCCAAGACCCGCCCGGTGGGCGAGCGGGTGAAGGACTGGAACGAGGTCTACGTCCCCGGCTCCCTGCTGCCGATCATCAGCAAGCAGGCCGGGCGCTGCATGGACTGCGGCATCCCGTTCTGCCACAACGGCTGCCCGCTGGGGAACCTGATCCCCGAGTGGAACGACTACGCCTACCGCGAGGACTGGCAGGCCGCGAGCGAGCGGCTGCACGCCACGAACAACTTCCCCGAGTTCACGGGCCGGCTCTGCCCCGCCCCGTGCGAGTCGGCGTGCGTCCTCGGCATCAACCAGCCCGCCGTCACCATCAAGAACGTCGAAGTCTCCATCATCGACAAGGCGTGGGACGCCAACGACGTCAAGCCGCAGCCGCCGGAGCGGCTGTCCGGCAAGACCGTCGCGGTCATCGGCTCGGGCCCGGCGGGTCTCGCCGCCGCCCAGCAGCTGACCCGGGCGGGCCACACGGTCGCCGTGTTCGAGCGCGCCGACCGCATCGGCGGACTGCTGCGCTACGGCATCCCCGAGTTCAAGATGGAGAAGCGGCACATCAACCGCCGGATCGAGCAGATGCGCGCGGAGGGCACCAAGTTCCGCACGGGCGTGGAGATCGGCCGCGACATCGACGCGGCGAAGCTGCGCCGCCGGTACGACGCCGTCGTCATCGCGGCCGGCGCCACGACCGCCCGCGACCTGCCGGTGCCGGGCCGTGAGCTCAAGGGCATCCACCAGGCGATGGAGTACCTGCCGCTCTCCAACAAGGTCGTCGAGGGCGACTTCGTGGCCCCGCCGATCACCGCCGAGGGCAAGCACGTCGTCGTCATCGGCGGCGGCGACACGGGTGCGGACTGCGTCGGCACCGCCCACCGCCAGGGCGCGCTGTCCGTCACGCAGCTGGAGATCATGCCCCGGCCGGGCGAGGAGCGGAACGCCAACCAGCCCTGGCCGACGTTCCCGATGCTCTACAAGGTGACGTCCGCGCACGAGGAGGGCGGCGAGCGGGTCTACTCCGTCTCCACCACCCACTTCGAGGGCGACGAGGACGGCAACGTCCAGTCCCTGCACCTGATCGAGGTCGAGTTCGTCGACGGCAAGCTCCAGCAGAAGCCGGGCACGGAGCGTGTCATCCCGGCCCAGCTGGTCACCCTCGCCATGGGCTTCACCGGTACGGACGTCGACAACGGCCTGGTCTCCCAGTTCGGCCTGGAGCTGGACGAGCGCGGCAACATCGCGCGCGACGCGGACTTCGCGACCAACGTCGACGGCGTCTTCGTCGCCGGCGACGCGGGCCGCGGCCAGTCCCTGATCGTCTGGGCCATCGCCGAGGGCCGCTCCGCGGCACGCGGCGTGGACCGCTACCTCACGGGCGCGAGCCACCTGCCCGCCCCGATCCGCCCGACGGACCGTTCTCTGATGGTCTGACGTTCCCTCATATACGTCCCGTACAACGGCGTACGGAACTGATCGCGGCGCCTGCCCACTGTCCCCGACCGGACGACGGGCAGGCGTCGCGGTGTTCTTCCGGCGGGTGCCGCTGCCGCAGACTCATCCGGAGCGGGTGGCGGGGGTTGTCGGGGCAGACGAACACGCTGTACTCGCCACAGCGGCCCACGACGGCCTTCGTCGGATCCACCCGGCCGTCCTCGGCGTCCTCCACGGGGCGCCGGCCGCGCGAGCCCCCGTCCCCCTCGCGTGAATCGACGGCCGGCAGCAGCCGCAGCTCCCGACCGCAGGTGTCGCGGTACTGCCGGGACAGGTCCGTGGAATGCCAGGAGCGATGGCCGCGCGGTACCGGTCCGGTCCGACAGCCGATCGGGCGGCTGCGTCAACCGCTCGACTTCCCGTACATTCCTGCGCGTTGGCACACCCGGCGAACGGAGACGCGCAATGGCGGCGATCAGCCTCCGCAAGATAGAGGAGTCCGCCCCGGCCCTCGTCAGCCTCTACAAGACCGCGGGCGTCTCGCTGGAGAAGCACGGGCTGCGCGGGCAGCGCGTCGCGGTCTATCTGGTGGTGGACTACTCCGGCTCGATGAAGCCGTACTACAAGGACGGCAGCGTCCAGGCCCTCGCCGACCGGGTGCTGGGGCTGTCGGCGAACCTGGACGACGACGGGAGCGTGCCCGTCGTCTTCTTCTCCACGGACATCGACGCGGAGACCGAGATCGCCCTCGCGGACCACGAGGGCCGGATCGACCGGATCGTGGCCGGGCTCGGGCACATGGGCAAGACCAGCTACCACCTGGCGATGGATGCGGTCATCGACCACTATCTGGACAGCGGTTCCACGGCCCCCGCGCTCGTCGTCTTCCAGACCGACGGCGGCCCGATCAACAAGCTCGCTGCCGAGCGGTACTTGTGCAAGGCGGCGAGGCTGCCGATCTTCTGGCAGTTCATCGGCTTCGGCGATCCCGGCAGCAGGCAGTTCGAATTCCTGCGCAAACTCGACGAACTGGCCGTCCCGGCGAAGCGTCCGGTCGACAACGCCGGCTTCTTCCACGCGGGCCAGGACCCGCGCCGGGTCCCGGACACGGAGCTGTACGACCGGCTCGTCTCCGAGTTCCCGTCCTGGCTGGCCACCGCCCGCGCGCAGGGCATCGTGCGCTCCTGACCGTACGGGCCCCCACCCGTGGCCGCCGCCGCGCCGCCGTGTGCCCAGGTCACCGGCACCGTGCACAGCGCAGGAGACCGGGCGGGCCCATTCGTCCGCCGCCTCCGGTGATCATGGTGCATGCTCGGCCGCCCGACTGCGTGGCCCGGGAGGGGGAGCACATGGCGCCGCAGGAGGAGGTGACCTGGGAGACGGGTACGCGGTGTCCCCGCCGGGGGTGGCCCCGGGAGGACGGGGCCGGCCGTCTCTACCGTGACGCCGACGGGCCCGTGCCGAACGGACGCCGCTCCGCTCGCGCGCTCCACGTCGTCCCGAGGGCCGGGCTGCGGTCGCCCGGGTGACCACCGAGCAGCATCTCGGCTCCCGCGTGCGGGGACGCCGCGCCGTCCACCGGTTGGAGGAACCGTTGGGCGCGTCGCGGGGGTGGATCACGCTGCACTGTCGCCGACTGCTCCGGTTCGGCCGCACGCGGTGGGGTGCGACCGGGCGCGCCGTGCCCGCATCGTCCAGGAGACCTGAACCGGAGACCTGAACCGGCGGCGGTCTGTCGACCACGGCGACCGCTTCCCGGGCATGCGGAGTCCTGCGCGCCGCAATCTGGACAGAAGATGTCGGGTATCCGCGGTTGTCTGGAGCCATGGGAAACAGCTGGACAGATTTCAGTGAGGCGGAGCCGGACTTCGCCGCGACCGTGCAGCAGCGCTTCGAGCAGGACACGCACCACGTCCTGGCGACGCTGCGCAAGGACGGTTCGCCGCGCGTGACCGGCCTCGAGGTGAACTTCAGGTTCGGGGAGCTGTGGCTCGGGATGATGCCGAACTCGCGCAAGGCACTGGACCTGCGGCGTGACCCGAGGTTCGCGATCCATGCCAATCCCGGGACCGGTGCGTCCATGGAGGACGGGGACGTGCGGGTCGCCGGACGGGCCGTCGAGGTGACCGATCCGGAGGTGATGGCCCGGTTCCAGGAGGAGGTCGAAGCGCCGCAGCCGTTCCATCTGTTCCGGGTGGAGCCGACCGAGGTCGTACGCACGGGGGTCGAGGACGACGAGCTCGTCGTCCAGTCCTGGCGGCCGGGGCGAGGGCTGCGGACCGTGCGGCGCGGCAACGACGACAGCCCGCCGCGCCCGGACGCCGCGTGACCGTGCCGGGGCCGTGCCGGGACCGTGCCGGGGCCGTGCCGGGAGTCAGCCGGACAGCACCGCGGCCCGGCACTGGGCCGGCGTGCCCCATGCGTCCCGCAGCGGGCGGGCCTTGCGCAGCCAGAGCGAGAGGTCCAGCTCCTCGGTGTAGCCGACGGCGCCGTGCAGTTGGAGGGCGGTGCGGGCGGCGGCGTACGCGGCCTCGCCCGTGGCCACCTTCGCCGCGGCGACCTCGGCGGGGGCCAGCGAGAGCGCCGCCCCGTGGAGGAGCGGCCGGGCGAATTCGAGCGCGACGAGTGTGTCCGCCAGCCGGTGCTTGACCGCCTGGAACGACCCGATCGGCGCGCCGAACTGGGTGCGCTGCCCGGCGTACGCGACGGTCCGCTCCAGCAAGGCGAGCCCGATGCCGAGCGACTGCGCGGCCGTGGCGAGACGCGCCCAGTCCCCGGCGCGCCGGGCCGCCGCGGCGACGGCGGTCCCGGCGGCGATGACCTCCCCGCCCGCGTCCGGCACGGCAAGCCGCCGCACCGGATCGGCCGACGCCCGGACCGGTCCGTGCCCGGGTGCGACACGCAGCCTCGCGCGGGGCGGGCCGGAGCCGTCGGCGCCCTCGCCGCCATCCGGTTCGACCACCAGCACCCAGCCCGCCGCATCCGCGTCGAGCACGTACCGCCCCGCACCCGGAAGCCGCAGCGTCGCCGTCACCTCGCCCGCCGCGATCCCCGGCAGGAGCCGCTTCGCCGGGCCGGGCTCGCCGAGCTCCGCGAGCAGCGCGGCCGCGGCGACCGTTTCCGCCAGCGGCCCCGGTACCGCATGGCGGCCGAGCTCCACGAACGCGACGGCGAGCTCGACGGGAAGCGGGCCCAGGCCCTCGTACTTCTCCGGAACGGCCAGCGCGAAGACCCCCGCGTCGGCCAGGCGGGACCACAGTGCGCGGCCCGGCGCGGGGTCGCCCGCCGCCCAGGCCCGCGCCGCCGCCACCGTGTCCGCGGCCGTCAGCATCGCGTCCAGCGAGCGCCCGAAGGCCTGCTGTTCGTCGTCGAGCAGGAAGCGCATCAGCGGCGGCCTTTCGGAAGTCCGAGCAGGCGCTCGGCGATGATGTCGCGCTGGATCTCGTTCGTCCCGGCGTAGAGGGGTCCGGCCAGCGAGAAGACGTACCCCTCGGCCCACTCGCCCGGGCCGTCCGCCAACTCGCCGTCCGCGCCGAGCAGATCGAGCGCGGTCTCGTGCAGGGCGATGTCGTACTCGGACCAGAAGACCTTGTTCAGGCTGGATTCGGCACCGATGGCCGAACCCGCCGCGAAGCGCGAGGCGTTGGCGTACGTGAAGAGCTGGTACGCCCGTGCGCCGATCACCGCGTCCGCGACCCGGTTCCTCAGCGCCGTGTCGGAGGGGTCCCCGGCCGACCGCCAGAGCCGTACGAGCCGGTCGGCCGCGGCCAGGAAGCGGCCGGGGGAGCGGAGCGTGAGGCCGCGTTCGTTGCCGGCCGTCGACATGGCGATGCGCCAGCCCTGCCCGGGCTCGCCGATCACGTCCTCGTCCGGCACGAAGACGTCGTCCAGGAACAGTTCGCCGAAGGCCGGCTTGCCATCGAGCCGGCCGATCGGGCGGACCGTGACGCCCGGCGCGCGCAGGTCGAACATCAGGTACGTCAGGCCCCGGTGGGGCCTGCCGGCATCGGGGTCGGTCCGGAAGATGCCGAACGCCCGGTCCGCGAAGGCCGCCCGCGACGACCATGTCTTCTGGCCCGACAACAGCCAGCCGCCGTCCGTCCGCACGGCCCTGGACTTCAGCGACGCGAGGTCGGAGCCGGACTCCGGCTCCGACCAGGCCTGCGCCCAGATCGCCTCGCCACCGGCCATGGACGGCAGGACGCGGGCCCGCTGCTCCTCGGTCCCGTGGTCGAAGAGGGTCGGGGCAAGGAGGCTGATGCCGTTCTGCGACACCCGGCCGGGCGCGCCTGCCGCGTAGTACTCCTCCTCGAAGACCAGCCAGTGGAAGAGATCGACGCCGCGGCCGCCGTACCGCTGCGGCCAGGACACCACCGACCAGCGGTGCGCGTACAGCTCCGCCTCCCACTCCCGGTGCGCGGCGAAGCCCTCCTCCGTCTCCAGCGACGGCAGCGGCCCGGCCGGGACGTGCGCACGCAGCCACGCGCGGGCCTCCGCGCGGAACGCGTCCTCGTCCGCCGTGTGTGTCAGGTCCATGAAGCGCGCGCTCCCCTCCCCGGGAACCTTCCCTAACAAGTGTTTGGTAGGTTAACGTGCCGGTGTGACGGACAACAAGGCTCAGTACGTACCGGGGCATGCGCTGCTGGACCGCCGTACCGCCGTCATCACCGCGGCCGCGGGGGCCGGGATCGGCGGTGCGACCGCGCGCCGTTTCCTGGAGGAAGGCGCACGGGTCCTGATCAGCGACGCGCATGCGCGCCGCCTCAAGGAGAGCGAGGCCGCGCTCGCTGCCGAGTTCGGGGCGGCGGCCGTGGAGTCGCAGGTGTGCGACGTCACCGACGAGGCCCAGGTGCAGGCCCTCTTCGACGAGGCCGTACGGATCCACGGGGGCCTCGACGTCGTCGTCAACAACGCGGGCCTCGGCGGCACGGCCGAACTCGTCGACATGACCGACGAGCAGTGGTCCCGCGTGCTGGACGTCACGCTGAACGGCACCTTCCGCTGCACCCGGGCCGCCCTCCGGATGTTCAGGGCGGCCGGCCGCGGCGGCGTCGTCGTCAACAACGCCTCCGTCGTCGGCTGGCGCGCCCAGGCCGGCCAGGCCCACTACGCCGCCGCGAAGGCCGGCGTCATGGCGCTGACCCGGTGCGCGGCGGTCGAGGCGGCGGCGTACGGGGTCCGCGTCAACGCGGTCTCGCCGAGCCTCGCCATGCACCCGCACCTCGTGAAGGTGACCTCGGCCGAGCTGCTGGAGGAGCTCACCGCCCGCGAGGCCTTCGGCCGGTACGCCGAGCCCTGGGAGGTCGCCAACGTCATCGTCTTCCTCGCCAGCGGCTACTCCTCGTACATGACGGGCGAGACGGTGTCCGTCAGCTCCCAGCATCCGTAGATCGGGCAGGACCGGGCAGGACCAGAATGGGCACGTGCCAACGACGAAGAAGAAGACCCAGGTGACCGCCTCGCCGGAGCGGCGCCGCGAACTGCTCGGCATCGCGGCCGAGGTGTTCGCCGCCCAGGGCTACAACGCCACCACCGTCCGCAAGATCGCGGACGCGGCGGGCATGCTCGCCGGCAGCCTGTACTACCACTTCGATTCCAAGGAATCGATGCTCGACGAGATCCTCTCCACCTTCCTCGACGAGCTGTGGGCGGGGTACGACACCGTCCTCGCGGCCGGGCTCGGGCCGAGGGAGACGATCGAGGCACTCGTCACCGAGTCGTTCCGGGAGATCGACCGGCACCGCGCCGCCGTCGCGATCTACCAGAAGGAGTCCAGGCACCTCTCCGCACAGCCCCGCTTCCGCTATCTCGCCGACTCGCAGCAGAAGTTCGAGAAGGCATGGCTGGGAACGCTGGAGCGCGGGGTCGCCGCGCGCGTCTTCCGCGACGACCTGGACGTCCGGCTCACGTACCGGTTCGTCCGCGACACGGTGTGGGTCGCGGCGTCCTGGTACCGGCCGGGCGGGCGGCACAGCCCCGACGAGATCGCCCGCCAGTACCTGTCGATGGTGCTCGACGGCATTACGACGAAGGAGCAGCAGTCATGGCCGAGGCCTACATAGTCGAAGCGGTACGCACCCCGGTCGGCCGGCGCAACGGAGGCCTGGCCGGTGTCCACCCCGCCGACCTGGGCGCACACGTCCTCAACGCCCTGGTCGCCCGGTCGGGGATCGACCCGGCCGCCGTCGAGGACGTCGTCTTCGGCTGCCTGGACACCGTGGGCCCGCAGGCCGGTGACATCGCCCGCACCTGCTGGCTGGCGGCGGGCCTGCCCGAGGAGGTGCCGGGCGTCACCGTCGATCGCCAGTGCGGCTCCTCGCAGCAGGCGGTGCACTTCGCGGCCCAGGGGGTCATGTCGGGCACCCAGGACCTCGTCGTCGCGGGCGGCGTGCAGAACATGACGCAGATCCCGATCGCCTTCGCCTCCCGCCGGGCCGCGGAGCCGCTCGGGCTGACCGAGGGCCCCTTCCACGGCTCGCAGGGCTGGAGTGCCCGGTACGGCGACGCGCCCGTCGACCAGTTCCACGGCGCCGAGCTGATCGCGAAGAAGTGGGGCATCTCCCGCCTCGACATGGAGGAGTTCGCCCTCCGCTCCCACCAGCGGGCCGTCCGCGCGATCGACGAGGGCCGCTTCGAGCGGGAGACCGTCGCCCACGGCGACGTGACGGTGGACGAAGGCCCTCGCCGCGACACGACCCTGGAGAAGATGGCGGGCCTGCGCCCCGTCCTGGACGGCGGCACGATCACCGCGGCCTGCTCCTCCCAGGTCTCGGACGGCGCGGCGGCGATGCTCCTCGCGAGCGAGCGTGCCGTACGCGAACACGGGCTCACCCCACGCGCCCGCGTCCACCACCTCTCGGTGCGCGGCGAGGACCCCATCCGCATGCTCTCCGCCCCCATCCCGGCCACCGCACACGCGCTGAAGAAGACCGGTATGACCATCGACGACATCGACCTGGTCGAGATCAACGAGGCCTTCGCCCCTGTGGTGCTCGCCTGGCTCAAGGAGACCGGCGCGGACCCCGCGCGGGTGAACGTGAACGGCGGCGCGATCGCCCTCGGGCATCCGCTGGGCGCTACGGGTGTGAAGCTGATGACGACGCTGCTGCACGAACTGGAGCGCACGGGTGGGCGGTTCGGTCTTCAGACGATGTGCGAGGGCGGGGGCCAGGCGAACGTGACCATCATCGAGCGGCTGTAGCGCCGCCATCTCCGTGAGGGCGCGGCGCACATGTCAGTGGGACGGGCCGCGTCCTCGAAAGGCGGCGTGGGCTTTCGAGGGAAGGCGGTGACGCCGTGGACGGGTCGGCCCGGGGCGACATGGGTGCGGGCGCGTCCGGCGGCAGCGTCGATGGTGCTCATGACAATAGAGCTCGGTCACGGCTCCGCCGTTTCGTGGTTCCACACGGGAGATCCGGGCGTGCTACAGTTAGCGGCGTTGCAGTTTTGGTACCCATGAACTTTATGTGCGCCTGACGGGAAATGATCCGCTAGGCGCATTACTGTTTTTCCGGCTTTCTCCGGGTGGGACCTCTTACCTATCGGGAGAATGACATGGCCACTGGAACCGTGAAGTGGTTCAACTCGGAAAAGGGCTTCGGCTTCATCGAGCAGGACGGCGGCGGCGCCGACGTCTTCGCGCACTACTCCAACATCGCCTCCTCGGGCTTCCGTGAGCTCCAGGAAGGCCAGAAGGTCACCTTCGACGTCACGCAGGGCCAGAAGGGCCCGCAGGCGGAGAACATCGTCCCGGCCTGACATCCGGACGCGTACCACGCAGCCGGGGCCCGCACCTTCGCGGTGCGGGCCCCGGCTTGTGCTGTCCTCAGGCCCAGGAAGGCATTCCCGAATGACTCGCTCCGAAAGTCCCGCACGCCGGCGACCGGCGACGCGACCCGTCAAGCGCACCGCGAACGAGCCCGTGGACAGGTCCGCGGGCTCCTCCGCGAACCGGTCGGTGAACGAGCCGTCGAAACAGCCCGCGCGACGGTCCGCCAAGAGCCCTGCCAAGAGCCCCGCAAAGGGCTCCGCGAACGGCTCGGCCAAACGCTCCGGCGGTGTGCGCCGTGCCGTGACGCCTCCGCAGGAATTCACGCTGCCGGAAACCAGCACGCCCGCCCTGCCCGCCGTCGCGTCGTTCGACGAGCTGGAACTGCCCGCGGCGCTGCTGAAGACCCTCACCGCGCAGGGGGTGACCGCACCCTTCCCGATCCAGGCCGCCACGCTGCCGAACTCGCTCGCCGGGCGTGACCTGCTCGGACGCGGGCGCACCGGCTCCGGCAAGACCCTCGCTTTCGGTCTCGCGCTGCTCGCCCGCACCGCCGGGCGGCGGGCCGAGTCCGGGGCCCCGCTCGCCCTGGTCCTCGTGCCCACGCGGGAGCTCGCCCAGCAGGTCACCGATGCCCTCACCCCGTACGCGACGGCCGTCAACCTGCGGCTCACCACAGTCGTCGGCGGAATGTCGATCACCAAGCAGGCGGGCTCGCTGCGGCGCGGCGCCGAGGTGGTCGTGGCGACGCCCGGCCGGCTCAAGGACCTCATCGAGCGCGGCGACTGCCGGCTCGACCAGGTGGCGATCACCGTGCTGGACGAGGCCGACCAGATGGCGGACATGGGCTTCATGCCGCAGGTCACCGCCCTGCTGAAGCAGGTGGAGACGGACGGGCAGCGCATGCTGTTCTCGGCCACCCTGGACCGGAACATCGACCGGCTCGTACGGCAGTTCCTGACCGACCCCGTCGTGCACTCGGTCGACCCGTCCGCAGGCGCCGTGACCACGATGGACCACCACGTCCTGTACGTCGCCGACGAGACGGACAAGAAGGCGGTCACGACGCGCATAGCGGCCCGTGACGGCCGGGTCATCATGTTCCTGGACACCAAGCGGTCCGTGGACCGGCTCGTCAAGAGGCTGCTCGCCAGCGGCGTACGGGCGGCGGGCCTGCACGGCGGGCGGTCGCAGCCGCAGCGCAACCGCACCCTCGACCAGTTCAAGAACGGGCAGGTCAGCGCGCTGGTGGCGACCAATGTGGCGGCCCGTGGCATCCATGTCGACGACCTGGACCTCGTCGTGAACGTCGATCCGCCGATGGACCACAAGGACTATCTGCACCGGGGCGGGCGCACCGCGCGGGCGGGTGAGTCGGGCAGCGTCGTCACGCTGGTCCTGCCGGACCAGAAGCGCGAGATGGCCCGGCTGATGTCGGATGCGGGCATCAGCCCGCGCACGGCGATGATCAAGTCCAGCGACGAGGAGCTGGCACGGCTGACCGGGGCCCGCGAGCCGTCGGGGGTGGCCGTCACCATCGAGGTGCCGCAGCAGCCGCAGCCGCAGCAGACGGCGGCGCGGTCCGCGCGGTCGCGGCGCAGGACGCCGCGTCCGCAGCAGGGCGGCGGCGGTACGGGGTCGGGCCGGCGCGCGCAGACCGGCCGCCACCACCGGGCCGCGGGCCGCTAGGCGCGCCCGTCGGGCCCGCCCGACGGGGCGTGCGACGCCCGGTGCTGTTCGGTGGGCCCGGGTCTCCGTCGTCGGTCGGCGGGCGGGCTCGGTAATGGCGGGCCCGGGTGTCCGTCGTCAGTCGGCGGTCGGGCCCGGAAGGGGCGGTAGGGCGCGGAGTGTGTGGTCGGCCTCGGACATCACGCGGGCGACCAGCTCCGCGCAGCTGGGGAGGTCCTCGATCAGGCCCGCGACCTGACCGGACGCCATGACGCCGAGGTCGGTGCGGCCCTCGACCATGGAGGCCTTCAGGAGCATCGGCGTGTTCGCGGCGAGCAGGACCTGGCTCCAGGACAGGTCCTTGCCGTGTTTCATCGCGAGCCCGTCACGGATCATCGCGGCCCAGGGCAGTCCCGAGAGCTTCCTGAAACGGGCAGCCTGGCGGACGGCGTGCAGGAGGGCCCGGGTACGGCCGGACCGTTCGAGCGCGTCGACGAGTTCCGTACGGAGCATGCGGTGCGGCAGGCCGTCGACGGCCGTCGTGACGGTGATGTCCTTCACCGACGCCGCCAGATAACGGGCCTTGACGGCGTCCGGGACCGTCGAGTCCGATGTGAGCAGGAAACGGGTGCCCATGGCGACGCCCGCCGCCCCGAAGGCGAGCGCCGCCACCAGCCCTCGCCCGTCGTGGAAACCGCCCGCCGCGACCACCGGGATCTCCACGGCATCCACGACCTCCGGCAACAGCACGGTCGTGGCGACGTCCCCGGTGTGGCCACCGCCCTCGCCGCCCTGCACGATCACCGCGTCCGCGCCCCACGCTGCGACCTTCTCGGCGTGGCGGCGGGCGCCGATGGACGGGATGACCACGACGCCCGCGTCCTTGAGCTCGGCGATCAGCTCGCGCGAGGGGGCCAGGGCGAAGGAGGCGACGCGTACGCCCTCGTCGACGATGATCCGCACCCGCTCCCGTGCGTCCCCGGCGTCGGCGCGCAGATTGACGCCGAAGGGCGCGTCCGTACGGGACTTGACCTCACGCACGGCCTGTCGGAGCTGCCCGGTGGTCATGGTCGCGGAGGCGAGGATGCCGAGCGCCCCGGCGTCGGCGGTGGCGGTCACCAGCCGAGGGCCCGCGACCCAGCCCATGCCGGTCTGGACGATGGGGTGGCGGACGCCGACGAGCTTGGTGAGCGCGGTCTCCATCAGGCCCCGACCTCGCGATCGCGCATACCGTCCGGGTCGATGACGTCGCGGATCAGCGTCAGTTCGGCTGCGGTCGGCTCCCGCGTGCACGGGACGTCGTCACCGATCACCAGCCCGAATCCGGTCGCCTCCCGCACCTGTTCCACCGTCACCCCCGGATGCAGGGAGGCCAGCCGCATGGACCGGTCCGGCGTCGCGAAGTCGAAGACCCCGAGGTCGCTGACCACCCGCGGGATGCGGTGGAAGCGAGCACCCGCCGCGTTGTCGTACCCCACACCGCTCACCATGTCGACCTTCTCGACGAACACACGGGTGGAGTGCCGCGGCACCCAGTAACTGACCGGATTGTTGAGGGTGTTGACCGGCGCTCCGCGCACACCGAGCAGCTGGCGGGCCGGTCGGGCCCAGCCGCCGATGCAGGAGATGTTCTGGTTGCCGTACCGGTCGATCTGGCCGGCGCCCATCATGACGTGCCGTCTCCCGCCGGTGACCATCGTGAGGTGGCGGCGGTACGGCAGCCAGCCCTCGACCGTGCCGTCGAGGCCTACGAGCATCGCCTCGCCGTCCGTGAGCAGCAGATCGGGCGAGAAGGTGCGCTTGGCGAGGCGCGCGCCGACGGAGGGGATCAGGCCCATGGGACTGGCCAGCACCTCGCCGTTGTCCCGCCAGGCCTCGGCGCAGGCGATCACGCAGTACTCGGAACGAGAGACGGTCATCGCTGCTCCTCGTGCCAGGCCCGGACGTCCGACTGATAGGCGTGCTCGTCGGGGCCCGACAGGAAGCGTCCGGCGAATTCCTCCCACGGCGTGGTCGCGTACAGCTTCTGGAACGCCTCGTCGCGGCCGTGGTCGGGCACGCAGGAGGTGAAGTGCGCGCCGTTCGGGGTCTCGACGACGCCCGTGACGCTGTGCCGGCTGACGAGGAGGGTCTGCGGGGCGGCGTCCTTGGTCAGCTCGGCCGTCTCGACGAGCTGTTCGCACGACATGTACGCCTCGTCGGCCGCCTCGCAGAAGAGGTCGTCGAAGTACGGGTCGGGACCCAGGTACTGGCCGTTGCCGAGCCGGTCGGCGCGGTTCATGTGGACGAGGGCCGCGTCCATGCGCAGGGCGGGTACGGCGACGAGCTCCTCGCCGTCGTCGTAGGGCGACGTCACCGTCCGCAGCCCGGGGTTGACCCGCATGACGTCCGAGCCGAGTCCGGCCCGCACGGGCAGGAACGGCAGCCGGTTGGCCGCGGCGTGCAGGCCCCACATGAACATGGCCTCGTCGAGCTCGGTCATCTCGAAGGCGCCGCGCTCGCGGGCGGCGCGGAAGTGCGGCTCCAGCGGGATCGAGTCGAGCGTCGCGAACGGCGCCACGAGCCTGCGGATGCGGCCGGCCGCGGCGAGGAGGCCCACGTCGGGACCGCCGTACGAGACGACGGTCAGGTCGGTGATCCCGCTGCGGAGCAGAGCTCGCACCAGGGCCATCGGCTTGCGCCGTGAGCCCCAGCCGCCGATGCCGAGGGTCATGCCGCTGCGCAGCCGCCCGATGACGTCATCGACGGACATGGTCTTGTCGGCCATGGATCACGCCTCCTTGCCGAAGGTGTCGCGGACGCGGCCAGCGGTCCCGCTGAGGCCCGCCTCGAAGGTGAAGCCCTGCTCGAAGCGGTAGCTGCGGCGTACGTCGACGGGGTCGATGCCGTTGATGGCTGCCTTGGCCAGCCGGAGCAGATGGCCGTCCTTCCGCGCGATCTCGCGCGCCAGCTCCAGGGCCGCGGTGGGGAGTTCCTCGCGCGGGACGACCTTCCACACCGAGCCGTGGGCCTGCAGTTCGGCGGCCGTGGCCGTACGTGAGGTGTAGTACAGGGTGCGCATCAGATGCTGCGGTACGAGCCGGGCGAGATGGGTGGCCGCGCCGAGAGCGCCGCGGTCCAGCTCCGGCAGCCCGAAGGTGGCGTCATCGGACGCCACGATCGCGTCGGCGTTCCCGACGAGCCCGATCCCGCCGCCGAGGCAGAAACCGTGCACCGCGGCGACGACGGGTACCTCGCACTCGTAGACCGCGGCGAAGGCCTCGTAGCAGCCGCGGTTGGCGCCGATGAGGGCGCGGTGCGTGCCCGCGTCGCGCTGCAGCTCCTTGATGTCGACGCCCGCGTTGAAGCCGCGGCCCGCGGCGGTGAGCACGACGCAGCGGATCTCCCGGTCGCGGCCGGCCGCACGGACGGCGTCCGCGAGGTCGTACCAGCCCTGCACGGGCAGGGCGTTGACGGGCGGGAAGTCGACCGTGACGACGGATATGCCCTTCTCCGGGCCTGAGGTGGAGACACCCATGAGCAGATCAGCTACCTTTCCACCAAACATTTGTTAGGTGATGCTGCGTCAGGAAGGTAGCAGCCGATGGAGCTGGACGGGAGGGTCGCCGTCGTCACCGGCGGCACGCGGGGCGTCGGCGCGGGGATCGCGCGGGCGTTCCTGGCGGCCGGCGCGGAGGTCGTCGTCTGCGCCCGCAGACCGCCGGACGCCCCGGTCGAAGCGGGCGGTCGCGAGGCGGAGTTCATACCCGTCGACCTGCGCGACGGGGTGGCCGTCACGGACCTCTTCGCCGATGTCGGGCGCCGGTACGGACGGCTCGACGCCCTCGTCAACAACGCGGGCGGGACGCCGTACCGGCTGCTCGGCGAGGGGGCCGCCGAGCGCCACGCGCGGGTGGTGCAGCTCAATCTGGTGGCGCCGATGACCGCGTCCCTCGCCGCGTACGAGCACCTGCGCGCGGCGCGCGGCTCGCTCCTGATGATCGGCAGCGTGAGCGGTACGCGACCCTCGCCGGGCACGGCCGCGTACGGGGCCGCCAAGGCGGGCCTGGAGAACCTGGCCCGCTCCATGGCCGTCGAGTGGGCGCCCGAGGTCCGGGTGAACACCCTGGTGCTGGGCATGGTGCGCACCGAACTGTCGCACCTCCACTACGGCGACGAGGCGGGGATCGCGGCGGTAGGCCGCACCGTGCCGCTGGGCCGGCTCGCCGAACCGGGCGAGATCGGGGACGCGGCCGTGTTCCTCGCGTCGGACCGGGCGGGGTACGTGAGCGGGGCGTCGCTGCTGGTGCACGGGGGCGGCGAGCGCCCCGCGTTCCTGGACGCGGCGAATGTCGACCGGTGACGTGAGGAGAGAACGTGATGACCGCAATCACTGAGGGACGCGTCGTGATCGTGACCGGCGCCGGTCGCGGGCTGGGCAGGGCACATGCCCTCGCCTTCGCCGCCGAGGGCGCGAAGGTGGTGGTCAACGACCTCGGAGTGGGCCCGGACGGCTCGGGCACGTCCCGTACCCCCGCGGAACAGGTCGTCGACGAGATCCGCGCGGCGGGCGGCGAAGCGGTGGCGCACGCAGGCGACGTGGCGTCCGCCGAGGGCGCGGCATCCTTGGTGGCGACCGCGCTCGACACCTTCGGGCGGCTCGACACCCTCGTCAACAACGCCGGGTTCCTGCGCGACCGGATGCTGGTCAACCTGGACGAGGACGACTGGGACGCGGTGATGCGGGTGCATCTGAAGGGGCACTTCCTGCCGCTGAAGCACGCGGCGGCGTACTGGCGGGCCGAGGCGAAGGCCGGCCGCGAGCCGGCCGCACGGGTGGTGAACACCTCCTCCGGGGCGGGCCTGCTCGGCTCGGTCGGCCAGGGCAACTACAGCGCGGCGAAGGCGGGCATCGTCGGCCTCACACTCGTCGCGGCGGCGGAGATGGCCCGCTACGGCGTCCAGGTCAACGCGATCGCCCCGGCGGCACGGACACGGATGACCGAGCAGACCTTCGCGGAGACGATGGCGGCGCCCGGGGAGGCGGGGGCCTTCGACGCGATGGCCCCCGAGAACGTCTCTCCGCTCGTCGTCTGGCTCGGCGCTACGGCGTCGGCGGGCGTCACGGGCCGCGTCTTCGGGGCGGAGGCGGGTCGCATCACCGTGATGGAGGGCTGGCGCCCGGGCCCCACCGCGGACAAGGGTTCCCGCTGGACCGCCGCGGAGGCGGGGGAGGCGGCCCTGAAACTCCTGGCGGACTCGCAGCCACCGCAGCCGGTGTACGGGGCGGGGTAGCGCTTCGGGCCGGGGTGCGGGGTGCCCCCGGCGGGGTGCGGGTGTGGGGTGGGGGGTGTGCCCGGTGCCGTGACGGGTGTCCGGTGTGTCCGTCCTCAAGTGCCCCCTACGCCCTGCGGCGTGGGGGGACCCCGGACGGGCCGGGTGCGGCCGCTGTCGGTGGGTGGTGGTGCGGGGCCCCTCCGGGCTCGCCTCCTCGAAATCGGTGGGTACGGCGCCGTCCGGCACCACCGCCCGATTTCTGCGGGGGCGACCCTGCACGGCCCCGCCCCGGCCGTCCCCCGACCGCGGCCCGGTGGGTGGCCGGAAAGCCACGGGGGCATGGCAAGCGTGATGTGTGGCGCGCGGCACGGGTGATGACTGGGGTGCCGAGGTCCGTGTGCCGGTCACCTCGGGCCGGGTCCACGCGGACCGGGGTGCGCGCCCGGTGCGTACGGAGGACGGGGTGGCCGAGTACGAAGTGGGCCGGCTCCGGGACATGGACGTTCGGCTCGACGCTCGAGCCGGACGAGGGCTGACACACGACGAAGCCCCGGCCGGACCGACGGGTCCGGCCGGGGACTTCGGCCATGTCGGGGGCTTCAGCCCTCGACCAGGATCACTTCCAGCGTCCGGGGCCCATGGACCCCTTCCACCCGGTCCAGCTCGATGTCGCTCGTCGCCGACGGGCCGCTGATCCAGGTCAGCGGGCGCGCCGGATCCAGGCGCTCCAGGCCCTGCGGCACCGAGTCGGCGACCTGCTCCGGCACGCGCACCACGCAGATGTGGTGGTCGGGCACCAGCGTGATCCGGCGGCGGCCCTGGCCGGGGCCGCCGTCCAGGACGATCGTCCCGGTCTCGGCGATGGCCACCGCGCAGCCGGTCACCACGCTGTCCACCGTGTCGAGTTCGGCGGGTGTGGAGCCCGGCGTGTCCGGCACGAGCTCGATGCCGTTCGCCGCCGCCGTGGCCGGCCACTCCTCCGGCAGCCCGTCCGGCACCACGACCGTGCGGGTCCCGCGCTCCGCCAGCAGCCGGCCGATCAGCCCCGGCAGGTCGTCGGCGGACGCGACGCGGTGCACGAGCGCGCGGTAGTCCGCGAGGTTCTCGGCGAGCAGGTCCGCGGTCTGCGCGGGCGTGCGCTGCCCGTGGACGCGGAGGTAGTCGCGGACGACCGGCACGTCCTGAGGACGCTCGTCGCGCGGCACGTCCGCCAGGGCGCGGCGCACCCGTCCGAGGACCGTGTCCCTGCTGCTCACTCGCCGCTCCCTTCGGTACCGCGCGTGCGCTGCCACCAGTCGCGGAACGACTCGGCCGGCACCTCCGGCACCGTCCGTGTGTCCGTCCAGGCCCGGCCGGGACCCGGCAGGCGCCGGGGATGCAGCCGGCGCGTGCGGGAGGCGAGGCGCTGGAGCCTGCGCAGCGCGCCCGGGTGGTCCAGCGTCCAGCGGGCCGCGCGCATCGCGGCCCGTTCGGCCGCGTGCCCCTTGGCCGGGCGGATGGTGACCTTCGTACCGTTGCGCGTCACCTCGCCGCCCTCGACAACCCGTTCCCGCAGATGCACCAGCACTTCGGGGATGTCGATGGCGACGGGGCACACCTCGTAGCAGGCACCGCACAGCGTCGAGGCGTAGGGCAGCGAGGCGTCCAGCTCGCTGTCCGTGCCCCGCAGCTGGGGCGTGAGGATCGCGCCGATCGGGCCGGGGTAGGCGGACCCGTAGGCGTGCCCGCCCGCCCGCTCGTACACCGGGCACACGTTCAGGCAGGCCGAGCAGCGGATGCAGCGCAGCGCCTGCCGCCCCACCGTGTCGGCGAGGGTGTCGGTGCGGCCGTTGTCGATCAGCACCAGATGGAAGGTCCGCGGTCCGTCGCCGTCCGACGTCCCCGTCCACATGCTCGTGTACGGGTTCATCCGCTCGGCCGTGGACGAGCGGGGCAGGAGCTGGAGGAACACCTCCAGGTCCTGCCAGGTCGGCACCACCTTCTCGATGCCGACGACCGAGATCAGCGTCTCGGGCAGGGTCAGGCACATCCGGCCGTTGCCCTCGGACTCGACCACGACCAGGGTGCCGGTCTCGGCGACCATGAAGTTGGCCCCGGAGATCGCGACCTTCGCGCGCAGGAACTTCTCCCGCAGGTGCAGCCGCGCCGCCTCGGCCAGCTCCGCGGGCCGGTCGGTGAGACCTTCGGGGGCGGGGCGGCCCCAGTCGCCCATCTTCTCGCGGAAGATGGTGCGGATCTCGGACCGGTTGCGGTGGATCGCCGGGACCAGGATGTGCGAGGGCAGGTCGTCGCCCAACTGCACGATCAGCTCGGCGAGGTCGGTCTCGCAGGCGGTGATCCCGGCCTCGGCCAGCGCGTCGTTGAGCCCGATCTCCTGGGTGGCCATGGACTTGACCTTGACGACCTCGGTCTCCCCGGTGGCCCGTACGAGGTCGGTGACGATCCGGTTGGCCTCGGCGGCGTCGGTGGCCCAGTGCACCTGGCCGCCCGCCGCCGTCACGGCGGTCTCCACCCGCTCCAGGTAGTGGTCGAGGTGCCGGAGCGTACGGTTCTTGATCGCTGCCCCGGCGGCGCGCAGTTCCGCCCAGTCGTCGAGTTCGGCGACGGCCTTGGCGCGCTTGTCACGGATGGTGTGGGTCGCGTGGCGCAGATTGCCGCGCAGGGTGGCGTTCCGTGTGGACTCGGCCGCGGCCTTCGGGAAGGCGGGCATGCCGAGATATGTGCCGCTCATCGGGCATCCTCCTCCGTGCTCGCCAGGATCTCGGCGATGTGGACCGGACGCACCGGCGAGCCGAGCCGGGCGAGCGTACCGCCGATGTGCATCTGGCAGGAGTTGTCGACCGTGCACACGGCCTCCGCCCCGGTGGAGACGATGTTGCGGGCCTTGTCCGCGCCCATCGCCGCGGACACGGCGGCGTTCTTCACGGCGAAGGTGCCGCCGAAGCCGCAGCACTCCTCGGCGCCCGGAAGCTCCCGCAGCTCCAGCCCCTCGACGTGCTCCAGCAGCCGCCGCGGCCGGTCGCCGAGACCGAGCATCCGCAGGCCGTGGCAGGTCGGGTGGTAGGTGACGGTGTGCGGGTAACAGGCCCCGACGTCCGTCACCTTCAGCACGTCGACCAGGAACTCCGTGAGCTCGTAGGTCTTCGGGACCGCGGCAGCCGCCGCTTCCGCGAGCTCCTGGCCCCGTCCCTCGGCGGCCGCCTTCGCGCCGATGCGCGGGTAGTTGTCGCGCACCATCGCCGCGCACGAACCGGACGGGGTGACGACGTAGTCGTAGCCGTCGAACGCGGCGGCGTAGCGGCGCACCAGGGGCTCGGTCTCGTGCCGGTAGCCGGTGTTGAACTGCGGCTGTCCGCAACAGGTCTGTGCCGGAGGGAAGTCCACCTCCACGCCCAGCCGTTCCAGCAGCGTGACGACCGCCTGCCCGGTGCGGGGGAAGAGGGTGTCGTTGACGCAGGTGACGAAGAGCGCTACTCGCACGGCTGTTCCTCCTTGGCGCCCGTCCGCTGCCGGGCCGCTGCCTCCTGGCCTCCGGTGACGAGGGCTTCCGCCCGCTCCCATGCCCGGAGGTCGCCCGTGGGCTCGTGACGCCGCAGCTCCTGGGTGTCGTACAGGAGTTTCCGCAGCTCGGACAGGTCTCCGGCCACCGCCCCGGCCGCACGGGCCTGCACCAGGATATTGCCGAGCGCGGCGGCCTCGGCCGGGCCCGCCACCACGGGCAGACCGCACGCGTCGGCCGTCAGCCGGCACAGCAGCTCGTTGTGGGCGCCGCCGCCGACGATGTGCACGGTGTCGATCGTACGGCCGGAGAGCCGCTGGGCGTCCGCAAGCGCGCGGCGATGGGCCAGGGCGAGCGAGTCCAGTACACAGCGGGTCGTCTCGGCCGCGTCGCGCGGCACGGGCCGGCCGGTGCGGCGGCACGCCTCGGCGATGCGCTCCGGCATCCGGCCCGGGGCGATGAACTCCGGGTCGCCGGCGTCGACGACCGAACGCAGGGGCGCGCACGCGCCGGCCCGCCGCAGCAGCTCCCCGAGCTCCTGCGGCTGCCCTTGCGACTCCCAGCTGCGCAGACACTCCTGGAGCAACCAGAGGCCCATGATGTTGCGGAGGTAGCGGACGGTGCCGTCGACGCCGAGCTCGTTGGTGAAGTTGGCCCGGCGGCTGTCCTCGGTGAGGACGGGCGCGTCCAGTTCGAGCCCGGCGAGCGACCACGTGCCGGTGGCGATGTACGCGAAGCGCTCACCGCGCGCGGGCACGCCCGCCACGGCGGACGCGGTGTCGTGCGACCCGACCGCGGTCACCGGGACGGGACCGGTCAATCCCGTCTCCGCGAGGGCATCGGGCAGCAGCAGCCCCGCGCGGTCGCCGGGCCGGCGCAACGGCGGGAAGAGTGAGAGGTCGATCCCGAGTGTGTCGGCGACGGGGCGTGCCCAGTCGCGGCTGCGCGGGTCGATCAGCTGGGTCGTGGAGGCGTTGGTGATCTCGGTGCCGGTCTCGCCCGTCAGCCAGTACGAGACGAGGTCGGGGACGAGCAGCAGCCTGCGGGCGGCCGCCAGCGCGGGCGTGCCCTGCGCGGCGACCAGCTGGTAGACGGTGTTGAAGGGGAGGTGCTGCAGTCCGGTGGCCGCGTACAGGTCGGCGGGCGGGAGCAGGTCCGCGACCTTGGCGGTCGCGCTCTCCGTACGGCCGTCCCGGTAGTGCACGGGGTTGCCGACGAGGGCGCCGTCGGCGTCGAGGAGGCCGTAGTCCACGGCCCAGGAGTCGATCCCCACGCTCGCGAGCCGCCCGCCGGTGAACCGGCCGGCGGCGCGCAGCCCGTCGAGCACGCCCCGGTACAGCCCGAGGATGTCCCAGTGCAGGGTGCCGCCGACGCGGACGGGCGTGTTCGGGAACCGGTGCACTTCCGTCAGGCCGAGCGCCCCGGCCCCGACGTGCCCGACGATGACGCGCCCGCTGGAGGCACCGAGATCGACGGCGGCGAAAACGAGGGGTTCATCTGGTGACACGATGTCAGTCCTTTGGAACGTTGTGGGCAGTCGTTCCGCAGGGCGAGCGAAGCGACCGGGGGCACCCTCATGCCCGCAGGGCCAGGGGGGAGGGTGGGCACAACGCGACCACCGGGGTGCAGCTGCACACGAGTCGGACCGCCGGCGGTTGCGCGCCGTTGCCGGGTGCGGGCCATGGTGCGCCACCCTTCCGCCGCAGCGGACGAATGCCCGCGCCACGGCGGAGCGCCGTGTCCACGCGGCGTGCAGCGCAACGCGCAGGCCCGCGCCGCACGGTGCGGGCGTGGCGGCTGCTCGCGCACCCCGTTCGCCCGAGGGCCGGGCCGGCGCGTGCACGGGCGGTCCGGCCGCGCCGGCCTCGCGCGGTCCCGCCGCCGGCGGCGGGATGGGCCCGTCAGCGCAGGAACGCCGCCGCCACGCCCGCGTCCACCGGCACGTGGAGCCCCGTCGTGTGGCTCAGGTCCCCGCCGGTCAGCGCGAACACCGCGTTGGCGACATGCTCCGGCAGCACCTCCCGCTTCAGCAGCGTCCGCTGCGCGTAGAACTCGCCCAGCCTCTCCTCCTCCACCCCGTACACGGCGGCGCGCTTCGCGCCCCAGCCGCCCGCGAAGATGCCGGAGCCCCGCACGACGCCGTCCGGATTGACGCCGTTGACCCGGATCCCGTGCTCGCCCAGTTCGGCGGCGAGCAGCCGGACCTGGTGCGCCTGGTCGGCCTTGGTCGCCCCGTACGCGATGTTGTTGGGGCCCGCGAACACGCCGTTCTTGGAGGCGATGTAGACGATGTCGCCGCCGATGCCCTGCGCGGTCATCACCCTGGCCGCCTCCCGGGAGACCAGGAAGGAGCCGCGGGCCATGATGTCGTGCTGGAGGTCCCAGTCCTCGGCCGTGGTCTCCAGGAGCGGCTTGGAGACGGAGATCCCGGCGTTGTTGACCACCAGATCCACGCCGCCGAAGGCGAGCGACGCGGCGGCGAAGGCGGCGGCGATCTGCTCCTCGGAGGTGACGTCGACCGTCACCGCGACCGCCTTGTCGGGGCCGCCCAGCTCCTCCGCCACGGCGCTCGCGCCGTCCGCGTTCACATCGGCCACGACCACGCAGGCGCCCTCGGCGGGGAGCCGTTGCGCGATGGCCCTGCCGATGCCGGACCCTGCTCCCGTCACCAGGGCGACGCGGGTCGCGAGCGGCTTCGGCGCGGGCATCCGGCGGAGCTTGGCCTCCTCCAGCTCCCAGTACTCGATGCGGAACTTCTCCGCCTCCTCGATCGGCGCGTACGAGGAGACCGCCTCGGCCCCGCGCATCACATTGATCGCGTTGACGTAGAACTCGCCCGCCACGCGCGCGGTCTGCTTGTCCTTGCCGAAGCTGAACATGCCGACGCCGGGCACGAGGACGATCGCCGGGTCGGAGCCCCGCATGGCGGGGGAGTCCGCCTCGGCGTGCCGCTCGTAGTACTCGCGGTAGGCCGCGTGCAGTTCCTCGAGGCGGGCGACCGCCGTCTCCAGCGGGGCACCGGCCGGCAGATCCAGGACCAGCGGGCGGACCTTCGTGCGCAGGAAGTGGTCGGGGCAGGAGGTGCCGAGCGCGGCGAGCCGCGGGTGCTCGGCGCGGGCCAGGAAGTCCAGGACGACGTCGGCGTCGGTGAAGTGGCCGACCTGCGGGCGGTCGGTGGAGGCGAGGCCCCGGACGACGGGAGCGAGCGCGGCGGCGCGGGCCCGTCGCTCGGCCTCCGGCAGAGGCCCGTACCCGTCGAGCCCCGGCCCGAACGGCTCGGCCTCGCCGCGCTCGGCGAGGAACGCCTCGGCGGTGCGGATGATGTGCAGGGAGTTGCGCTCGCACTCCTCGGACGTGTCGCCCCAGGCGGTGATGCCGTGTCCGCCGAGGACGCAGCCGATGGCCTCGGGGTTGGCCGCCTTGACGGCGGCGATGTCCAGGCCGAGCTGGAAGCCGGGGCGGCGCCACGGCACCCATACGACCCGGTTGCCGAAGCACTCCTTGGTCAGGGCCTCGCCGTCGGCGGCGCACGCGAGCGCGATGCCCGAGTCGGGGTGGAGGTGGTCCACGTGGGCGGCCTCGACGAGTCCGTGCATCGCGGTGTCGATGGACGGTGCGGTGCCTTCTCCCCCTGGGAGCCGTCCCTTGCCGTGCAGGCAGTAGTCGAAGGCCGCGACCATCTCGCCCTCGCGGTCCACGCCCGGGTACACGCCGGTCAGCGCGCGCAGCCGGTCCAGCCGCAGTGCGGTGAGCCCGCCCGCCGTGAGCGTGCCCAGGTCGCCGCCCGAGCCCTTGACCCACATGAGCTCGACGTCGCCGCCGGTGACGGGGTCGGTCGCGGTGCCCTTGGCGGAGGTGTTGCCGCCGGCGTAGTTGGTGTTGCGGGGGTCGGCGCCCAGGCGGTGCGAGCGCGCCAGCAGGGCGTCGATCTGCGGGTGTTCTGCCATGTCGGTCACGCTCCCCATCCGGCCTGGGTGCCACCGACGCGCTCGTCGACGATCTTCTGTGCCCAGCCGGAGCGGGCGTACGCCGCGACCGGGTCCGGGTCGATGCCCAGCTCCTCGCGCACCTCGGCGAGCAGCGGCCGTACGTCCGTGTTGTAGGCGTCCATCAGCACCGCGTTGGCGGCGAGCACATCGCCGTCCTGCTGGGCTGCGGACAGTGCGTCGCGGTCGACCAGCAGGGCCTTCGCCGTCGCCTCCTGGACGTTCATCACCGAGCGGATGATCGCCGGGATCTTCGCCTCGATGTTGTGGCACTGGTCGAGCATGAAGGCCACGCCGGGCATGCTGTGCTCTTCCGGGGGACAACCTCCGGACCCCCCGCCGAATCCACCGCCCCTGATCACCTCGTACATGATGCGGAACAGCTGGAAGGGGTCGGCCGCGCCGACCATCAGGTCGTCGTCCGCGTAGAAGCGGGAGTTGAAGTCGAACCCGCCGAGCCTCCCCTCACGCAGCAGCAGCGCGACGATGAACTCGATGTTGGTGCCCGGCGCGTGATGACCGGTGTCCACGACGACCTGGGCCCTGGGACCCAGTTTCAGGCAGTGTGCGTAGGCGGTGCCCCAGTCCGGGACGTCGGTGGTGTAGAAGGCGGGCTCGAAGAGCTTGTACTCCAGGAGCATCCGCTGGTCCTCGCCCAGCCGCTCGTACACCGCGGCCAGGGCCTCGGCGAGCCGGTCCTGGCGGGCCCGGATGTCGTCCTGGCCCGGGTAGTTGGTGCCGTCGGAGAACCACAGCTTCAGATCGCACGAGCCGGTGGCGTCCATGATGTCGACGCACTCCAGCAGATGCCCGACGGCCTTGCGGCGCACAGCGGGGTCGGGGTGGGTGACCGAGCCGAGCTTGTAGTCGTCGTCCTGGAAGACGTTGGAGTTGATGGCGCCGAGCCGCAGTCCGCGCTCCTTGGCGTACGTGGCGAGCGCGCCGTAGTCGTCGACCTTGTCCCAGGGGATGTGGAGGGCGACGGTCGGGGCGGCGCCGGTGTGCTCGTGGACGCGCGCCGCGTCGTCGAGTTTCTCCCGCGGGGTGCGCGGCACCCCGGGCTGCGCGAACACCTTGAAGCGGGTGCCGGAGTTGCCGTACGCCCACGACGGCGTCTCGATGGCCTGGGTCTTGAGGGCCGCCTTTACGGCGGAAACGGCGGATGCACCGGACATGGATCAACGCTCCCGAGGGCCGAGCGAACGTATGAATCGTTTCATCACCGTGAAGCTATGGCCGCCCAACTGGGCTGTCAAGGGATCGCGTGACTCCGGAAATTTTCGTCGACTGACCCATTGACGGCGCGGGTCTTACCCGTCTAGCTTCCGTGAAACTTGGTTGAAACCTTTCACAGCGCCTTTCGCGGCGCACCTTCAACGGAGCATCCATGAACCAGCCCGACACGGGTCCGGCCCCTGTTCTGGCCCTGACGGACGTGTCCAAGTCCTTCGGTGCCGTACGGGCCCTGCAGGACGTCTCCCTGCAACTGCTCCCGGGCGAGGTACACGCGCTCGCGGGGGAGAACGGCGCCGGCAAGTCCACCCTCATCAAGACGCTCGCGGGGGTGCACCGGCCCGACTCCGGCCAGGTGCTGCTGGACGGGAAGCCGTCGCCTACGGTGACGACGACGACCAGAAGTCCTTCCAGGAGACCCAGGGGCTGCTCAAGGCCTACCCGAACCTGAAGGGCATCATCTCGCCCACCACCGTCGGCATCGCCGCAGCCTCCCGCTACATCAGCAGCTCCAGCTACAAGGGCAAGGTCGTCATCAACGGCCTCGGTACGCCGAACCAGATGCGCGAGTACGTCAAGGACGGCACCGTCGAGCAGTTCGCCCTGTGGGACCCGAAGAAGCTCGGCCGCCTCGGCGCGTACGTGGCATCCGCGCTGGTCTCGGGTCAGATCACCGGCGCGGAGGGCGAGAAGTTCAAGGCCGGCGACCTCGGTGAGTACACCATCGGCAAGGACGGCGAGATCATCCTCGGCCCGCCGACCGTCTTCGACAAGAACAACATCGACGACTTCGACTTCTGACGTCCCGGAGTCACCCGATGCAGCGCGTCTGCTTTCTGCTGAAGGTCAGGCCGGGGCGGCTGGAGGAGTACCGCGAGCGTCATGCGGCCGTATGGCCCGAGATGCTCGCGGCACTCTCCGCCGCCGGCTGGAACAACTACTCGCTCTTCCTCCGGGACGACGGACTGCTCGTCGGCTACCTGGAGACCGAGGACTTCGCGGCCGCCCGGGCCGCCATGGCCGCCACGGAAGTCAACGCCCGCCGGCAGGCCGAGATGGCCGGCTTCTTCGAAGCCCTGGACGGCGGGAGGCCGGACGAGGCCATGATGCCGCTCACCGAAGTCTTCCACCTGGCACAGGAACGGATCGCCCATGACCACAAGAACTCCCGCAGAGGTCACCGGCCGATGACATCGCTGCTCGGCCCTGCGGCAGGCCAGTCGGCGGGCCAGCCCGTCGGCATCAAGGACGTCGCCCGGGCCGCCGGGGTCTCGGTCGGCACGGTCTCGAACGTGATCAACCGTCCCGACTCGGTCTCGGCGGAGACCCGGGCCCGCGTCCGGTCCACCATCGAACGGCTCGGCTATGTACGCAGCGAGTCCGCCCGGCAGCTGCGGGCCGGCCGGAGCCGGATCATCGCGCTGCTCGTGCTCGACATGGCCAACCCCTTCTTCGTGGACGTGGCGTCCGGCGCCGAGCGGGCGGCGCGCGAGGCCGGACTGGGGGTGATGCTCTGCAACAGCGCGCAGAGCCCGAGCGAGGAGGCGGAGTACCTGGGGCTGTTCACCGAGCAGCGGGTGCGGGGCGTGCTGGTGACGCCCGCGGACACCACGGGCGCCAATCTGGAGAGCTTCCGCCGTCACGGCATCCCGTTCGTCTTCGTCGACCGTGTCCTGCCCAGCGCCAAGGGCTGCTCGGTGTCGGTGGACGACATCACCGGCGGCACCCTCGCCGTACGCCATCTCGTCGAGCAGGGCCACCAGGACATCACCTACGTCAGCGGCCCGATGCATCTCGCCCAGTGCCAGGACCGGCGTACGGGTGCGTTGCGGGCGCTGGCCGAGGCGGGGCTTCCCGAGGACCGGCTGAGGCATGTGGAGGCGGAGCGGCTGGACGTGGCGGCGGGGCGGGACGCGGGGGCGCGGCTGCTGGGCATGTCCCCGCGGCCGACGGCGGTGTTCTGCGCCAACGACCTTCTCGCCCTCGGCGTCCTCCAGGCGCTCTACGGGGCCGGGGTGAGCGTGCCCGACGAGATCGCCCTCGTCGGCTACGACGACATCGAGTTCGCCTCCGCCGCCGCCGTGCCCCTGACCTCCGTGCGCCAGCCCGCCTTCCGTATGGGGCGCACGGCCGCGGAGCTGCTGATCGAGGAGACGGACGAGAGCGCGGCCGTGGACCATGAGCACCGGAGGATCGTGCTCCAGCCGGAGCTCGTCGTCAGGAGAAGCAGCCTCGGCCGGGTGCGCGGCCGGCCTCCCGCGTAGCCGCTCTCCTGAGCGGCCGCCGTCCTGCGTAGCATGAAGCCGCGGCCGCGGCGGGCCGCGGGAAGGCGGGCGGTCGGACCTCGTGGCACGCATGGTGGGTATCAAGGACGTGGCGCGGCAGGCGAAGGTGTCGGTCGGCACGGTGTCGAACGTCATCAACCGGCCGGACATGGTCGCCGAGGAGACCCGCGAGCGGGTATTGGCCGTGATCGAGCGGCTCGGTTACGTGCGCAGCGAGACGGCCCGGCAGCTGCGGGCCGGCCGGAGCCGGATCATCGCGATGCTCGTCCTCGACATGGCGAACCCGTTCTTCGTGGAGGTCGCGTCCGGGGCCGAGCGCGCGGCGCGGGCCAACGGGCTCGGCGTGATGCTGTGCAACAGCGCGCAGAGTCCGGACGAGGAAGCCGACTACCTCTCGCTCTTCGCCGAGCAGCGGGTGCGCGGGGTGCTCGTCACACCCGCCGACGCCACGGGCCGGAACCTGGAGAACTTCCGGCGCCACGGCATCCCGCACACCTTCGTCGACCACGACAGGCCGCGGGACGAAGCCTGCTCGGTGTCGGTGGACGATGTCACCGGCGGTGCGCTCGCCGTACGCCATCTCGTCGAATGCGGCCACAGCGGCGTCGCCTACGTCAGCGGCCCGATGCATCTCGCCCAGTGCCAGGACCGGCGTACGGGTGCGTTGCGGGCGCTGGCCGAGGCGGGGCTTCCCGAGGACCGGCTGAGGCATGTGGAGGCGGAGCGGCTGGACGTGGCGGCGGGGCGGGACGCGGGGGCGCGGCTGCTGGGCATGTCCCCGCGGCCGACGGCGGTGTTCTGCGCCAACGACCTTCTCGCCCTCGGCGTCCTGCAGACCCTCTACGGTGCGGGCGTCCGCGTGCCGGAGGACATGGCCCTCGTCGGCTACGACGACATCGAGTTCGCCTCCGCCGCCGCCGTGCCCCTCACCTCGGTCCGTCAGCCCGCCTTCCGTATGGGGCGCATGGCGGCGGAGTTGCTGATCGAGGAGACGGACGAGAGCGCGGCCGGCGGGCACGAGCACCGGAGGATCGTGCTCCAGCCGGAGCTGGTCGTCCGCGAATCGACGCTTGTCCGGACCCGGAGCCGAACCAGCGGTACTGGACGGCCCGCCCCCGGAGCCTGATCCACCGGACAGGCCCGGACAGCCCCCGGACCGACCCCGGGCAGGGCCCCGGGCACACCCCGGACAGTCGGCAGACGGGCCCTGGTCCTGCTCTAGTCCAGCAGCCGCTTCGTCGCCGCGCGCTGGCGCTCGGTCGCGCCCGCCAGGAAGCGCACGGCGACCTCCAGCTCCTCCGTCGTGAACTCCTCGTAGAGTTCGGCCACTTCACGCGCCCAGTCGTCGAAGAGCGGCGCCAGCTCCGCGAGCTTCTCGGGTCGGGACTCGATCAGCACCCGGCGCTTGTCCGTCGGGTGCTTCACCCTGCGTACGTAGCCCTTCTTCTCCAGGCGGTCCACCAGGCCGGTGACCGAAGCGGGTGCGAGTCCGGAGCGTTCGGCGAGGTCCTTGGCGGTGAGGGCGCCGTGGCGCTGGAGGAGGTCGAGAGTCTTGGTCTCGGTCGGCCCGAGTCCCTGCTTGGCCGCGACCACCGTGTGGAAGGCGACGGATGCCGCGCTGGAGTCCCGGCCCGCGGCGGTCAGGGCCGCGATCACCTCGGCTCGTCGTGAGCTGTCGTCCCTGGTCATGAGGCCAGCTTAGCAAGATATTTCGTTCGGTCGAACGAAGGACTTGTGATCAGTGCTGCCCGCGTGCAAGTCTTTCGTTAGTCCGAACGAAATACATCCTGGACCCCGGGAGTCCCGATGGCCACGACGAGCCTCACCGCCGACCTCTCCGCCTCCCCGCACCCGCGACGCTGGGCGGCCGCGGCCGTCATGACGGTCGCCGCGCTGATGGACCTCCTGGACGTGACGATCGTCAACGTGGCGATCCCGTCCATCGGCCGCGACCTGGGTGCCTCCGCAAGCGCCCTGGTCAACGTCGTCCTGTCCGCCGTGCCGACCGACCTCGCGGGCGGTGCCTCGGGGATCTTCTCCACGGCCCAGCAGTTCGGCGGCGCCCTCGGGGCCGCAGTGGTCGGCACGGTGTTCTTCGCGCACACGACGGGCGGCGACGGCCTGACGGACGCCCTGTCGGCGGCGATGCCGTGGGTGGTCGGGGCGTTCGCCCTCTGCGCCGCCCTCTGCCCGGCCCTCCCGCGCACCGCCGTCAGCCAGGACGCCCCGACACCCGGCTAGACCCGTCCATCCGCACGTCGTCCCGCCGGATCCCGGTCCGAGCCAAGGAGGCCCACCATGTCCGCAAGGAAGCCACTCACCGCAACCCTCGCCCTGGCCACCCTGTTCGCCGCGCTCTTCACCGCACCGGCGGCCGGTGCCACGCCTGAGCGGGCGGCGGCGCGCCCCACCGTCGAAGTCACCACAGGCGATGGTGGTCTGGCCGCCCCGAGCACCACCCGACCCGGCCCCGTCGCCTTCAGGGTGACCGCCACCGACGTGAAGTCGGGGCACGTGGGCCTGGTCCGGCTCCGTGAAGGCGCCTCGCCCACCGCGTTCCGCATCGGCCTGCGGAAGGCGTTCTCCGACGAACCCGCCGAGGTCGTCGAAGGCAACCGCGAGGTGACGGCCCAGGCCGAACTGCTCGGCGGCGCCCTGACCCTGCCCGGCAGCCCCGGTTCGTTCACCCAGGTGCTGCGGCCCGGCACGTACCACCTGCTCGAGTACCGGGACTTCCAGGATCCCGGCGTGCCGACGGGGCAGGAGCGCATCCGTACGCTCACGGTCTCCGGGGCCGCGCACGGCCGGCTCCCGGAGGCGGAGGCGACGGTCGTCTCGGGGGCCGTCCCGGGCATCGGCCCCCGCTTCCGGGCGCCGCGCACGCTCCGCGCCGGAGCGCCTGTGCGCGTCGTCAACACCATGCGGGGACAGGTCAACGAGGCCGTCTTCCACAAGCTGTTCCCCGGGAAGACGGACGCCGACGTCCACAGGTTCTTCACCGCTCCGGACTGGGAAGACCCGCCCTTCGACCCGTACGCGAACGTCGGCACGCCGCCGCTCTCGCCCGGTCGCTCCACCGTGATCCGGATGCCGCTCACGCCCGGCGACTGGGCGCTCGTCACGTGGGTCGGCAGCGCCGTCGACGGCGGCAAGATCGCTGCGCAGGGCATGCACACGGTCATCACCGTCACGTGACCGGGGAGCGCGGCAGCGGGCCGGCCCGCCGGAGCCCGAGCTCCGGCGGGCCGTTCCCGTCGGGCGGACCCTGGCCCGGTCACCACCCAACGGCGTTCGCGCGTCCGGGTCGTGACGGTCACGTGGAGGAGGTGAATTGCGTGAAAACTCCTCAGACTTGACGTTGACACGACAACGTCTACGCGCGTCATCATGAGGGTCATGCGAATCCCCCCACGGATCACCATGCTCGGCGGCGCCGCCGCCCTTCTCTCCGCCCTTCTCGTCGGCGGGCCCGTAGCGGCCCCGGCGACCGCCGCCGCCACCGCGGTCGGTGACATCTGCTACTCCGACCTGCCGTCCCAGGCGTACGACACCCTCGAACTCATCGAGAACGGGGGTCCGTTCCCGTATCCCCAGGACGGGACGGTCTTCCAGAACCGGGAAGGCATCCTGCCCGCCCACTCGACCGGCTACTACCACGAGTACACGGTCAAGACGCCCGGCTCCTCCACGCGCGGCGCCCGGCGCATCGTCACCGGGCAGTCCTACCTGGAGGACTACTACACCGCCGACCACTACCGCTCGTTCGACCTCGTCGACCACGGCTGCTGAGCCGTCGCACAGCCGCCCCCCACCCCGTGCCGCCGGCCCTTCCCGCTCCTCGGCCGGCGGCACGGCGCGTTCCGGGGACCGGCGCTGCAACGGCCACCTCGGCGTAACCCTTCTGTCATCCCCGGGTGCGAGGCTCCGCGTCGTCGAAGAAGTTGTCTGTACAACTCGGAGTTCCACTCATGCCCTCCCTCGTGTCCGCACCGCCTGTCTGGCTGCGCGACAACTGTCCCTGCCCGCACTGCCGGGACCCCCGTAACGGCCAGAAGCTGTTCCAGATCACCGAGCTGCCCGCCGCTCTCGCCGTGGACAGCGTCCGGGACGCCACGACCGCGGACGGCGCCCCCGCCCGCGAGGTCGTCTGGGCCCCCGACGGGCACCGCTCCGTCTACGCCGAGACCTGGCTCGGCGCGCATCTCCCCGGCGCCTCCGCCGCACCCGGCGACGGCCGCACCGAGGACGACAAGGAGCTGTGGGCCGCCGCCGACCTGGAGGGACGACTCCCCGAGGCCGACTGGTCCGCCTACACCACCGGCCCCGCAGTCAAGGCCGCCGCCCTCCAGAGCGTGCTGCGCCTCGGCTTCGTCCTGCTGCGCGGCGTCCCCGTCCACGACCGCCAGGTCCTCGACGTGGCCCGGACCTTCGGTTACGTGCGCGAGACGAACTACGGCGAACTCTTCGAGGTACGCGTCGAGGCCGACCCGAACAACCTCGCCTTCACCGGCGCCCGCATCACCCCGCACACGGACAACCCGTACCGCGACCCGGTGCCGACCCTCCAGCTGCTGCACTGCCTCACCAACGCAGCCCAGGGAGGCGACTCCGGGCTCGTCGACGGCTTCCACGCGGCGGCCCTGCTGCGGCACGAGGACCCGGAGGCGTACGACGTCCTCACCCGCGTCCCGGTGCCGTTCGCCTTCGCCGACGACCGCAGCGAGCTGCGCGCCCACCGGCCGCTGATCGGCACCGACCCGGCCGGCCGGATCCGCGAGATCCGCTTCAACAACCGTTCCATCGGCACGCTGCACCAGCCGGCCGACGTGCTCGACGCCTTCTACGCCGCTTACCGGCGCTTCGGCGAGCTGCTGCTGCGCAGCGAGCTCCAGCTGGAATTCCGGCTCACCCCCGGAGACTGCCTCGTCTTCGACAACACCCGCCTGCTGCACGCCCGTACGGCCTTCGCCGAGTCCGGTGACCGCCACCTCCAGGGCGCGTACGCCGACATCGACGGCCTCGCCTCCACGCTGGCGGTCCTGCGCCGAGAGGAGACCGTGAAGTGAACCCCCTCGACACCCTCGCCGAGCTCTTCGAGGGCGAAGGCAGCGCCGAGTACTTCGGCGAGGCCGTCACCCAGGCCCAGCACATGCTCCAGGCCGGGGCCCTCGCCGAGGCCGCCGGAGCCCCGCCGCACCTGGTCGCCGCCGCGCTGCTGCACGACGTCGGCCACTTCCGGGGCGCGGTCACCGGCCGCGACCTGATGGAGCACGGCACCGACAACCGTCACAGCCACACCGGGGCCGACTGGCTCGACCGGTGGTTCGGCCCCGAAGTGACCGAGCCCGTCCGGCTGCACGTCGCCGCCAAGCGCTATCTGTGCGCTGTCGAACCCGGCTACTTCGACCTGCTCTCCGAGGCGTCCGTCCACACGTTGCGGGTCCAGGGCGGTCCGATGACGGAGGAGCAGGTACGGGCCTTCGAAGCACACCCCGGGGCGCGGGACGCCGTCGCCGTCCGCCGCTGGGACGAACAGGCGAAGGACCCGGCCATGCCGACGCCGGCCTTCGCCCACTTCCGGCCGCTGCTGGCGGGTCTGCTGCGCCCGGAGGCGGCGCCGACGGGCTGAGGCGGGCACGACACCGGCCGAAGCCGCGCGTCGAGTGGTCCGCAGGTCGGGGGAGAGTCGGGTGGGGCCCGGAAACCGTTCGCCCATGGAGGGCTCCGGTGGAGTGCCCCCGCCTGTTCTCTCCGGGAGTGCAGCAGTTGTCGAACTCCGGAGACCGTGTCGACGACGCAGGAGCCCGTAGGAGCGAGGGCCGGCGGCTACGTCGTGCCGTCCTGCCACGTTCCCGCGTCTGCCAGTCTTGGTGAAGAGGGTGTCGACCGAGGACCCTTCCTCGCCCGGGCCCGGTCGCGGGACCACGTACCGGCGCCGACCAGCACGGCTGCCCCGGCTCCGTACAGCGGCAGCCACAGGGTCGTAGTCGCTGCCAGGCAGTCGGCAACGGCCTTGCCGCTCCGGGCCTTTTGCGCGTAGGCCAAAGCGGCGCTGTCGCGCCCGGCCAGGTTCGCCAGCGCGGCCCTCGACCGGATGACCTCGTACCTGCCCACCTCTTGGCACCCGACACGAGTGCCTGACATCGGAAACAGCCAAGCCCAGCGCTGCAGCATGGGGGCCAGCGCGATCGCCACGCACAGGCCGACGACCAGCGAATACGCGACCAGACTGCGCATGTACGCAGATCGGATGCCGGGCGTCCAGGCCGGCTGTCGATGAAAGGCGAAGATCACCGCAAGAAGCGTCACCCCGATGAAAGTGGCGAACCACTGCCAGGAACCCTGCGCGAGTGCGAACGTCAGCACGGCAGCGAGTCCGATGCTGATGACCCCGGCCTGACCGGCAGCGTCATTACCTGCGCCGGTGGATGCCGACCTTCGGGTTCCTTCATGGCTGGGGTCGTTCACGGGCCTCTCCTGCAGGGTCGGAGGCATCAGCATCCGATGCGTGGCGCCGCGGGCCCCGGCGCCATGCCGGGCGGGTTCGGCACCCCGCTCGGATGGGGGGAGCCACAAGCCAGGCACCGCCGCCGAGACCCGGAGCCGCAACGTCTCGCGCCACGGCCGACAAGCCGGAATGCGACGCACGCCCGGCATCGAACGCGTGGTCGACGCGCACCCGGCCCACCACGCCCGCCGCAGGCGGTCAGCGGCTCAGTCGCCGCCCCAGCGCGCTCGTCGCCGTCGAGCTCTGCATCGTGAACGCCACCGTCCCCGGCAGATAGCGGTCCTGGGACCATTCGACCGGTGCTCCCGTCGGATCCGTCGAGTGACGCCGCTCCCGCAGCAGCGACTCCCCGGCCCGGCACCCCAGCAGCTGCGCGTCGTCGTCGTTCGCCGGCACGAGGTCGATCGTGTGCCGGGCGTCCGCGAACAGCACGCCGTGCAGTGCGAGTGCGGCCGAGTGCGAGACGGTGTCCAGGGGCATCTCCGCCACCAGCTTCCCGATCCGCTCCGGGTAGGTCGTCCGCTCCACCATCACCGGCGCGTCCGAGAGCGTACGAAGCCGACGCACCCGGTACACGACCGAGCCCTCCGCCAGCCGCAGCTTCTCCGCCTCCTCCTCGCTCGCTACGACCCGGTCGACCGCCACGACCCGGCCGCCCGGCTCCTCGCCCAGCGACCGCGCCCAGCGGGTGAACGAGCGCAGCTCACCGAAGCTGTGCAGCCGTGGCCCGCCCAGCACCACGCGCCGCGTGCCGCGTCGCGACGTGATGAGTCCGTCGGTGCGCAGCGCGGCGAGCGCCTGGCGCACGGTGCCTCTGGACACGCCGTAACGGCGGGCGAGTTCGTCCTCGGCGGGCAGCTTCGCCCCGGAGTCGTAGTCACCTGCCGTGATCGCGGTCCGCAGATCGGCGGCGACCTTCAGATACAGCGGAGTCCTGCCCCGTCCTTCGCTCACGTCCCACACCTTGTCATGCGCAGTTGTCATCGGACCAGTGAGCTCAGCAGCTCGGGATCCACCTCGTTCAACGACCCTGCCAGCGTGACCCCGTCGGCCTCCGCGAGGGGTTCGGTCGACGGTACCGCCAGCACCCGGCACCCCGCGGCGACGGCGGACGCGACCCCGGCCGGGCTGTCCTCGACGGCGACGCACTGCGCCGGGTCGGCGCCGAGCGCCGCGGCCGCCGCCAGGTACGGATCGGGCTCCGGCTTGGTGCGTACGGTGTCCTCGGCGCCGAACAGCGCGTCGAACCGGTGCCCGTCCAGCGTCCCCGCGACCTGCTCGACGACCGCCCGCGGCGAAGCCGAGACCAGCGCCGTCGGCACCTTCCGGGCGCGCAGCGCGGCGAGGAGCCGCAGCGCGCCCGGGCGAGGCACGGCGGCCGCCGCGAGGCGGGACGCGAAGTCCGCGCCCAGCTCCGCGGCGAGTTCCCCCTCCGGTGCCTCCAGCCAGCTGTGCAGCATCGCGGCGGTGTCCTCGACCGAGCGGCCCGTCACGGCCGTCCGGCGCTCGGGGTCCAGCACACGCCCCCGTCGTACGGCGGCCGACTCCACCACATCGAGCCAGGCACGTTCGGTGTCGACCAGGGTGCCGTCCATGTCGAACAGCACTCCACGCAGTACGGTCACGCGGCGCCGCCACGGGTGACCAGGACGGGCCGCTCCTGCGGGCGTACGGACACGGCGGTGCCCGGTGTGAGCTCGGCGGCGGCGTGCGTCGGCACGTCCGCCTTGACGGACGTTCCGTCGGCCAGCGTGACCCGCACCCGCGTGGTGGGGCCGTGGAAGGCGGTGGCGGTGACCCTGGCCGTACCGGCCGCATCCACGACGACGTCCAGCGCCTCGGGCCGGATCAGCGCGTGCACCGGACCGCCGGACGCGGGCGCGTCGCCCTCGACGGGCAGCCGCACCCCCAGCACCTCCACCGTTCCGCCGCCGTCGGCGGCATGCCCCGGCACCCGGTTCATGGTGCCGATGAACTCGGCGACGAAGTCCGTCGCGGGTCGGGCGTACAACTCGGTGGGCGCGGCGCACTGTTCGAGCCGGCCCTGGTTCATGACCGCGACCCGGTCGGCCATCGACAGGGCCTCCTCCTGGTCGTGTGTGACGAACACGGTGGTGATGCCGAGCTCCAGCTGGAGCCTGCGGATCTCGTCCCGCAGGGTCACCCGCACCTGCGCGTCGAGCGCCGACAGCGGCTCGTCGAGCAGCAGCAGCCGGGGCCGCAGCGCGAGCGCCCGGGCCAGCGCGACCCGCTGCTGCTGTCCGCCGGACAGCTGGTGCGGGAAACGGCCGCCGTGACCGGGCAGTCCGACGAGCTCCAGCAGCTCGGCGGCGCGCGCCCGCCGCTCGGCACCCCCGACCTTGCGCATGCGCAGGCCGAAGGCGACGTTGTCCGAGGCCGTGAGGTGCGGGAAGAGGCTGTACGACTGGAACACCATCGCCGTGTCACGGCGGTTGGCCGGCACCGGCACGAGGTCCTCGCCGTCCAGCAGCGCCTGGCCCTCGTCGGGCTGCTCGAAACCCGCCAGCACCCGCAGCGCGGTGGTCTTGCCGCAGCCGGAGGGGCCGAGCAGGGCGAGCAGCTCGCCCGGGGCGATGTCCAGGTCGAGGCCGTCGAGCGCGACGGTGGCACCGAACGTACGGCGCAGCCCGCGCAGTTGCAGCGCGGCGCCGGTGCGGGCGGGCGCGTCGAGGAGGGTCATCGGGAGGTCTTTCCTTCAGAGGTCCGGGCAGAGGTACGGGGTGCAGAGGTACGGGACGGGAGGCGGCGGTTGCCGAGCGTGGTCAGCGCCAGCAGCAGCACCCAGGTCAGCAGCAGGCTCAGCAGCGAAACGGCCACCGACAGCCGGGCGTCCGAGCCCGATGCCTGCACGATCCAGACCGCGAACGGCTGGAAGCCGAGCAGCGAGGCGACGGTGAACTCGCCCAGCACCAGGGCGAGCGTGAGGAACGAGCCGTTCAGCAGCGCGCCCCGCAGATTGGGCAGTACGGCCGAGACGAGCGCCCGCGGCCAGGACGCCCCGCAGTCGCGCGCGGCCTCCACCAGGGTGCGTACGTCGACGGCGCGCAGCCCCGCGTCCAGCGCCCGGTACACGAACGGCAGCGCCATCACGGCGTACGCCAGGACGAGGACGAACGGGAAGTCCGGGTTCTGCACGGCCACGAACGTCTGGTACAGCGGCGTCGTGGACAGCTTCTCCGGGCCCCAGCGCAGCACGGTCCCGAGACCGGCGGTCAGCGCCACGGGCGGCACCACCAGCGGCAGCGTGCACACGACTTCGAGCACCGGACGCAGCCGCGGAGCCGCCAGCCTGGCCGCGACCGCCGCCGGCACCGTGATCAGCAGCACGAGCGCGACCGTGGCCGCCGCGAGTGCCAGCGACAGCAGCAGACTGCCGGTGAAGCCGGGCGCGACGACGACCCGTGTGTACGAGGACAGGGTCAGCCCCTGGCCGGGGATGTCCAGCGTGAACACGGCGGAGGCGATCAGCGGCACCAGGAAGTACACCCCGGCGACCAGCAGCACGGCGGACCGGGTCAGGCGAGCCATCGGGTGCTCCTTCGCTGCAGCGGCAGATGGACGGCCATCACCAGCGCGGCGACCAGCACCATGTCGAGGCTGAGCGCGAGCGCCACGTTCTCCTGGCCGACCAGGACGTTGCCGGAGAGCGCGTCGGCGATCTGGAGAGTGACCAGCGGCACCGAACTGCCCACCATCGCCGCGGCGGTGGCGTACGCAGCGAAGGCGCTGCCGAAGAGCAGCACGAACCCGCCGAGGAGCGTGGGCAGGAGCACCGGGATGCCGACGTGCCGCCAGTACTGCCAGGTGGAGGCGCCGCAGTCGCGGGCCGCCTCCCGCCACTGGACGCGCAGCCCGTCGAGCGCGGGCGCGACGGTCAGCACCATCAGCGGGACCAGGAAGTACACGTACGTCAGCGCCAGTCCCCAGAAGCTGTAGAGCGACCAGCCGTGGTCGTCGAGGCCGAGCCGGGTGGTGAGGACGCCGGCGTTGCCGAGCGTGGCGACGAACGCGAAGGCGAGCGGTACGCCACCGAAGTTGGCGAGCACGCCGGACGCGGTGAGCACGGCCTCGCGCAGCGCGCGGCCGCGGGAGGTGACGACGGCCTGGGCGAGCAGCAGCCCGAAGAGCGTGCCCCCGGCCGCGGTCAGCGCGGAGAGCTCGACGCTGCCGAGCAGGGCGGTGCGGTAGGCGCCGTCGACCGAGTGGCTCAGATTGTCGAGGCCGTACGAGCCGTCGACGGTGAACGCCCCGTCGGCCATGGCCAGGGCGGGCAGCCCGAAGGCGACGCCGACGACGAGGAACAGCGGCAGCGCGGACATCCAGGCCCAGGAGCGCCGCCTGCGCCGGGGGCCCGCGCCCGCGGCCGGTGCCGTACCGGCCGAGGCGCGGGCGGGGGAGTCGAGCAGGGTCATCGGCGGATCACCCGGAGACGGCCGCGGCCCAGCCCTGCGCGAGGGTCTCCTTGGCCTTGGCGGTCTGCTGCTCGGTCGGGAACTTCGGGGTGCCCTCGACGGCCGGCAGTGCGGCCGCGGCCGCCTTGTCGATGGTGCCGTCGGCGGTCATCGCCGGCATCAGCACCGGGCGGGCGTGGCCCTTGAGCCACAGGTTCTGGCCCTCGGCGCTGTACAGGTACTCCTGCCACAGGCGGGCCGCGGCCGGGTGCGGGGCGTCCTTGTTGATGGCCTGCGCGTAGAACTGGGCGTAGACGCCGTCGGAGGGGACGGCGACCTTCCAGTCGATGCCCTTGGACGAGAACTGCTCGGCGTAGCCCGAGTTGAGGTAGTCCCAGTCGATGCTGATCGGGGTCTCGCCCTTCTCGACCGTGGCCGGGGTGGACTCGACGGGGTTGTAGTTGCCGTTGTCCTTCAGCTTGCCGAAGAAGTCGATGCCGGGCTGGATGTCGTCGAACGAGCCGCCGTTCGCGAGGGCCGCCGCGTACACGCCGCCGAAGGCGGAGCCGGACTTGGTGGGGTTGCCGTTGAGGGCGACCTGGCCTTTGTAGTCGGGCTTGAGCAGATCGGCGAAGGTCTGCGGGCAGACCTTGACGCGCTTGGCGTCGCAGCCGATGGAGACGTAGCCGCCGTAGTCGTTGAACCAGCGGCCCTGCGCATCGCGCTGCGTCTCGGGGATCTTGTCGAAGGCGGCGACCTTGTAGGGGGCCGTCAGTCCCTCGGCGGCGGCGGCCTGGGCGAAGGAGGCACCGAGGTCGAGCACGTCCGGGGCGCGGTCCTGACCCTTGCGGGTCTTCACCGCGTTGATCTCGTCCTGGCTGGAGGCGTCGGGGTTCTCGACGGTCACCTTGATGCCGTACTTGGCGGTGAAGCCATCGATGATCGCGCCGTAGTTCGCCCAGTCGCGGGGGAGGGCGATCGCGTTGAGCACGCCTTCCTTCTTCGCGGCGGCGACGAGGGCGTCCATGCCGCCGGCGTCGGCCGCGGACGCGGCGGTTGCGATGTTCTTTCCGTCGACGGTGGCGGAGTCGTTGGTGGGGGCGGCGCCACAGGCGGTGAGCGTCAGAGTGATACCGAGAGCACCGACGAAGGCGGCGGCGCGGGCAGGGGTGGTCACGCGTACTCCATGAGGGAATGCGAGGCGGGGCCAAAGCTGTATGGACAACAGTTGTCCATACAGCTCCGTCATTACGGGGGCTGCCGGTGTCCCGACGGTGAACGCGGGGCGTCGCGTGCGATGCGATTGCCGGGCGGGGTGGGGTCGGGCTCACTTCGAGCCCGTCCGGCGTTCGGGATGGGCAGCGCGGCGGCCGACTCGCCGGCGCCGTGCGCTGTGAGCCCGTGGGGTGCTGGGAGGTCGGGCGCTCGGGTCGACGTGCCGGTGCCGAGCCTCATTTCGAGCCTGTCCGGTGTTCGCGGATGGACAGCGCGGCGGCCGACTCGCCGGCGCCGTGCGCTGTGAGCCCGTGGGGTGCTGGGAGGTCGGGCACTCGGGCCGACGCGCCGGTGCCGAGCCACACTTCGAGCCTGTCCGGTGTTCGCGGACGCGCACTCGGGCCGACCGGACGGTCCTGGCACGTCCCCTGCGGCCGGGGCGGGGTCTGCCCTGCCCCTCACTCCGGCCCGTCGCGGGCGTCAGTGCGTGCGCGGGACCGTCGCCTCCAGGCGGCGCCTGGCGGGTTCGTCCTCGACGTACTCCACCGCCTGCTCGGCGGTGGAGTACGCGTACCCCTCCGGATCCTCTTCCGCGAGGATCCGCGCCAGTGCCTCGACCGCCCGCGCGTCCTGACGCATCGCCAGCCCCCGCGCCGCCTCCGCCTCGATGTCCGGGACCTGGTCGGTGAGCCGGGCCGCGAGCGCCTCGCGGATCTCCGGGCTGTCGGCCTCCACGTCCGCCAGCGCCGTCGTCGCCCAGTCCCGGACCCCGTCGTCGCTGTCCCGGGTGAGGCCGAGCAGCACACGGACGGCCTCGGCGTGATCACCGGGCACGAGCCCGTGCAGCGCGACCGCCACGCCGAAGCGGATCTCGGGATCGTCGTGCCCGGCGTGCCGCAGAATCTCCGGCAGCGCCGCCGGATCACCCTGCTGCCCGAGCCCCGCCACGGCAGCCCGGATCAGCTCGGGCTCGTCGGCCGCACGTGCCAGCTCCCGCAACAGCGGCACGACGCGCGCGACGAAGATCCCACGCCCGGGAGCCTCACCCTCGGTCGAGGCCGGCCCCGTACGTCCCGCAGCTTCCGTGCGTCCCGCCGGTTCCGTCGGCTCCGCGTCCACCGCGTCCACCGCGCCCAGCCCCGCCAGCACGTCCGCCGCGAACGCCTGCCGCAGGGCATCCTCGGTCCCGCACCACGCCGCCGCGGCCCGGAACGTCTCCTCGTCGCCGCGCCGCTGCAGGACGGCCACCGCCTCGGTCCAGTCGTCCCGGTCCGGGTCCCCGCAGCCCAGTGCCCGCGCCGCGAGCTCGTCGGCGGGCGGGTGCACGCCCACCGTGTCCTCCAGGAGCGTGACGATCGCCGCGTGCCCGGTCTGCTGCTCGACCGATCTCAGAAGACCGCGGTCGCCGATCAGCTCCACGACCACGGTCACCCCGCCGTCCTCCTCGACCTGCCGGGCCACCGTCACGGCGCCCTTGCCCTCCGGCCCGGGTTCGGGTTCGGGTTCGGGTTCGGACAGCGTGCGCCGAAGTTCCTCCTCCACATCGAGGTCGAGCCACCGCCTGGCCTCCGCGAGCGCCTCGGCCCTGGCCCGGGCACCGTGCCTCAGCAGGGCCCGTACGCACGAGGGTGACCCGCGCCGGGCCGCCGTCACGAGCGGAGGATCCCCGTCGGGACCGGGCAGGTCGGGGTCGGCGCCGGACGCGAGCAGCAGTTCCGCCACCTCGGCGCGGCCCTGGCGGCAGGCCCAGGTCAGGGCGCGCACCCCGGGGTTCTCCTCCAGATCGGGCCGCGCCCCCGCCGCGAGCAGGGAGCTCATCACCTCGGTGTGGCCCCACACCGCGGTCCCGCACAGGGGAAGCTCATCTGCTTCGGGCCCGCTCGCCCGATCGGGGTCGGCGCCCTTCGCGAGCAGCAGGCGCACCGTGCCGGGCCGGTCCTGGGACGCGGCCAGGTACAGCGCGGTCTGCCCGTCCTCGTCGGCCGCCTCCGCCGGTGCCCCGGCCCGTAGCGCCCGTACCACCGCGTCGTCGTCGCCCTCGTACAGGGCCTCGAACAGCTCTTCGGTCAGGTCCAGGTCACGGTCCCGGTCCGCGTCGCCGCCGCTTTCGGTGCTCATACCGAAACCCTACGGAAACCCCCTCAGGTGTCGCATTCGAGAATCGTCCGGCACAGTGCACACCGCGCCCGCACCCGTCCCCGCACCGGCACCCGGATCCGCTGGTGGCAGGTGGGGCAGGGGAACGACACCCGCAGCCCGCCTCCCGGCGCCCGCTCGAACGCGTACGCCGAGCCAGGGCCGGGGCCGGGGCCAGGGCCGGGGCCCGGTCCCGGACGCCCCGGTCCGGGGTGGTCCTGCGCGTTGCGCCGGTCCTTCGCGTACCGCCGCCGCCCGTTCCACCCCGCCGCGGTCAGCGGCGGCTGCTGCCCGTCGCGCAGTGCCTGCGCCCGGCCCTTCGTGTACGCCGAGTAGCCCTGCGGGCTGGTGAACCACACCGACGGGTCCTCGCCGAAGACCAGCGCGCGCTTCGCCAGGACGTACCCGAACTCCTCCGGGGTCAGATAGCCCAGTTTCTGGCTGGAAACCGCGTCCTCGCGGAACGCGTCGAGCAGCAGCCACCCCGCTCCGAGATACGTCGTCACCGTGTCCGTGAGGATCTCGTTGTCGCGCGTCCCGGGGAACGAGAGGTCCAGCCGGTGCAGCAGCACATGCGTGATCTCGTGCGCGAGTGCCGCCCCGATGTCCCTGCGATGCCTGCGGAAGCGGTCGTTCAGCTCGATGAAGTACTCGGGCCCGGCAGTGAGTTCCACGCTCGCCGCATGCTCCATCTCCCGGAAACTCACGATCATCCGGGCCTCGGGCAGCCGCAGCTGATGCACCAGTGCACGGGCCACGCGCTGCGCCCCGAGATGCAGGTCGTCGTGGTCGGCGAAGGCCACGTCGGCCGGCAGCACGCTGGTCGAGTACGCCCGCACTCCGTCGTACGACAGCCGTTTGTGCAGCGCGGTGATGGCCGCGCGCGCGGTGTCGAGGTGCGGGAACCCGTGCACCACCTCGCTGCCGGTCGTCACGCCCGTACCCCCTGCAGGTGCCGTACGAAGTCGCCCTGGACGACGGTCGACCGCTCTCAACTCTACGGTGCTCCGCGACGGCCCCGCGCTTCGTCGCGGGCGCCCTTCCTGGCCGAAAAGTGCACCTTGTGGCTCTCCTCGCGCCCTCCCGATAATCCGGACACGCCTTGACGGGCCCATGTCACATCGATGTGCCGTGTGCCGTCCTGCGCGTCACCGCAACCCCCCACGGAAGAAGGCAGAACCTTGAACAACAAGCTTGTACGTGCCCTCAAGAGATGTGCCGCCGCCGGCGCCGTCGTACTCGCCGCCGTCAGCCTCCAGCCCACCTCCGCCTCCGCCGCCCCGCCGCCCGTCGTCGGTGGAACCCGCGCCGCCCAGGGCGAGTTCCCCTTCATGGTCCGGCTCTCCATGGGCTGTGGCGGCGCGCTCTACACCCAGCAGATCGTGCTCACCGCCGCGCACTGTGTGAGCGGCTCCGGCAACAACACCAGCATCACGGCCACCGCCGGAGTCGTGGACCTCCAGAGCTCCAGCGCGATCAAGGTCAAGTCGACCAAGGTCCTCCAGGCCCCGGGCTACAACGGCACCGGCAAGGACTGGGCGCTGATCAAGCTCGCCCAGCCGATCAACCTGCCGACCCTGAAGATCGCCGAGACAACCGCGTACAACAACGGCACCTTCAGCGTGGCCGGCTGGGGCGCCACCCGCGAGGGCGGCGCCCAGCAGCGCTACCTGCGCAAGGCGACGGTCCCGTTCGTCTCCGACGCCTCCTGCCAGTCCTCGTACCCCGAGCTCGTACCGGGCGAGGAGATCTGCGCCGGCTACAACGAGGGCGGCGTCGACACCTGCCAGGGTGACTCCGGCGGACCGATGTTCCGCAGGGACAGCGCCGGCGCCTGGATCCAGGTCGGCATCGTGAGCTGGGGCTACGGCTGCGCCCGGGCGGGCTTCCCCGGTGTCTACACCGAGGTGTCCACCTTCGCCGCCGCGATCAAGAACGCGGCGGCCACCCTGTAGCTCCCCGTCCCACGGACACGGAGGGGCGGGGAGGCCACACCAGGCGTACGCCCGGGGATCACCCCAGGCGTACGTCCTCCCCGCCCCGCTCCAGCTCCAGCACCCACACCTCGTTCGCGCCCTCCCGCAGCACCGGACCGGGGACGAACAGGGACGTCTGCGGCCCCGCGGCCCAGTAGCGGCCGAGACAGAAGCCGTTGACCCACACGAACCCCCGGGTCCAGCCGGGGAGTTCGAGACCCGCGTCACCCGGGACGGCCACGTCCGCGGTGGCGCGGTAGAGGCCGGGCGCGCAGCCCTCCACCGCCCGGAACGGCACCTTCGCCACCGCCTCCTCGAAGGTGTCCAGCCGCAGCCCCCGCGCCCGGAAGCCGTGCAGATACTGCCACGGTGACCGCACCGGCCGTGCTCTGGCTCACCCCCGGTGTTCCGCACCACTACGCCCCGGACCCGGCGACCGGCTGGGACGAGAGTTTCGTCGACTTCGCGGGCCCGGCGACGGCCACCTACGCCGAACTCGGCTACATCGAGCCCGACCGCCCCGTCGTCCCCCTCTCCGAAGCGTCCCCCGCCCGGGCGGCCGTCGGCCGCATCGCCCGCGCCGCCCGTCGCGGCAACCCGCTCCTCGAGCTCGAGACCGCCGCCGCCGTTCATGAACTCCTCGTCGCCCTGCGCCGCGCCCGCGCCGACACGAGCCCCGACGGCGACCCCGTCCTCCAGGCCCTCGCCCGCGACGCCTTCCAGCCCCTGACCGTCGCCGAACACGCCGCCCGCCACGGAATGACCCCCGCCGAACTGCGCACCGCCGTCCGCCGCGGCGCCGGGTGCAGCCCCAAGGACTACCTCCTCGGCATCCGGCTCGGCCGGGCCAAGGAGCTCCTGGCCGCGACCGACCTTCCCGTCGCCGCCGTCGCCCGCCGCGTCGGCTACGACGACCCGGCCTACTTCTCCCGCCTCTTCACCCGCCGTGTCGGCACCGCCCCGATCCGCTTCCGCGAACAGCAGGGCCGCACCGTGCCGGGGGGCTGGAGCAACCGCATTCCGGATCCTGATCACCCTCCGATGATCACGGCCCGCCCGTCGTAAGCTCCCTCCTCATGACCTCCAGCGAGACGAACGACATCGACGAGGCCGTCCAGGCCGAACTCACCAGGCTGCGCGAGAGCATCGACAACATCGACGCGGCCGTCGTTCATATGCTTGCGGAACGGTTCAAATGCACCCAACAGGTCGGCCACCTCAAGGCGCAGCACCGCCTCCCGCCCGCCGACCCCGCCCGTGAGGCCCGCCAGATCGCCCGCCTCCGCGAGCTCGCGGAAAGCGCCAGACTGGACCCGGCGTTCGCCGAGAAGCTGCTCAACTTCGTCATCGCCGAGGTCATCCGCCACCACGAGACCATCGCGGGCGGCGACGCGGACACGCCCCGCTCCTGAGCCGGCCGCCGGCCCGTCCGGCCTCGTTCGTCTTCTTCGGCCTTCCGCGGCCTTCCTCGACCGTGCCTCGCTCGCCCACAGCGAATCCCCCTGCCACTGCCCCCACCCCGTCGGGCAGCATGGCCCCATGCCCGTACTCACGCGCGACGAAGCGCAGACCCGTGCCCAGTTCCTCGACGTCCACCGGTACACGATCGACCTCGATCTCACCACGGGGGACGAGACCTTCGACTCACGGACCGCGATCCGGTTCACGGCCCGCGCGGCCGGAGACACCTTCGTCGAGCTCAAGCCCGCCACCCTGCGCTCCGTCACCCTCGACGGACAGCCCCTGGACCCCGAGACCCTCGACGGGAACAGGCTCGCCCTGAAGGGGCTCACGGCGGGCGAGCACGAGCTGCGCATCGACGCCGCCATGCGCTACTCCCGCACCGGTGAAGGCATGCACCGCTTCACCGACCCGAGCGACGGTGAGACGTACCTGTACACCCAGCTCTTCATGGAGGACGTCCAGCGCGTCTTCGCCGCCTTCGACCAGCCCGACCTCAAATCCGTCTTCGAGATCACCGTCACCGCCCCCGAGGGCTGGACCGTCCTCGCCAACGGCATCACGACGGACCACGGACAGGGCCGCTGGACCGCGGCGCCCACACCCCTGATCTCCACCTATCTCGTCGCCGTGGCCGCCGGCCCCTGGCACTCGGTGCGCACCGAGCACGCCGGGCTGCCCTTCGCCATCCACTGCCGCCAGTCGCTCGCCCCGTACCTGGACGCCGACGCCGAGGAGATCCTCGACATCACGCGCGCCTGCTACGACCGCTACCACGAGAAGTTCGAGGAGCCGTACCCCTTCGACTCGTACGACCAGGCCTTCGTCCCCGAGTTCAACGCCGGCGCGATGGAGAACCCCGGACTGGTCACCTTCCGTGACGACTTCATCTACCGCTCGGCCGTCACCGACACCGAACGCCAGACCCGCGCCATGGTCATCGCCCACGAAATGGCCCACATGTGGTTCGGCGACCTCGTCACGCTGCGCTGGTGGGACGACATCTGGCTGAACGAGTCCTTCGCCGAGTACATGGGCTACCAGACCCTCACCGAGGCCACCCGCTTCACCGACACCTGGACCGACTTCGGGATCGTGCGCAAGGCCTGGGGCTACGACGCCGACCAGCGCCCCTCCACCCACCCCGTCGCCCCCGACCCCGACGCCGTCCCCGACACGGCATCGGCCATGCTCAACTTCGACGGCATCTCCTACGCCAAGGGTGCATCCGCCCTGCGCCAGCTCGTCACCTGGCTCGGCGAGAAGGACTTCCTCACCGGCATCAACCTCCACTTCGCCCGCCACCGCTTCGGCAACGCCACCCTCGCCGACTTCATCGACTCCCTCGCCGAGGCCACCGACCGCGACGTGCACAGCTGGGCCGAAGCCTGGCTGCGCACCACGGGCGTCGACACCCTCACGCCCGCCGTGGCCGAGTCCGACGGGAGCTGGCGGCTCGACATCACCCAGGACGGCAGCCGCCCGCACCGTATCGCCGTCGGCGCCTACGACCGCGACCCCGTCGAAGGCGGCCGCCTCGTCCTGCGCGAGCGCTTCGAGATCGACGTACCCTCCGGCGAGCCCACGACGGCACGCCCCGGCCGCCGCCCCGCCCTCGTCGTCCTCAACGACGGCGACCTCAGCTACGCCAAGGTCCGTCTCGACGAGGATTCCGCGGAGCCGGCGCTGCGCAGCCTGTCCGGCATCCCCGACCCTCTCACCCGCGCCGTCGTCTGGAACTGCCTGCGCGACATGGTCCGCGACGGCGAGCTCGAACCCACCGCCTATCTGGAGACCGCCCGCGCCCACCTCCCGGCGGAGAGCGACCTCGCCGTCGTCCAGGGCGTCCTCGCCTTCGCCGGCACCCAGATCGCCGACCGCTACCTCACCCCCGGGGCCCGCCCGGCCGCACTGGCCCTGCTCACCGACCTCACCCGCGACCTGATCCGCCGCACCGAGGACGGCCGCGACCCCGGCCTGAGGCTCACCGCCGTACGCCACTTCATCGACTCCGCCTCCCAGCCCAACGCGCTCCGCGACTGGCTCGGCAGCGGAAGCGTTCCCGGCGGACCCGACCTCGACCCCGAACTGCGCTGGCGCATCCTCGCCAGGCTCGCCGTGCTCGGCGCCACCGACGAGAACGAGATCGCGGCCGAACTCGACCGAGACCCCAGCGCCACCGGCCAGGAAGGCGCCGCCCGCTGCCGCGCCTCCCTCCCCACCCCCGAGGCCAAGACGGCCGCCTGGTCCCGGCTCTTCGACTCCGACGACCTCTCCAACTACCTGTTCACCGCCACCGCCCAGGGCTTCTGGCGCCCCGAACAGACCGACCTCCTCAGGGATTACGTCCCCCGCTTCTACCCCTCCGCCGTCGCCGTGGCCGCCCGCCGCGGCCCCGCCATCGCCGAGGCCGCCGGGCGCTACGCCTTCCCGGTCCACGCGGTGGACGCGGAGGCCCTCGGTCTCGGCGAGGACTTCCTCCGCGACACCGAGATGATCCCGGCCCTGCGCCGCAAGCTCGTCGACCAGCTCGACGACCTGCGCCGCGCACTGGCGATCCGGGAGGCCGTACCCCTTTCGGGTTGAGATCACCCGGTCTCCGGGCGCACCGTCCCCGGCGCGGCCAGTCTGGGGGCATGACCATCCCGCCCCTCGCCGGAGGGGCCGCAGGGCCCGACGCCCTGCGGCCCCTGCTCGGCGTCGTGCTCGACGCGCTCAAGGAGGGCGCGGACGCCCGGGGCGGACCCCTGCCGTCCGGCGGACCCGAAGCGGTCCGCGCGGATGTACGGGAGGCCGCCACCCCCGTCATCCCCGAGCACGGCCACGGCGCCGACGAGTCGCTGCGTACGCTCGTACGGGCCTTCGCCCGGGGCGCGGCCGACCCGGCAGACCCCCGGTGCGCCGCCCATCTGCACACCCCGCCGCTCGCGCTCGCCGTCGCCGCCGACCTCGCCGCGTCCGCGCTCAACCCGTCCCTGGACTCCTGGGACCAGGCGCCCGCCGCATCGGCCCTGGAGGCCGAGGTCACCCGCGCCCTGGCCGGCGAGGTGTACCCCCGCGGCGCCCGCCCCGACGCGCTCGTCACCACCGGCGGCACCGAAGCCAACCAGCTCGCCCTCCTCCTCGCCCGCGAGCGCCACGGCACCGTCCAGATCGTCTGCGGCGGCCAGGTCCACCACTCCGTCACCCGCGCCGCCTGGCTCCTCGGCCTTCCCGAGCCCGTCAGCGTCCCCGCCCCCGACGGCACCACGGACCTCGGCGGCCTCGACGACGCACTCGCCCGCCTCCACGGCCCCGTGCTCGTCACCGCCACCGCCGGCACCACCGACACCGGCCGCATCGACCCGCTCCCCGGCATCGCCGACCTGTGCGAGCGCCACGGCGCCGAGCTCCACATCGACGCCGCATACGGTGGGCCCCTGCTCCTCAGCCCTCGCCACCGCGACCTGCTGCGCGGCCTCGACCGCGCCCGGTCCGTCACCCTCGACCTGCACAAACTCGGCTGGCAGCCGGTCGCCGCCGGGCTCCTCGCCGTCCCCGACGGCGCCCTGCTCGCCCCCCTCGCCCACACCGCCGACTATCTGAACCCCGACGACGACACCGAGGCCGGAATCCCGGATCTGCTCGGCCGCTCCCTGCGGACGACCCGGCGCCCCGACATCCTCAAGATCGCCGTCACCCTCCGCGCCCTCGGCCGCAGCGGCCTCGCCGACCTCGTCGACCGCACCCTCGCCGCCGCCCACGACCTCGCCGACCTCGTCGAGAAGCACCCCTCCCTGGAGCTCCACGCCCGGCCCGTCCTCTCCACCGTCCTCTTCCGCCCGCGCGGCGCGAGCGACGACAGCGTCGCAGCCGTCCGCCGCACCCTCCTGCACCAGGGCCGCGCCGTACTCGGCCGCGCCCGCGCCGACGGCCGGCTCTGGCTCAAGGCCACCCTGCTCAACCCCCACGCCACCCCAGGCGACCTCGAAACCCTCATCTCCCTCGTGGAAGGCAGCACTCCCCGATGACCGGCACGCCCGCCTCCGGCGCCCACGGCCTCGACCAGCCCCACGACCTGGTGGGCATCGGCATCGGGCCGTTCAACCTCTCCCTCGCCGCCCTCGCCCACGGGCTGCAGTACGGGCAAGGGGCGGGAGGGCTCGCCGCCACCTTCTACGAGCAGCGCCCCGACTTCCACTGGCACCCGGGCCTCCTCATCGACGGAGCGACCCTCCAAGTGCCCTTCCTCGCCGACCTGGTGACCCTCGCCGACCCCGCCAGCCCCTGGTCGTTCCTCAACTACCTCAAGGCCCGCGACCGGCTCTTCCCCTTCTACTTCGCCGAGAAGTTCCACATCCAGCGCGCCGAGTACGACGCGTACTGCCGCTGGGTCAGCGGCCGGCTCCCCGGACTCCACTTCGGCCACCAGGTCGACGCCGTCCGCTGGAACCCCGAACGAGCCCTGTTCGAGGTCGACTTCACCCAGCTCGACACCCACGGGGGAGCGGAGTCACTCGGCCGCGCCTACGCCCGCCACATCGCCCTCGGCATCGGCACCGAGCCGTTCGTCCCCGTACCGCTGAAGACCCTCGTCGAGGCACCCACCGTCCCCGTCCTGCACTCCGCCGACTACCTCGAGCACCGGCAGAAGCTCCTCGCCGCCGAGCACATCACCGTCATCGGGTACGGACAGTCCGGCGCCGAGATCTTCCTCGACCTGCTGCGCGCCCGCCCCGTCGGAGCCGAGAAGATCCACTGGCTCGCCCGTACCGATGCCTTCGCCCCCATGGAGTACTCGAAGCTCGGCCTCGAACACTTCACCCCCGACTACACCCGCTACTTCCACGCCCTGCCCGAATCCGTACGCGACGGACTCGTCCCGCAGCAGTGGCAGCTCCACAAGGGCATCGACGCCGACACCATCGCCGCCATCCACGACGAGCTCTACCGCCGCACCCTCCACGGCGGCTGGCCCGACGCCGTCCTCACCCCCGGCGTCCAGGTCCGCACCGCGGGCCGCGTCGCCACCACCAAGGTCGAGCTCCATCTGGAGCACCTCCGGCAGGGCACCCGCTCCCGCCTCACCACCGACGCCGTCGTCCTCGCCACCGGCTACCGCGAACGCCCCCTCGACCGGCTCCTCGCCGGACTCGACCCGTACATGCGCCGCGACTCCTCCGAGCGCCCCCGCATCGACGACCAGTTCCGCCTCGTCCTCGACCCCGCCGTCACCGGCTCGGTGTACGTCCAGAACGCGGAACGGCACACGCACGGAGTAGGCGCCCCCGATCTCGGCCTCGCCGCCTGGCGCAGCGCGACCATCCTGAACTCGCTCACCGGCAAGGAGCACTATCCGCTCCCGCGGCGCACCGCCTTCACCAGCTTCGGCCTCGAACGGCGGGAGGCGCCCGGCATTCCCGGCCAGGCGCCCCCGCTCACTCCGCTCGAAGACCGTCGCTAGAGGATCGGCGCGAGAGGACCGGCGCTAGAAGACCGGAACGCCGTCCCGGGTCAGCTTCCAGCCCACCGACGCGAACGCGGCCGGATCGACGGTGCCCTTGGACTGCACCCACTGGATGATCGTGTTACGGATCTCGTCCGAGTTCGCCCACAGCTGCTCGGCCTTGGCGACATGCGGGAACGCACCGCCGCCACTGGCCCGGTAGTTGTTCACCGCCAGCACGAACTGCGCCGCCGGGTCCAGCGCCTTGCCCTCGAAGGACAGATTCACGATCCGGGACCCGGCCGGCTTCGCCACGTCGATCTCGTACGTCAGCCCGGACACGGCGTCGTAGTTGTAGTCCGGGATGCCGTCGGCGTTCGTCAGCTTCGCCGTGTCCACCGGCGCCCCCGCCGGGGTCTGCACGTAGTACCGCGCCGAGTACTCCAGATAGTCCTTCAGCTGCGCGCCGGTCAGCAGCCGCGCCTCCAGTGTGTTCTCGAACGGGTACAGCCCCGCCGCGTCCCGGATCGTGACCAGACCGGCCGGAATCGCCGCCGTACGGGAGAAGCAGGACGCCTGCGAGAGGACCGGCAGCGCCGCGTACGAGCCGCCGGCCAGCGCCGCCTTCACCGTCTCCGCCTGGACGTGGTTGATCAGATCGATGATCGGCTCGTCCTTCCACGGCGCCTCGGCCGTGGCCATCGCGGCGGTGGAGGTGCCGATGACCTGATTGACGTACGCGACGACCTTGTCGTGCTCGTCACCCAGCAGCTTGGTGATCTGCGGATCCTCGGCGACGGTGTTGGAGTTGAGGACCTTCGCGCCCACCCGCTCCACCGTCCAGCGGCCCTTCTCCCACACCAGGTCGAAGTCGAAGAGCGTCAGCCGCTGGCCCCACTTCAGCGGCTCGGACAGCACGACCTGCTTGTCGGTCTGCTTGTTCGTGACGAAGTACTCGACGATCTCCGTGTGCGCGTGCCCCACGAGAATCGCGTCGATGCCCGGCACCTGCTCGGCCACGAGCGCAGCGGCATTCTCGATGTACGGGAGCTGGTCACCGTACGAGGACGTGCCGCTCGACCCCGAGTGCGCCGACACGACGACGACGTCCGCACCCATCGCGCGCAGCTTCGGCACCCACTTCGCGGCCTGCTCCTCGAGACCGGGGAACACCATCTTCCCGCTGACGTTGGCCTTGTCCCAGATCGCGATACCGGGGTTGGTGAGCCCGAGGACGGCGACCCTGACATCCCGGCCGAGCGGGGTGCACATCCGGTGCATGCTGTAGGGCGGGAAGGCCGGCCGGAGCGTCTTCGCGTCCAGGGCGTTGGCGCCGAGCAGCGGAAAGTCGCACTGCTCCTCGAACTTCCGCAGCACCGGTATGCCGTAGTTGAACTCGTGGTTGCCGAGCGCCGCGGCGTCGTAGCCGATCGCGTTCATGGCCTGCGCCATCGGGTGGATCGGACCGCTGCGGGCGGTGATCGGGTCGACCTTGGCGTAGTAGTACGACAACTGGGTGCCCTGAATGGTGTCACCGGCGTCGATGAGAAGGGTGTTGCGCCTGCCCTTCTCGCTCCTGACCTGGTCGACCAGGGTCGAGATCTTGGCAAGACCCACGTCGTTGTGGTTCTTGTCGTCGAACTCCTTGTCCGTGAAGTAGTCCCAGTTGAAGACGTTGCCGTGCAGGTCGGTCGTCCCCATCACCGTGAACGAGTACCGCTTCCTCCGCCCTCCGTGTCCATGAGCCTCGGCGGGCCCGGCGACGCTCCCCACGACGGCCACCCCGGCACCTGCGGCGGCCGAACGGCCAAGGAACGTCCTGCGATTCATCGGCATGAAGATCTCCCTCGTTCACTGACACAACGCGCGTAGATTCTGGCGCAGCACGGCACCGTGCGAAAGTGATTCGAGGACACCAGCGAGGGAGTGGACCGTGAGCAGCGACACCGCACCACCGGCACCGTACGGAACACCCGAGACGCCGCGCGTCGCGGTTCGCGGTGAAGCCCGCCTCGAGGTCGACCCGGAGATCGCCCGGATCGGGGTCATGGTCAGCGCACGCGGCAGGGACCGCAGGTCCGCCCTTGAGGATCTGACCCGCCGCAACGGCCAGGTGCTCGACCTGATCAAGTCGTACGGCGACGCGGTCGAGAAACTGGAGACCGGCGCGTTCTCCATCAGTCCCGAGCTGACCCAGCACGGCCGCGGCGAACGCGTCCGCGCCTACCACGGCCGCGTCCACATCACCGCGGCGCTCAGCGACTTCACCGCCCTCGGCGAGCTCACGACCCGCATCGCCGACCTCGAGCTCACCCGCGTCGACGGCCCCTGGTGGTCCCTGCGCCCCGACTCCCCGGCCCACGGCGAGGCCCGCCGCCAGGCCGTCCGCGAAGCCGTCCGGCGCGCCCGCGAGTACGCCGAGGCCCTCGGAGCCCGCCTCGCCGCCCTCGTCGAGCTCGCCGACCTCGGCGCCGAGGCGCCCATGTCGTACGACATGCCCCAGGCCTCCGGCGCCATGCGCTCGGCCGCCTTCGCCGGCGCCGCCACCGAGGCCGCCCCCGCCCTCGACCTGGAGCCGCAGCGCCAGACCGTCTACGCGCAGGTGAACGCGCGCTTCACGATGACACCGCCGCAGCTGTGACACGCGGGCGGCTTCACGGCAGTCACCCAAGAGGGGGGACGTCGAATTGCTCAAAAGAGCGACCCCATGCACAATTCAATACTTGTCAATAAGCCTTCACGTAAAGGTTGTTGAGTAGTCATTCTCAGCCGAATCTCTACCGGCCGGTAAGCAATAGGCTCGAACCATGCGCCGAGCAAAGATCGTCTGCACACTGGGGCCCGCCACCGAGACATACGACCAGATCAAGGCACTGGTCGAAGCCGGAATGGACGTCGCCCGCTTCAACCTCAGCCACGGCACCTACGCCGACCACGAGGAGCGCTATCAGCGCGTTCGCAAGGCCTCCGACGAAATCGGCCGCAGCGTCGGCGTGCTCGCCGACCTTCAAGGCCCGAAGATCCGCCTGGGACGATTCCGTGAAGGTCCCGTACTGCTTGAACGCGGCGACGAGTTCACCATCACCGTCGAACCCGCCGAAGGCGACCGCCACACCTGCGGAACCACATACTCCGGCCTCGCCGCCGACGTCACCACGGGAGAGCGCATCCTCGTCGACGACGGCCGCGTCGCCCTCGAAGTCACCGCCGTCGACGGACCCCGCGTCCGCACCACCGTCGTCGAAGGCGGCGTCATCTCCGACCACAAGGGCCTCAACCTCCCCGGCGTTGCCGTCTCCGTCCCCGCGCTCTCCGAGAAGGACATCGACGACCTCCGCTGGGCGATCAGAATCGGCGCCGACGTCATCGCACTCTCCTTCGTCCGCAGCGGACGCGACATCGAAGACGTGCACCGCATCATGGACGAGGAAGGCCGCCGGCTCCCCGTCATCGCCAAAGTCGAGAAACCGCAGGCCGTCGACAATATCGACGACATCGTCGCCGCCTTCGACGGCATCATGGTCGCCCGTGGCGACCTCGGCGTGGAAATGCCCCTGGAGCAGGTGCCCATCGTCCAGAAGCGCGCGATCAAACTCGCCAAGCGCAACGCCAAACCGGTCATCGTCGCCACCCAGATGCTCGAATCGATGATCGACAATTCCCGTCCCACCCGCGCAGAGGCCTCCGACGTCGCCAACGCGGTCATCGACGGCACCGACGCCGTGATGCTCTCCGGCGAGACCAGCGTCGGCAAGTACCCCGTCGAAACGGTCACCACCATGGCGCGGATCGTCGAAGCCGCAGAGGAGGACATCCTCGCCAAGGGCCTCCCGCCGCTCACGGAACGCAACAAGCCCCGCACCCAGGGCGGAGCCGTCGCCCGCGCAGCCGCCGAAATGGGCGACTTCCTCGGCGCGAAATTCCTGGTCGCCTTCACCCAGTCGGGCGACACCGTCCGCCGCCTCTCCCGCTACCGCTCCCCGATCCCGCTGCTGGCCTTCACCCCGGACCCGGCCACCCGCTCCCAGCTCACCCTCACCTGGGGCGTGGAGACCTTCCTCGGCCCGCGTGTCGAGTCGACGGACGCGATGGTCGCCCAGGTCGACGAGATGCTCCTGAAGATCGGCCGCTGCCAGAAGGGCGACATCGTGGTCATCACGGCCGGCTCACCGCCGGGCGTCCCGGGCTCGACGAATCTCGTGCGGGTGCACCACATCGGCGAGGACGACACGAGTCCCTGAAGACGTTTGTCCGGTCTCGTCCCGGGCAGTCGGCGACTACAGGAGGCCCGAACCACACAGGGCCCGGCCGACAACGGACGCACCTGGAGGTCCGGATGTCCACAGGAACGCTCATCGCCATCATCGTCGCCCTCGCGGTCCTCCTGATCCTCATCGCCGTGGGCGTATGGCTCGCCATGCGCCGGCGTCGCCTCCAGGAACGGTTCGGACCCGAGTACGACCGGACCGTCCAGACCGAGGACAGCCGGCACTCCGCGGAACGCGACCTGCGCTCCCGGGAGCAACGGCACCAGGACCTCGACATCAGGCAACTGCCCGCGGAAGCCCGCGCACGGTACGCCGAGGAGTGGAAGCACGCGGAACAGCACTTCGTCGACGCACCAGGCACGAGCGTCGACGACGCCGACCGCCTGGTCACCCGCCTCATGAGCGACCGCGGTTACCCGACGGAAGGCTACGACCAGCAACTCCGGGACCTCTCCGTCGAACACGGACGCACCCTGGAGCACTACCGCGCCGCCCACGACGTCGGCATCCGCAACAGAGAGGGCCGCGCGACCACCGAGGAACTGCGCGGCGCCATGGTGCACTACCGGGCCCTCTTCCAGGAGCTGCTCGGCGACAGGAACCCCCGAAGCGACCGACGAACCCGGCACGACGCGGCCTGACCCCGCGCCGCACGAGGTGAGTTGACATGCGAGACACCGACACCACCCACGACGCCTCGACGAGCGGTCTCACCACCGACGACCTGGCGCACCCGAAGACCGACACCTCCAGGGAGGACACCACCGCGCAGGACACCACACTGGACGCCGCCCGCGACGAGCCGCCGCCGGCCTATCCCGGCGAAGCCGCACCGGTGCCCGGCACCACGGAGGAAGCACCTGCCGAACCCCCCGAAGAGCCGGCGTCAGCCGAGGAACCCGCGACCGCCGCGGCCCCCGAGCAGGGCCCGCCCCTCATCCCACCCGGGGAGGCCGAGAGCTACCGGGACCGCTGGCAGGAGATCCAGGGCACCTTCGTCGACGACCCGAGGGACTCCGTCCGCGCCGCCGACGCCCTGGTCGCCGACGTGATCCAGTCGCTGGCCGCGAACTTCGCCGACCACAAGAAGGACCTCGAGTCCCAGTGGAGCCGGGGCGAGGAGATCGAGACCGAAGGCCTCCGCGTCGCACTCCAGCGGTACCGGACCTTCTTCAACCGGCTGCTCCACGCCTGATCCACCGCGCACACGGCCGGGCCCGAGCTCAGTACTTGGGCCCGATGTGCGCGTCCATGAGGGCGACGGATTCCCTGCGGTCCGCGTTCCTTGCTCCGCCTCGCAGCAGCGAGAGGGCCTTCTGTCGCACATCAGTGCCGTGGAAGTTCATGCGGCCACTCTGGGCAACTGATCGTGGCGCCGAGTAGCAAAAAGCGGATGTTCACGAGAACGTGGACATCCGCTTCCTTGCGCAGTACCGGGTGCGGGACTCGAACCCGCAAGCCCTCACGGGCAGATGTGTTTGAGACATCAGCGTTTGCCATTTCGCCAACCCGGCCAGGTTCGCCTGTCGCAGTGTACCCGGTGACCAGCGAGCGCTTCAGCTAGGTAGGCTTTTGAAAGCAGCACCTGCCGCGCAGCGAGGAGTACCGTGACCGCCCCCGAGCCCGAGTCGCCCCAGCCCGTCGCAGACGACGACACCGACACGTCGCACGTCCCGCCGCTGACGACCCGCGTCGTCATCGCCGAGGACGAGGCCCTCATCCGCCTCGACCTCAAAGAGATGCTCGAGGAAGAGGGCTACCAGGTCGTGGGCGAGGCCGGGGACGGCCAGCGGGCCGTCGAGCTCGCCCGGGAGCACCGGCCGGATCTGGTCATCCTCGATGTGAAGATGCCGGTGCTCGACGGCATCTCCGCCGCGGAGAAGATCGCCGAGGAGTCGATCGCCCCGGTCCTCATGCTCACCGCGTTCTCGCAGCGCGACCTCGTGGAGCGGGCCCGGGACGCCGGTGCGATGGCGTATCTGGTGAAGCCGTTCAGCAAGAGCGACGTGGTGCCGGCCATCGAGATGGCGGTGTCGCGGTTCGCGGAGCTGAGGGCGCTGGAGAAGGAGGTCGCGGACCTCGCTCAGCGGCTGGAGACGCGGAAGCTGGTCGACCGGGCGAAGAGCATCCTGCAGACGCAGTACGGGCTGACGGAGCCTGCCGCGTTCCGGTGGATCCAGAAGACGTCGATGGACCGGCGGCTGTCGATGCAGCAGGTCGCGGAGGCGGTCATCGAGGACGCCGAGGAGAAGAAGGCCGCGAAGGGGCAGTAGCCCCGGCTGCCGGGATGCCCGGTTGTAGGTGTCGGTACGTATGAGGAGGCCCGCCCCCCGATCCCGGGGTGCGGGCCTCCTCGTGTGCCTGTCGTGCTCAGTCCTCGCCGAGGTACGTCTTGCGGACGTTCTCGTCGTGGAGCAGGTCCTGGCCGGTGCCGGTGAGCTTGATCTCGCCGACCTCCATGACGTACGCCTGGTCCGCGAGGGAGAGCGCGGCCTGGGCGTTCTGCTCGACGAGCAGGATCGTCGTGCCCTGGGCCTTCAGTGCGGTGATGGTCTCCATGATCTTCTGCATCATGATCGGGGAGAGACCCATCGACGGCTCGTCCAGCATCAGGAGCTTGGGCTGGGACATGAGGGCCCGGCCCATCGCGAGCATCTGCTGCTCACCGCCCGAGAGGGTTCCGGCGGCCTGCTTGCGGCGCTCTCCCAGGATGGGGAAGAGGTCGTAGGCGCGCTGGATGTCCTTCTCGATGCCGTCCTTGTCGCTGCGCAGGAACGCTCCCAGCTGGAGGTTCTCGGCGATGCTGAGGCGCGGGAAGATGTGCCGGCCCTCGGGGGAGTGGGCCAGTCCGAGGGACACGATCTTGTGGGCGGGGATGCCGTTGAGGATCTGTCCGTCGAAGGCGATCTTGCCGCTGGTCGGCTTGAGCAGCCCGGAGAGGGTGCGCAGGGTGGTGGTCTTACCGGCGCCGTTGGTGCCGATGAGGGTGACGACCTGGCCGGCCTCGACGGAGAAGGAGATGCCCTTGACGGCCTCGATCTTGCCGTAGGCGACCCGGAGGTCCTCGACTTCGAGGAGTGCGGTCACTTCGCGTCCCCTTCCTTGCTGGTGGTGCTGGTGTCGCTGTCCGCGCCGGAGGTGTCGTCGGCGTCGCTCGGGTCCGCGGCGTCGTCCGAAGCCTCGGTATCGCCGGCGTCCGGGGTCTCGTCCGCGGCGGCCGCTTCGGCGGGTTCGTCGGCGGCGGCCCCCGCCGTCGCCTGCTCGGCCGCCTCGACCTCGGCGACCTCTTCCTGGCCCGGCGCGCCCTCGAAGGGCGTACCGAGGTAGGCCGCGATGACACGCTCGTCGCCCTGGACGACCGACGCGGTGCCCTCGATGAGCTTTTCGCCCTGGACGAGGCAGGCGACCCGGTCGCACAGGTTGAAGATGAAGCGCATGTCGTGCTCGATGACGAGGACGGCGATGCCCATGTCGCGGATCGCGAAGATGAGTTCTTCGGCGGCCCGGGTCTCCTGCGGGTTCATGCCGGCCGTGGGCTCGTCGAGGAGGAGCAGGCCGGGGTCGCTCGCGAGTGCCCGGGCGATCTCCAGCTTGCGCTGTTCGCCGTAGGGCAGGTTGCGGGCGAGGTGGTCGGCCTTGTGCGAGAGGCCGATGAACTCGAGGAGTTCCATGGCGCGTTCGTGGGACGCGGCTTCGGCCTTCTTGAAGCCGGGTCCGCGCAGCAGTGCCGACCAGAGGCCTTCCTTGGTCCTGGTGTGGCGTCCGACGAGGACGTTCTCCAGGACGGTCATGTTGGCGAAGAGCCGGATGTTCTGGAAGGTACGGGCGATGCCGGCCTTGGTGACGAGGTGCGGCTTGGGCGGTAGCACCGTGCCCTTGTAGCTGACTTTGCCCTCGGTGGGCACGTACAGACCGGTCAGGCAGTTGAAGAACGTCGTCTTTCCGGCACCGTTGGGGCCGATGAGGCCGACGATCTCGCCCGAGCGGACCGTCAGGTCGACGGAGCGTACGGCGGTGAGGCCGCCGAAGCGCATGGTGACGCCGCTCGCTTCGAGGACCGTCTCGGCCGTGGCGGTTGTGGTGGTTTCGGTGGTGGTCGTCATGACGTTCACGCCCCAGCCTTGGCGATGCCGACGCCGGGTTCCAGGCCCTTGTCCGGTACGTCGGTCTGGTCGGTCTCGTGGTATTCGAGCTGAGCGCGACGGTTGGCGATGAGGCCTTCGGGGCGGAAGCGCATCAGCAGGATGAGGGCGATACCGAAGCCGAGGAGCTGGTAGTCCTGGAGGAACTGCAGCTTGGCCGGGATCATGTAGAGCAGCGTGGCGCCCAGCAGCGGTCCGCTGATGGTGCCCATGCCGCCGAGGATGACGGCCGCCAGGAGGAAGGCCGAGTTGGGCGGTACGGGTCCGGCGAACTGGTACATCTCGGGGACCACGGTGTGCTGCACGTGTGCCTGCACGGTGCCGGCGAGGCCGGCGAGGGTGGCGCCGAGTGCGAAGGCGATGAGCTTGACCCGGAAGCCGTTGATGCCCATGGCGGTGGCTGCGGTCTCGTCCTCGCGGATGGCGACCCAGGCGCGGCCGATGCGGGAGCTGCCGGCCCGGGCGAAGACCACGATGACCAGGACCATCGCGAGCAGCATCAGCAGGTAGTAGTTGGCGTAGGCGCCGAGTTCGAAGCCGAGGATGTTGTGGGCTTCCCCGAAGTTGTATCCGAAGAACTCGAGGTCCGGGATGTTGGGGATGCCGTTGGGGCCGTTGGTGATCTGCGGGCCGGAGACGCCGTCGAGGTTGCCCATGGCGATGCGGAAGATCTCTCCGAAGCCGAGGGTGACGATGGCGAGGTAGTCGCCGCGCAGTCGCAGGGTGGGGGCGCCGATGACGACGCCGAAGATCAGCGAGACAACGGCGCCGGTGATGACCGAGGCCCAGAAGGGGAACTGGACGCCGAAGGCGGAGGCGGTCGAACCGGAGACGAGGGCGGCGGTGTAGGCGCCGACGCCGAGGAAGGCGACGTATCCGAGGTCGAGGAGGCCGGCGAGGCCGACGACGACGTTCAGGCCCAGGGCGACGGTCGCGAAGATGAGGATGTTGACCGCGACCAGCGTGTACTGGTCGGTGCTCTGGGTGAACGGGAAGGCAGCGGCTGCGGCGAAGGCCGCGATGACCGTGACCTGGCGGTACTTGGCGGTGACGGCGGAGAGGCGGGCGACGAGTCCGGCCTTGAAGAACGCGCCGACGCCGAAGCCGACGGTGATGAGGTAGCCGGTGAAGAGCTCGGCGTCCTCGGTGTCGATGCCGTACGTGATCACGAAGAGGCCGACCGCGAAGGCGGCGACGATGATCAGGATCTCGGCCCAGGAGGGGAGTTCCATGGGCCGGGGGGCCTTGCGGGTGTCGTCCGGCAGCAGGAATGCGGTGACGACGGGGATCGCGGAGGCCACGGCGGCGACGAAGCCGCCCGGTTCGAGGTTGACCACACCGCCGAGCTTGACGGAGATGGCGACGACGGTGAACCAGGTGGTGCCCACGGCGCCCAGGGCGAGCAGTTGCAGGGCCTTGGTGGTGCCGGCGGGGGCGAGCCAGCGGAGGCCCTTGATGCCGAGCGATGCCAGCGCGAACAGGGTGATGAGCAGTCCGGCGACGAGGGTCAGGACCTGCAGGCCGCCGGGGTATCCGGTGACGGTCAGGTTGCCGGGGAACTCCGAGGTCCAGGTCCATGCCAGGAAGGTGCTGGCGAGGGTGGCCAGGCCGCCTGCCGCGGTGAGCCAGCGCAGCATGGTGGCGCGGGTGGCGGTGTCAGCGGGGGCGATGTCCGTGGTCTTGGTGGTGTCGGTGGTCATCGTTCTCACGCCCGATCCGCGACGCGCTCACCGAGCAGGCCCTGCGGCCTGACGAGGAGCACGACGATGAGGAGTACGAAAGCCCAGACGTTGGACCAGGCGCCACCGCCGAGCTGCTGCATGCCGGGGATCTCTTCGATGTAGGCGATCGACAGGGACTCGGCGAGGCCGAGGACGACGCCGCCGACCATGGCGCCGTAGATGTTGCCGATGCCGCCGAGGACTGCTGCGGTGAACGCCTTGAGTCCGAGGATGAAGCCCATCTCGAAGTTGATCTGGCCCTTGTCGAGGCCGTAGGCGACCGCCGCGACCGCGGCGAAGGCGGCGCCGATGGCGAAGGCCATCACGATGATGCGGTCGGTGTTGATGCCCATCAGCTTCGCGGTGTCGGGGTCCTGCGCGGTGGCCTGCATGGCGCGGCCGCTGCGGCTCTTGGAGACGAAGAAGCCGAGGGCGAGCATGCAGAGAGGGGCGAGGACCAGCACGAAGGCGTCGGCGCGCTGGATGGCCAGGTTGTCCAGGAGCTTGAAGGACTCCCCGGTGAACTCCGGGAAGCTCCGGGCGGCCTTGGCCTCCGGGTAGAAGCCCCAGACGATCTGCTGCAGGGCGATCGACAGGCCGATCGCGGTGATGAGCGGGGCCAGGCGCGGGGCGTTGCGCAGTGGCCGGTACGCGAAGCGTTCCGCGGCGGTTGCGACGGCGACGGAGGCTATTGCGCCGCCGATGATCATGAGCGGGATCGCCACCAGGAGGGAGGTTCCACTGGGGAGCCAGATGTAGGTGGTGAGGGCGCCGAAGCCCCCGATCATGAAGATCTCGCCGTGGGCGAAGTTGATGAGCTGGACGATGCCGTAAACCATGGTGTACCCGATGGCGATGAGGCCGTAAAGGGCACCGAGGGCAAGGCCATTGGCCAGCTGTTGCGGCAGTTCGTTCACCGCAGGGCCTCCGATGAGCGTGTCGGATATGAAACCGCGCGAGGGCGCTGTTTGCGCCCTCGCGCGGGCTGGATCATGTGGTGCGGGGCAATGCTGTCGGGATCAGTCCTCGAACGTGGCGCTCTTGACGTCCGCCCAGGCGCCGCTCTTGACCGCGTAGACGGTGAGCTGCTTGTTCGTGGTGTCGCCGAACTCGTCGAAGGCCACCTTGCCGGTCACGCCGTCGAAGGAGACCTTGGACATCGCCTCGGTGACCTTGGCACGGGCGTCGGCCGGGACCTTGCCGTCGTTCGCCGCGACGACCGACTTGACGGCCTGGATGATGGCCCAGGCGGCGTCGTAGGAGTAGCCGCCGTACGCCGCGTACGGGTCCTTGTAACCGCCGGCCTGGTAGTCGGCGATGAACTTCTTGGCGGTCGGGAGCTTCTCGACCGGGTAGCCGACGGAGGTCGCGAGGTCGCCGTCGTTCGCCTCACCGGAGGCCTTGATGAACTGCGGGTCGTAGATGCCGTCGCCACCCATGGTGGGGATCTTCGCGCCGGCCTTCTTGACCTGGTCGGAGAGGAGACCGCCCTCGGGGTACTGGCCGCCGAAGTAGACCGAGTCCGCGCCGGAGGCCTTGACCTTGTCGGCGGTGCTGGAGAAGTCGGTCTCCTTCACCGTGACGTGGTCGGTGCCGACGACCTTGCCGCCGAGACGCTCGAACTCCTCGGAGAAGATGGCGGCGAGACCGGCGCCGTAGGTCTGCTTGTCGTCGACGACGAAGACCTTCTTCTTCTTGGCGTCGTTGTACAGGTACTGGGCGGCGAACTTGCCCTGGATGACGTCCGTGGTGGCGGTACGGAAGTACGTCGGGAACGGACGCTTCTTCTCGCCCTTGCCCCAGTTGTCGCCCTGGCTCAGAGCCGGGTTCGTGTTGGCGGGGGACACCTGGGTCAGGTTCGCCGTGTTGAAGACACCCTGCATCGACTGGGAGACGCCGGAGTTCAGCGGGCCGACGACGCCGAGGACGTCCTTCATGCCGACGAGCTTGGTGGCGTTGGCCTGGCCGGAGGCCGGGACGGCCTGGTCGTCGAGGGACTCGATCTTGAACTCGACGCCGGGGACCTCGTTGTTCTTGTTGGCGGTCTTGGCCGCCAGATCCACGGAGTTCTTGATGCCCTGGCCCAGCGCGGAAAGCGATCCGGTCAGCGGGGCGTCGACACCGATGACGACGGTCGTCTTGCCGCCGCTGTCGGTGCTGCCGCTGTTGTCGTCGCGCGACCCGCAGGCGGTGAGGGTGAGTGCTCCCGTAGTGATCACGGTGGTGAGAATGAGCAAGGAACGGTGTCGCACGCTGTGTCCTTTCCCTGGCGCGGCCTCCTCGTGGTTGAGGTGCCGTTTCCTCCGCCGGGCCGTACTGGTGGTGTAACGGGGCCGTGCTGCAGACACGCCCGGCGGCGCGGTGACTGGCCGTGACTCTAAGCGCAGCTGGTGGGGTCCGGGAGCGTTGAAGGTCAGGATGTGACTGTCTTGTTATGCCACGAGGGAGACGGCGTGGGTGCTGTGTGGGCACATAGGGCGTTTCCGCGCGGTGGCTGAGTGTTCACATGCTGAGAACGCCCAGTTCCGCTAAGGGGCATGAAGCAATCTTGGTGCTGACGTGGGTCGGGTTTGTCTCGGTGTCCGCGGGGGGTGTGGGAGGTCTGTCGCGCCAAGGGTGCCGCCCGGCCCTCCCATGTCCTTTCGGCTACACAGCGTTACGCGCAGGAAAGGCTGTTCGATACCCCGCGAAGCTCCGCCGCAGGTGCGTGGGGAGATCTTGAGGAGATCTCACGGCAGCCGGGCGATCACGGTGAGGCAGATGCCGCGGCCGTCGGTGCCGAGCGCACCTCGACGGCACCGGAACCGAAACCGGAACCGGGGCCGGTATCAGAGCGGTGGCCAGGCCCAGGCCCAGGCCCGGGGCCGGAACCGGAACCGGAACGGACTCCGTTCACCGTGGCGGCCGCCAGTTCTCCGAGCTGCCGGTGGCGCCGTTCTGCGCCTCGCACGTCAACCGGACCTGACGCCTGATCAACGCCAGGGCGGCGGGGCGGCCGTTGTGCTTCTCCTCCTCGCGTGCCTCGACCAGGACCTCGTCGTGGATGACGAGTTGCTCGTTGGAGAGGCCCTTCTGCTCCCAGTCGAGGCCCGCCCAACTGCTGCCCTTGAGGGCCTCTCCGACCCAGTACGTGACGAGGCCGGTGCAGATGTCCGCGGGTGTGCTGGGGGTGGGGGCGCCGGTCCGCTCCTGGTGGGAGGCGCTGCGTCCGTGGGGGCCGCCGGATGCGTCGGACCCTCCGGCCGAGCAGGCTGCCGCACCCACGAGAACACCGGCGGCCAGGGCCGCGCCGACGGCGGCCCTGGCCGGGCGGTACGCCTTGTGCCTCATGAGGGAACGCTAGGACCTTGCCCGCGGGAGCACAACATCCCGTTCCCGCAAGGGTTTCAGGGCAGCGCGACGAAAGGGGAGAGGAAGGCGCGGGCGCCGGGGGTGTCGAGCCGGTACGTCACGTTCGTGGCGTAGCAGGGGGTGTCTCCGGTGATCGTGGTGGCGACAAGGGTGCGCTTGCCCGCCAGCGTGGCGAAGTTCGGGCCGCCGGAGTCCCCGTAGCAGGCGCCACCGTTGCCCTGCGGGGCGGTCATGGCCAGCCGCAGCCAGGCGTCGTTGAGCGCGTTGTAGGTGACCGGGGCCTTCATCCGGACTCCGCCGCCGGGGTGGGTGTGCCCGCCGGGGCCGCGCTGGGCCTCCTGGGTGCCGTATCCGGCGACGAGGAACGACGTGTCGTCGAGACCCTGCGGGCCGAGCGCCGCGAGGGCCCCGGCCTTGGGGAGCGCGGCCGGGGTGAAGGACCAGCGGGCCTTGGCCTTGGCCGCGGGCAGTTCGATCACCGAGATGTCGTGCGTGTCGGATGCGGGCCCCGGGTAGGCCGGGTGGCTGTGCGCGGTGCCCTGGACGGCGACGGCGTTCGCGACGGCGGCGGGGTCGCCCGGGTGCTCGGCGGCGGCCTTGTCGAGTCCGGACTGCACGTCCTGGTCGAGGGAGACGTAGAACTTCACGTTCGCCGGCCAGTCGGTGGTGCAGTGCGCGGCGGTCAGGAACGTGTTCGTGTCGACCATCGTGCCGGAGCAGACCCAGTCGACGCGGTCGGGGGTGGCCGGATCGCCGTCGTTGTCCCAGGTGGCGACCAGGGCGCCCACTTCGGTGCGCTCGGGCGCGGGCGTGGCGTTGTACGAGTTGATGGCCGCGGACGGGATCGCGGTGGCGAGGACGACGGCGCAGGCGGCCGCGGTGGCGGCGGTGAGCGCGGTGGTGCGTACGGCGGTCAAGAAGAACCCCTCTGCGTGTGGTGGGGACGGGACCTCCTGTGGGGAGAGCGACAGTGAAGCGGTGAACGGCGGGTGGGGCAAGAGGACACGGGGTCACAGGTGTTGGCAGTGTCGCGGTCTGGTGCGGCTGGTGCACGAGCGGTGGAATGTGTCCGCGCTTCCCGCGTGATCGTCACTCATCCCGTCCCTGGAGGCAGGCACGATGGCGAGACCCACCCGAATAGGTACGGCCCGGACACCCCGACTCGTACGGAGAGTTCGGACCTGGGGGACAGCGGCTCTTGCCGCTTCCCTGCTGACGGCGCTCCCCGCGCCCGCCGCTCAGGCGGGGACCCCCGCGCTGAGCATCGTCGGCGACGAGACCCGGCCGGTCTTCTCCCGGGCCGACGCGATTTATCAACAGGTCGACATCGAGACCGAGGTGGACAGCGACGGCGACGGCTGGCGCGACACCGTACGGATGCGGATCCTGCGGCCGAAGGAGACGGACTCCGGGCTGAAGGTCGCCACGATCGTCGAGGCGAGCCCTTACTGGGCGGGCGGCAACGACGTGCAGAACCACAACGTGGACGTGGACGAGGACGGTCTTCCGGCGGGCAGGCGGCTCGCACCGACCGAACGGGTCCCGGGGCTCGTGGGCCCGTACGAGCAGTCCGGCGCCTCCCCGCAGTCCCGCCCGTCCGCGCAGTCCGGCGCCTCCGTGACCTGGTCCGGCTACACGGACAACTACTTCCTGCCGCGCGGCTACGCGGTCGCGCAGGTCGACAGCCTCGGCACCGGCGGCTCCACGGGCTGCCCGACCTCCGGCGGCCGCAACGAGACCCTCGGTGCGAAGGCCGCCGTCGACTGGCTGAACGGACGGGCCAGGGGCTGGGCCCTGGACGGCAGTCCGGTCGGCGCCGCCTGGGCGACCGGGAACACCGCGATGATGGGGATCTCGTACAACGGCACGCTGCCGACCGCGGTCGCGACCACCGGCGTCGAGGGGCTCAAGGCGATCGTGCCGATTTCCGGGATCTCGTCCTGGTACGACTACTACCGCGCCGGCGGAGGGGTCGTGGCGCCCGGCGGCTTCCAGGGCGAGGACACCGACGTCCTCGCCAAGTACGTCCACACGCGCACCGACCGGGAGATCTGCAAGCCCGTGATCGACCGGCTGACCGCCGAACAGGACCGGGTGACCGGAGACTTCACCCGCTTCTGGAAGGAGCGGGACTATCTCCGGGACGTGCCGAAGATCAAGGCAGGCGTCTTCGTCGTGCACGGCGGCAACGACTGGAACGTGAAGACCCAGCACTTCGGACAGCTCTGGGAGGCCCTGAAGAAGCACGACGTCCCGCGGAAGCTGTGGCTGCACCAGGCCGGCCACGTGAATCCGATGCCGCTGCGCATGGAGGAGTGGCTGCACCAACTGCACCAGTGGTTCGACCACTGGCTGTACGGGCTGGACAACGGCGCCCTCACCGCTCCCCGCGTCGACGTCGAGCAGGCGGACTTCAGCTGGCGGCAGCAGTCGGAGTGGCCCGCACGCTCCACCCGCGACCTCACCCTGCGGCTGAACGCCGACGGACTCTCGCCGCTCCCGGGCAGGCCGGTGCGGCAGACGATGACCGACGCGGGCCGTACGGTGCCTGCCGAGGAGCTGGTCGCCGCTCCTGACACGGCCCGCCCCGACCGGCTCGCGTACACGACGGGGCCGCTCCCGGCCGACCTGCGCCTGAACGGTGTCCCGGAGGTGTCGGTACGGGCCTCGCTCGCCGGCTCGTCACCGTACGTGACCGCGCTGCTGGTCGACTACGGCACCGACACGCGCGCGACAGCCGGGACCGTCGCGGACACCTCGCAGCTCGTCTGCTACGGCGAGGGGATCCCCGGTGACACCGGCTGCACCTACCGGACGAAGCACCGTACCGAGACCACCGACTTCAAGATCGTGTCGCGCGGCTGGCTGGACGTCCGGAACCGGCACTCCGTCGAGCGCCAGAGCCATGTCGTCGAAGGCCGCGAGTACCGCCTGGAGTGGGGCATGCAGCCGCAGGACCACGTCTTCGAGAAGGGGCACCGGCTGGGTGTGGTGCTGATCTCCACCGACTACGACTACACGCTCCGGTATCCGGCCGGGACGCAGCTGTCCGTCAGGGCCGGGCTCAGCACTGTCACGCTGCCGGTCCACCGGTGACGCTGTCCGACGCGCGGTAGCGCCGGAGTACCCGGGGAGGGCGTTCGCCCCCTCCCCGGGTCCTTCTCGCGTGCGCTGTACGGGGCGCGGTGCGGGCGAGGGCCGCGGGGCCGGTCAGCCCAGGTCGCGCACCCGTGCCTCGTCGCTCGGGTTCACGTCCCGCAGCAGGCAGGTCAGGCGGGCCGTGCACACCCGCTTGTCCTGCTCGTCGGTGATCACGATCTCGTACGTGGCCGTCGAGCGGCCCCGGTGCACGGGGGTGGCCACTCCGGTCACCTGGCCGGAGCGGACTCCCCGGTGGTGGGTGCAGTTCAGGTCCACACCGACCGCGATCTTGGAGACTCCGCCGTGCAGCATCGAGCCGACCGAGCCCAGTGTCTCGGCGAGGACCGCGGAGGCGCCCCCGTGCAGCAGCCCGTAGGGCTGGGTGTTGCCCTCGACGGGCATGGTGCCGACGACCCGGTCCGCCGAGGCCTCGACGATCTGCACACCCATCCGGTTGCCGAGAGTCCCGGCGGAGAACAGCGCGGGCAGGTCGACGCCGAGTTCGGCGTACTCGTCGAGTACCTCCTGCGGGAACTTCACGCTGGTCTGCTCGCCCATGGGCCCGGCTCCGTTCGTGTGCGTACGTCTTCGTACGTCGGTACGTCCTCAGCTGCTCCTGAGCAAACGCTCAGTCGGCCGGTGATTGTTCCAGACGCACGATCACGGACTTGCTGGCGGGGGTGTTACTGGTGTCCGCGGTGGCATCCAGCGGCACCAGCACATTCGTCTCCGGGTAGTAGGCGGCGGCGCAGCCCCGCGCGGTCGGGTAGTGCACGACCCGGAAGCCGGCCGCCCGGCGCTCCACGCCGTCCTTCCACTCGCTCACCAGGTCCGTGTACGAACCGTCCGCGAGGCCCAGCCCGGCGGCGTCCGCCGGGTGCACGAGGACGACGCGACGGCCGCCCTTGATGCCGCGGTAGCGGTCGTCGAGCCCGTAGATCGTGGTGTTGTACTGATCGTGGGAGCGCAGGGTCTGCAGCAGCAGCCGGCCCTGCGGGACGCGGGGGTACTCGACGGGGGCCGCCGTGAAGTTGGCCCTGCCGGTGGCCGTGGGGAAACGGCGCTCGTCGCGCGGGGCGTGCGGCAGCGTGAAACCGCCGGGACGCGCGATCCTCGCGTTGAAGTCCTCGAAGCCGGGGACGACCCGGGAGATCCGGTCGCGGATCGTCGCGTAGTCCTTCTCGAAGTCCTCCCAGGGCGTCTCCGACCGGGCGCCGAGGACGGCACGGGCCATGCGGGCCACGATCGCCGGCTCGGAGAGCAGATGCGGGCTCGCGGGCGGCAGGTTGCCGCGCGAGGCATGGACCATGCCCATCGAGTCCTCGACGGTCACGAACTGCGCTGTGCCTTTCCCACCGAGAGTGCTCGCCTGTATGTCCTTGTCGGTGCGGCCGAGCGTGGGCAGGATCAGCGCGCGCGTGCCCGTGACGGCGTGCGAGCGGTTGAGCTTCGTCGACACGTGCACGGTCAGACGGGCGCGGCGCATGGCCGCCTCGGTGACCTCCGTGTCCGGGCTGGCACCGATGAAGTTGCCGCCCATGGCGAAGAACACCTTGGCCTCGCCGTCGCGCAGCGCCCGGATGGACCGGACGACGTCGAGGCCGTGGTGGCGCGGCGGCGTGAAGCCGAACTCCCTCTCCAGGGCGTCCAGGAAGGCCGGCGCGGGCCGCTCGAAGATGCCCATGGTGCGGTCGCCCTGCACATTCGAGTGCCCGCGCACCGGGCACACCCCGGCGCCCGGGCGGCCGATGTTGCCGCGCAGCAGCAGGAAGTTGACGACCTCCCTGATCGTCGGGACGGCGTGCTTGTGCTGGGTCAGGCCCATCGCCCAGGAGACGATCGTGCGCTTCGAGTCCAGGACCATGCGCAGGGCCCGCTCGATGTCCGCCCGGTCCAGTCCGGTCGCGGCGAGCGTCTCGTCCCAGTCGGCCGCCCGCGCGGCGGCGGCGAACTCCTCGTAGCCGTGGGTGTGGTCCCGTACGAAGTCCTCGTCGACCGCACCGTCGCCCGCGCCGGAGGCGCTGTCGGACGCTTCGAGGACGAGCTTGTTGAGGAGGCGGAAGAGGGCCTGGTCGCCGCCGATGCGGATCTGGAGGAAGAGATCGGTGAGGGAGACGCCCTTGAGCATGCCCTGCGGGGTCTGCGGGTTCCTGAACTTCTCCAGGCCGGCCTCGGGCAGCGGATTCACCGAGATGATCTTCGCGCCGGAGAGCTTGGCCTTCTCCAGCGCGGACAGCATCCGGGGGTGGTTGGTGCCGGGGTTCTGCCCGGCCACGATGATCAGGTCCGCCTGGTGAAGATCTTCCAGGGAGACACTGCCCTTGCCGACGCCGAGGGTCTCGGTGAGCGCCGAGCCCGAGGACTCATGGCACATGTTCGAGCAGTCGGGGAGGTTGTTGGTGCCGAACTCGCGGGCGAAGAGCTGCAGCAGGAACGCCGCCTCGTTGCTCGTCCGTCCCGACGTGTAGAAGACGGCCTCGTCGGGGGAGTCGAGCGCCTGGAGCTCCTCCGCGATGATCGCGAAGGCCCGCTCCCACGTCACCGCCTCGTACCGCTCGGCACCCTCCGCCGACGCCCCTCGCTCCAGAAGCATGGGCTGCGTGATCCGGCCCTGCTGACCCAGCCAGTACCCACTGCGGGCCGCGAGATCGGCGACCGGGTGCGCGGCGAAGAAGTCGGGCGTGACCCGGCGCAGCGTCGCCTCCTCGGCGACCGCCTTCGCGCCGTTCTCGCAGAACTCGGCCACATGCCGCTTGTCGCCCTCGGGCCAGGCGCAGCCCGGGCAGTCGAACCCGTCCTTCTGGTTCACCTTGAGGAGGGTCTGTGCGGTGCGCCGCACGCCCATCTGCTGCTGGGCGATCTTCAGCGTGTGCCCGATCGCGGGGAGGCCGGCCGCGGCATGCCGGGGCGCCTCGACCTGCGGCGCGTCCTGGACCGGGTCACCTGCGGGCGGCTTGCTGGGCATCGTGCTCCTCTTCGAGCGCGGGATCGGTGTGTTCTCCCGATCCTGTCACGCGTCATCGACAGCGCCCGGGCTCCTGCTGCCGTGGACGGGGTTGTCGGTGGTCCGTGGCAGGATCGGGGGCGTGGCCGAGACAGCATCGAAGAAGACCCCAGACGAAACCCGTCCGCGCCTGCTCCTCATGGACGGGCATTCTCTGGCGTACCGGGCGTTCTTCGCGCTGCCCGCGGAGAATTTCACGACCGCGAGCGGCCAGACGACCAACGCCATCTACGGCTTCGCGTCGATGCTGGCGAACACGCTGCGCGACGAGGCGCCCACGCATTTCGCCGTGGCCTTCGACGTGTCCCGCAAGACCTGGCGCTCCCAGGACTTCCCGGAGTACAAGGCGAACCGCTCGGCGACGCCCGACGAGTTCAAGGGCCAGGTCGAGCTGATCGGCGAGCTCCTGGACAGCATGCACGCGGTGCGGTTCGCGGTGGACGGCTTCGAGGCCGACGACATCATCGCCACCCTCGCCACGCAGGCCGAGGCCGCCGGATTCGAGGTGCTGATCGTCACCGGCGACCGCGACTCCTTCCAGCTGGTCTCCGACCATGTGACCGTGCTGTACCCGACGAAGGGCGTGTCCGAGCTGACGCGCTTCACGCCGGAGAAGGTCCAGGAGAAGTACGGACTGACCCCGCAGCAGTACCCGGACTTCGCGGCCCTGCGCGGCGACCCGTCGGACAACCTGCCGGGCATCCCCGGCGTGGGTGAGAAGACCGCCACGAAGTGGATCAACCAGTTCGGTTCGTTCGCGGAGCTGGTCGAGCGCGCCGACGAGGTCAAGGGCAAGGTCGGACAGTCCCTGCGCGACCACCTGGAGTCCGTCAAGCTGAACCGTCACCTCACCGAGCTGGTGCGCGACGTCGAGCTGCCCAGGTCCGTCGTGGACCTGGAGCGGCAGCCCTACGACAGGACCGCGCTGAAGGGCTTCCTCGAGGTCCTGGAGATCCGCAACCCGAGCCTGCGGGACCGGCTGCTCGCGGTCGACCCGGGCGCCGAGGAGGACGAGACCCCGGCCCCGGAGGCCGGAGTCGAGCTGGACGGCACCGTGCTCGGCGCCGGCGAGCTGGCCCCCTGGCTGGAGCGGCACGGCGGGCAGCCGCTCGGCGTGGCCACCGTCGCCGCCTGGGCGCTGGGTGTCGGCAGCGTCAGCGAGATCGCGCTGGCGGCCGCGGACGGGAGTGCCGCCTGGTTCGACACGACCCAGCTCGACGAGTCCGACGAGCGGGCCTTCGCCGCCTGGATCGCCGACCCGGACCGGCCCAAGGTCATGCACAACGCCAAGGACGCGCTGCGGGTCTTCCCCGAGCACGGCTGGGACATCGCGGGCATCACGATGGACACCGCGCTCGCCGCGTATCTGATCAAGCCGGGCCGCCGTTCCTTCGCGCTAGACGCCCTCTCCGTGGAGTACCTCCACCGCGAGCTGGCCCCCGCCGCCGCCGACGGGCAACTGGCCTTCGGCACCGACGAGCAGGCCGAGGCCGACGCCCTGATGGCCCAGGCCCGTGCGGTCCTCGACCTGGGCGAGGCGTTCCGCGCCCGCCTCGAGGAGGTCGGCGCGGTCGAGCTGCTGCACGACGTGGAGCTGCCCACCTCGCTGCTGCTGGCCCGGATGGAGCGGCACGGCATCGCCGCCGACCGCGCCCATCTGGAGGCGATGGAGCAGCAGTTCGCGGGTGCGGTGCAGCAGGCCGTGAAGGAGGCGCACGCCTCGGTGGGCCATGAGTTCAACCTCGGCTCGCCCAAGCAGCTCCAGGAGGTCTTCTTCGGCGAGCTGAACCTTCCCAAGACGAAGAAGACCAAGACCGGTTACACGACGGACGCGGACGCGCTGGCCTGGCTCGCCGGCCAGACCGACCACGAGCTGCCGGTGGTGATGCTGCGCCACCGTGAGCAGGCCCGGCTGCGCTCCACCGTCGAGGGCCTGATCAAGACGATCGCCGGGGACGGCAGGATCCATACGACCTTCAGCCAGACCGTCGCGGCGACCGGCCGCCTGTCGTCGACCGATCCCAATCTGCAGAACGTGCCGGTGCGCACGGACGAGGGGCGGGCGATCCGGCGCGGGTTCGTGGTGGGCGAGGGCTTCGACGCCCTGATGACCGCCGACTACAGCCAGATCGAGCTGCGCGTCATGGCCCATCTGTCCGAGGACGAGGGTCTGATCGAGGCGTTCACCTCGGGTGAGGACCTGCACACGACGGTGGCCTCCCAGGTCTTCGGCGTCGGGCGGTCCGCGGTCGACGCGGAGATGCGCCGCAAGATCAAGGCCATGTCCTACGGACTGGCGTACGGCCTGTCGGCCTTCGGTCTCAGCCAGCAGCTGAACATCGAGGCGGCCGAGGCACGGGCGCTGATGGACACCTACTTCGAGCGCTTCGGCGGGGTCCGTGACTATCTGCGGCGCGTGGTGGACGAGGCACGGGCGACGGGTTACACGGCGACGATGCTCGGCCGCCGCCGCTATCTGCCGGATCTGAACAGCGACAACCGCCAGCGCCGCGAGGCCGCCGAGCGCATGGCGCTCAACGCGCCGATCCAGGGCACCGCCGCGGACATCGTCAAGGTCGCGATGCTGCGCGTCGACGGCGCCCTGCGGGCGGCCGGGCTCACCTCCCGGATGCTGCTCCAGGTCCACGACGAAATCGTCCTGGAGCTCGCGCCGGGCGAGCGGGCGCAGGTCGAGGAGATCGTGCGGCACGAGATGTCGACGGCGGTCGAGTTGAGGGCGCCGCTGGATGTGTCGGTGGGCGTGGGCCCGGACTGGGAGTCCGCGGCGCACTGATCGCGTGACGGGAGCGTCAGCCCCCGTCCGCCGGGTGGGGTGCCTGTGCTGTGGGCCGCGGGCGCCCTGCCCGTAAGCCGCGGGGGCGGTCCTCAGATGACGCCCGCGCGGTCGGCGTCCGGGGTCGGGGTGGTGCGGCGGCGGGTGCGGACGCGGGTGGTCGTCCCGTACAGCACCAGCCCCACGGCCAGCCCCGCACCCGCGCCGAAGCACGCGGTCGGGATGATGTCGAGGGGCGTCTCGATGCGTCCCCAGTACTGGTACCAGCGCACGCAGCGGTGGGTGATCCCCGCGAGCATGCACACCGCCAGCACCGCCATGGCGGCCCGCCGCTCCCCGCGCCCGAGCACCGGCACCGACGCGGGCGGCTCCGGCGTCGTCACCGGCAGCCGCCGAAGCGCCGAGACCGTGAACCAGACCATGCCGAGGAGTCCCAGCGCCGAACTGCCGTACTGCGTGTACGTGTAGAGCGGGAAGCCGGCCACGACCTCGCCGAGCACCGGCAGCATCCGCACGCCCCAGCGGTCGAAGTGGGTGAAGGCGTCCCACACCACATGCGTCGTCGCGCCGAGTACGGCGGACACGTAGAACCAGAGCGCGGCCGACGTCCATGGCCGCCCCCGCCAGGCCCGACCCCGCAGCAGCGTGTGCACCCGCCCCTGCCATCCGCGCGGGAGGAGCGCCACCAGCGGGTCGCGGATCGTGAGCCAGAGGCCCACCAGCGCGGCGGTGATGGCGACATCGGCCGTCAGGACGCCCACCGGCCCGTGCGTCACGCTCCCGAACTCCATGGCGCCAGGCACGACACTTGCCGCGAAATACGTCATGTCAGGCGAGAAAGACCCCGCGACGAGCGCCGAGGCGAGCAGCGGTCCACGGGCCGTGCCGTCCCTGCGGATTCCTGGCAGCACCGCCGCGGCATGGCTGAGCGTGAACGGCATGATGTGTCCCCCGTGTGCGACCGGCCTCGAACAACGGCGCCCAGTATGCGCGATGCCGGCCGTCCGCCATGCGAACGGGCTGTTCCGCAGGCCGTTCGCCGCACGCCGGATGGCCGGTCGGTGAACAACTCGCAAGAGCGGCCGGGGGGCCGGTGTTACGGGGCCCGTGGTTGCCGTAGTGTCACCCGGGACAATGCGCGGGGAGCGCTAACGGCCGTCCACGGGGAGGGAACAGACGTATGGCAGCGCATTTCGGCCGCCGGCTGCGCAAGGGGGCGACCACCACCGCGGTGGCCGCGGCCGCGGTGGCCGCGCTCTCCGCGTCACAGGCGCCAGGCGTCACGTCCGCCGCCGCGGGAGGCGACGGCAACGCCGCCGGGTCGACCGCCCCGCCGGAGAGCTCGGCCACCGGCAACTCCCCGTACTACACCGACCTGCCGCCGCTCAACACGTCGAACCGGCCAGGGAATTCCGACAACCTGCCCGTCGTGACAGGTCCGGCGGAAGCGGGCATACCGGCCACGGTCCTGGCCGCGTACAAGCAGGCCGAGACGGCCCTTGCGGCCTCCGACCCCGCCTGCCGCCTCCCCTGGCAGCTGCTCGCCGCCATCGGCAAGGTCGAGTCCGGCCAGGCGCGCGGCGGGCGCGTCAACGCCAACGGCACGACGACGTCCCCGATCCTCGGCCCGGTCCTCAACGGCGTCGGCTTCGCCAACATCTCCGACACCGACGACGGCGCGTACGACGGCGACCGCACCCACGACAGGGCGGTCGGGCCGATGCAGTTCATCCCGTCCACCTGGGAGACGTGGGGGCAGGACGCCAACAACGACGGCCGCAGGGACCCGAACAACATCTACGACGCGGCCCTCGCGGCCGGCAAGTACCTGTGCGCCGGCGGCCGTGACCTGTCCCGGCAGGCCGATCTGGACCGGGCGATCCTGAGCTACAACCACTCGCGGGAGTACCTGCGGACGGTGCTGTCGTGGTTCGAGTACTACAAGCGCGGCACCCACCAGGTCCCGGACGGCACGGGCACCCTGCCGGACGACCGCAGCGACGGCGCCACCCCGGCGAGCCCCACGCCGACCGCCCCTGTCACGCCCGGTCCCACGAGCCCCGGCCCCAGTCCCGCGCAGCCCGGCGGCACGCCCACCCCGACGCCGCCTCCCACCACCACTCCGCCCCCCGCGACCACTCCGCCGCCGTCGACGCCGCCTGCGACGCCCACCCTGGGTGTCGCGCGCATCGAGGACGCGGGCAGCGGGCCGCTCACCGCCTTCGCGGGCACGGAGTTCGCCGAGCGCATCAAGGTCCGTGCCGAGAACCGCATCGGCGGCGGTGTCGCCAAGACGGCGCTCGCCTTCGAGATCGTGGGTGACACCGACGCCCGCTTCGCCGACGGTAGCACCAAGGCCCTCGTCACCACCGGAGCCGACGGAAGGGCCGCCGCGCCGGCCCTGCGCGCGGGCGAGAAGACCGGCGACTTCACGGTCCGGGTCACCGTCCCCGGCCGCAGCCTGCCCGGACTCGACTACACCGCTAGCGTCACCCCCCGCCAGGCCGACGCGCTGGCCAGGATCGGCGACAAGGAGCTGACGGCCGCGCCCGGCACCGAGTTCGCGGACGCGGTCGAGGTCAAGGCGACGTTCAAGGGCGCCCCGGCCACGGGCGTCGCCGTCACCGCAACCCTGATCACCGCCGCCGAGGACCCGGCCGAGAACACCGAGGGCCCGTACTTCAAGAACGCGGAGGACAACCCCGTCCGCACCCTGACCGACCTGAAGACCGACGCGAACGGGGCTCTCGTCCTCCCGAAGCTCTACGCCGACGAGCAGACCGGCACCTTCCTGCTCCGCCTCACCACTCCGGGCGACGGCTCCCTCACCCTCGAGCTGAAGGTCGCGACCCCGCCGGCCGCCTAGGAAGGCGAATCGGCCGAGCCCCGGTCCTCGGCCCCCGTGAGCCCGCCCGGCACCGCCCGGCGTGCCCGCGGGGTCGGGCTGTCTCCGGTGTGCGGATCTGGCGCAGAGCCGCCGCGGGCGCCCAAGTTCCGCCCACCGCCGGTGCCTTCACCCGGAACGCGGGTTGCGCGCAGCGCCCCGCACCGTGCTCGTCACGGTGCGGGGCGCCGCGCGTTCAAGGATCGCCGCCGTGGGGCCGACAGGGCTTCATCCCGCACGTGAGGACCGGGCGAGCAGTCCGGAGAGCAGGACCTCGAGCGTCTCCCGCAGCGTGACGGCGAAGTCGAGGCGCATCGCGGCAAGCCCCGGATCGGCTTCGTACGCCGCGAGCATCGCGGCCGACGGATGCGCATGGGTCCAGACCGCACCGGTCGCCATGATCGTGGCGCCGGTGAACCGCAGGGCGTCGTGCTCGTCGAGTTCGGGCACATGGGCGGTCACCAGCCGGGCCAGCACGATGACGTTCGCGATGGCGGTGCGCTGAGGCGTGCGCGGCATGCGGAGCCGCGGCGTCCGGGCGGAACCGGGGCAGCCGGGGCGAGCGGATGGCGGTAGGGAACCGGGCGCAGGGTGCGGTGCAACGTGTTCTCATCTCGCGGCCGCGTTGCTACGGTGCCCCCGCCCCGCCGTCCTGACGACGTATCAGATCCGCATCCCCCGGGAGGCCGACCTTGCGCGCCCTCGTCGCTGCCGCCATCGGGCTGGCCCCGGTGCTCCTCATCGTGGTGCTCATCGCGGTCCTCGACGTACCGCCCGGGGAGACCTCCCCCAAGCCGCTGTACACCACCGTCCCCGGCCCCAAGAACTAACGGGAGGACCTGCCGTCATGCGCCGCCGAGCCAGCCTCGTCCTCCTGGCCTTCGCCGTCTTCTTCGCCGCCCTGGCACCGGTCCTGCGCTGGTACGCCTTCCCGCGGCTGGCGAAGATCCCGCCCAGCCAGTACCAGGAGATGGTGCTGGAGGCGAAGCCCGCGACCCTGCTGCAGTACGACACCATGCAGGCCGAACAGGTCGAGAAGGTCACCATCGTCCAGACCCTCAAGGGCAACGTCGAGGAGTCCGAGAGGATCGAACGGGACGCCGGCCGTGACGTCGTGGTCTGGGACTCGCTGTCGTACGTCCAGGGCCCCGACGGCAAGATGGTGTCCCGGATCCCCGAGCGATACATCTTCGACGCCCACACCCAGGCGCCCGTGCACGCGACCGGTGAGACCGTCGACGGGGACGCCGTGCGGCGCGAGGGCATCGAGTTCAAGTGGCCCTTCCTGACCGAGAAGCGGGACTACGAGTACTTCGACGCCCAGACCCGGACCTCCGCGCCCATCCACTACAAGGGGACGAGGGCCTTCCGGGGCATGGAGGTCTACTACTTCGAGCAGACGATCCCGTGGACGAAGGTTCCGTACCCGAAGAAGATGCCGATGCCCGGCATCGACGCGACGACGCTGGAGAAGCAGACCGGCACCACCCGCTGGTACACGACCAAGCGGATGTTCTGGGTCGAGCCGGTCACCGGCGCGCCCGTCAACGGCGAGGAGATCCACACCGAGGAGCTGCGCGGCGGGTCGCTGCTGGGCGGCCGGGACAAGGTCACGGCGTTCTCCGGGCACGTGAAGATGCGCGAGGACTACATCGACCACACCGTCGACCTGGTCTCGTCCAACCGCACCACCGTGCTGCTCCTCGTCTCGTACCTGCCCTGGAGCTTCGTGACGCTGGGGCTCCTCCTGCTCGCGCTCTCCCTCTACCTGGAGGCGCGGTCCCGGCGGCCGGACGACCCGGTCGTGGAGCAGCGCGAGCCGGAGCCGGTCAGCGCCTGAGCCCGCGGCTGACGCCCCGGGTGGGCTCCGCCGTCGACGGGTCCTCGGGCCACGGGTGCTTCGGATAGCGCCCGCGCAGCTCCGCCCGTACGGCCCGGTATCCGTCACGCCAGAAGGACGCGAGGTCGGCGGTGACGGCCGCGGGCCGGCCGGCGGGGGAGAGCAGGTGCACGAGCACCGGCACACCCGCGACGGCCGGGGTCGTCGACAGCCCGAACAGCTCCTGCAGCTTCACGGCCAGTACGGGCTGCTCGCTCGTGTAGTCGACCCGGATCCGCGAACCGCTCGGCACCTCGATGCGCTCCGGCGCCAGCTCGTCGAGCCTGACCGCGTCGCCGCTCGCCCACGGCAGCAGCCGCTGAAGCGCCTGCCCGGCGTCGATGCGCCCCAGATCGGCCCGGCGGCGGGCACGGGACAGCTCCGGCTCCAGCCACTCGCCGGCCCGCTCCAGCAGGGCGCCGTCCGACACGTCCGGCCAGGGCGCACCCAGCACGCGGTGCAGGAACGCCAGCCGCTCGCGCAGGCCCGCCGCGTCCTTCGACCACGCCAGCAGCCCGAGCCCCTCGCGCCGGAGCCCCTCCAGCAGCGCACCCCGCACGAGCCCGGGGCCGGGCTCCCTCAGCGGTCGTACGGCCAGCTCCACCGCGCCGAGCCGAACCACGTACCGGGCGACGACGTCCCCGTCCTCCCAGTGCACCTCCTCACCGCTGCCGAGCAGATGCGACGCGGCCGTACGCGCGGTCTCCTCGTCGATCACGGCAGCCAGCCGCACCCGCGCGGACGCGGCCTGTGCGACCCGGTCCGCCACGGCCACCGCCAGCCACGGCGCCGTCCGCAGCCGTGACGCCTCCCCGAGCTCGGCCCCGGTCCCGGAGGCCATCAAATACGCCGTCTCACCCCGGGCCCGCGCGACGCGCTCCGGAAAGGCGAGCGCGGCGACGAACCCGGCGGCGGCGTCGTCCCCCAGCGCCCGGCCGTCCGTCGGGGCGGCTCCCAGTGCTGCCGCCAGCCGCCCCGCCTCCGTGCGCCAGCGTGCGCCGTACGCGTCCCCGCCCCCGCCCCCGCGCGCGGAGCGCCACGCCGCCGTCAGGTCGTCGCCGTACTCCCGTGGCGGCTCCTCGCTCAGCAGGGCCACGATCTCCGCCGCGCGCCGGGCGCCGACCTCCGGTGCGCCGTCGATCAGGGCCCGCGCGAGCCGGGGGTGGAGGCCGAGGCGGGACATCCGGACGCCGCGGTCCGTGGCGCGGCCCGCGGTGTCGACGGCACCGATCGCGGCCAGCACGGACCGGGCGGCCGCCATCGCACCGCCCGGGGGCGGGTCCAGCAGGGCGAGCCCGGACGCCGAGGGGTCGCCCCAGCAGGCGGCCTGGAGGGCGAACGCCGTCAGGTCCGCGACCTGGATCTCCGGCGCGGGGAAGCGCGGCAGCCGCCCGTCCTCGGCCTGCGACCAGCAGCGGTAGACGGCACCCGGCGCCTCGCGCCCGGCCCGGCCGGCCCGCTGGCGGGCGGCCGCCTGTGACGCCCGCACGGTCGTGAGCGAGCCGATGCCCCGCGCGTGGTCGGTACGCGGCTCCCGGGCGAGGCCCGAGTCCACGACGACCCGAACCCCCGGCACGGTCAGCGACGACTCGGCGACCGAGGTCGCCAGCACGACCCGGCGCCCTTCGGTGGAACCGGCCAGCACCGCGTCCTGCACCGACGCCGGCGCCCGCCCGTGCACCTGCAGGACCTCGGCGTCCACGCCCGCCAGCAGCCCGGCGACCCGGGTGATCTCCCCGACCCCGGGAAGAAAGCACAGCACGTCACCCACGCGCTCGGCCAGCGCCCGCCGCACCACCGACGCCACATGCGCCAGCAGCGCGGGATCGACCCGCATCCCGTGCGGCGGCCGCACCGGCCGGGCCGGGGGAGCCCACACCACCTCCACCGGATGCGCGACGCCCTCGGCCTCCACGACCGGCGCGTCGCCCAGCAGCCGCGCCCACCCCGCCGCGTCCGTCGTCGCCGACGCCGCCACCAGCCGCAGCTCGGGCCGCAGCGTCCCCTTTATGTCCAGCAGGAACGCCGCCACCGTGTCCGCGTCCAGATGCCGCTCATGGCACTCGTCGAGGATCACCGCGTCGACGCCCGCCAGCTCCTGGTCCCGCTGGAGCCGCTGCAGCAGCACACCCGTGGTGACCACCTCGACGACCGTCCCGCGCCCCACCGCACGCTCCCCGCGCACCGTGAACCCGACCCGTCCGCCGACCCGCTCGCCCAGCAGCCACGCCATCCGCCTCGCCGCCGCCCGCGCCGCGATCCGGCGCGGCTCGGCGACGACGACCCGGGCGCCCCGCCCGGCCAGCGCCAGCGGCACGAACGTCGTCTTCCCGGTCCCCGGCGGTGCGCACAGCACCGCGGCCCCGTGCTCGTCCAGCGCCCGCTCAAGCGCGGGCACGGCGGCGCGTACCGGCAGCCCCTCCAGGGCGTCCTCGCGGATCACGCCCCTAGCCCCTTCCCCCGGGGGCACCCCCGGGGGAGGGGGCCCCTGTCTCGCTTCGCTCGCACACGAAGATCGCCGTTCCCGGGATCAGATGTCCCCGCAGCGGCGACCAGCCGCCCCACTCCTGGCTGTTCCAGGCCGGCCACTCCGGCTCGACCAGGTCGAGCAGCCGGAAGCCGCCCGCCACCACGTCCCGTACCCGGTCGCCGATGGTCCTGTGGTGCTCCACATAGACGGCCCTGCCCTGCTCGTCCTGCTCGACGTAGGGAGTGCGGTCGAAGTACGAGGCCGCCACGCTCAGCCCCTCGGGTCCCGGCTCGTCCGGGAACGCCCAGCGGATCGGATGCGTGACCGAGAAGACCCACCGTCCGCCCGGCCGCAGGACCCGCCGGACCTCGCGGAACACCCTCACCGGGTCCGGCACGAACGGCACCGCGCCGTACGCCGAGCACGCCAGGTCGAAGGAGGCGTCCGCGAAGGGCAGGGCCCCGGCGTCCGCCTCCACGAGCGGGAAGCCGGCTCCGATGCGCAGTGCGTGCTGCAACTGCCGGTGCGAGAGATCCAGGGCCACCGGCCGCGCGCCCTGCGCCGCCAGCCAGCGCGAGCACTGCGCCGCGCCCGCGCCGATCTCCAGTACGTCCAGCCCGCTGAGCGACTCCGTGGAGCCCAGCAGTCGCGCTTCCGCCTCGTCCAGCCCTTCGGGCCCCCAAACGAACCGGTCGTCGCCGAGGAACGTTCCGTGCTCGCTCTGGTACTCGTCCGCGTTCCGGTCCCACCAGCCGCGGCTCGCCCGGCTGCTCTCCGCGTCCCCGGTGTCACGCCGGGTGGCCTCGGGCTCCGCTTCGGGCTCGGTTTGCGGTCCGTACACCATTGCTTCGGGTTCGTACTCTTGGATCATCTCGCCCGTCGTTGTACGTTGCTCGAGCCCCGCCCGGACGTACTGCAGGCGTGTTCGCCGACGTGTCGCGGACGAGCGAGGCGCGGCCATTGTGGCCTCGGGAAACCTTAGTTGTGCCTGGTATGGGCCATTCCGCCCCGGGTGGGGGCCTTCGCGCATTGACCGTGCCCTGCCGTCCCCTTATGCTAAAGGTTGCGCTGCGGGCTTGCGCGCCTCAGACGGAGCAGGCCGCGCTCGCATCTGTTGTATGTCCCCTCGGTTGTCGAGGCGCCTTACCTGTCCGGTTGGCGCTTCCTTGGCTGTCCGGCTTCTTCAGCTGCGATATCGGGCTCACGGCGTAGCAGTACCTACGACTTCAATGTCCGTACCGGAGCCCTTTCCCACATGACGAGCAGCACCGAGACCACCGCCACCACCCCGCAGGTTGCGGTCAACGACATCGGTAACGAGGAAGCCTTCCTCGCCGCGATCGACGAGACGATCAAGTACTTCAACGACGGCGACATCGTCGACGGCGTCATCGTGAAGGTCGACCGGGACGAGGTCCTGCTCGACATCGGTTACAAGACCGAAGGTGTCATCCCGAGCCGCGAGCTCTCGATCAAGCACGACGTCGACCCGAACGAGGTCGTCAAGGTCGGCGACGAGATCGAGGCCCTGGTTCTCCAGAAGGAGGACAAGGAAGGCCGCCTGATCCTCTCGAAGAAGCGCGCTCAGTACGAGCGTGCCTGGGGCACCATCGAGAAGATCAAGGAAGAGGACGGCATCGTCACCGGCACCGTCATCGAGGTTGTCAAGGGTGGTCTCATCCTCGACATCGGCCTCCGTGGCTTCCTGCCGGCATCTCTCGTCGAGATGCGCCGTGTCCGCGACCTCCAGCCCTACGTGGGCAAGGAGCTCGAGGCGAAGATCATCGAGCTGGACAAGAACCGCAACAACGTGGTCCTGTCCCGCCGCGCCTGGCTCGAGCAGACCCAGTCCGAGGTTCGCCAGACGTTCCTCACCACCCTGCAGAAGGGTCAGGTCCGCTCCGGCGTCGTCTCCTCGATCGTCAACTTCGGTGCCTTCGTGGACCTGGGTGGCGTCGACGGTCTCGTCCACGTCTCCGAGCTGTCCTGGAAGCACATCGACCACCCGTCCGAGGTTGTCGAGGTCGGCCAGGAGGTCACCGTCGAGGTCCTCGACGTCGACATGGACCGCGAGCGTGTCTCCCTGTCGCTGAAGGCGACGCAGGAAGACCCGTGGCAGCAGTTCGCCCGCACGCACCAGATCGGCCAGGTCGTCCCCGGCAAGGTCACGAAGCTGGTTCCGTTCGGTGCGTTCGTCCGCGTGGACGAGGGCATCGAGGGTCTGGTCCACATCTCCGAGCTGGCCGAGCGCCACGTGGAGATCCCGGAGCAGGTCGTCCAGGTCAACGACGAGATCTTCGTCAAGGTCATCGACATCGACCTCGAGCGTCGCCGGATCTCGCTGTCCCTCAAGCAGGCCAACGAGTCCTTCGGTGCCGACCCGGCGTCGGTCGAGTTCGACCCGACCCTGTACGGCATGGCCGCGTCGTACGACGACCAGGGCAACTACATCTACCCCGAGGGCTTCGACCCGGAGACCAACGACTGGCTCGACGGCTTCGAGAAGCAGCGCGAGGAGTGGGAGCGCCAGTACGCCGAGGCGCAGCAGCGCTTCGAGCAGCACCAGGCGCAGGTCATCAAGTCCCGCGAGGCCGACGAGGCCGCCGCTGCCGAGGGTGGCGCCGCCGCTCCGGCCGCCGCGCCGCAGGGCGGTTCGTACTCCTCGGAGTCGGACGACAGCTCCGGCGCCCTGGCGTCGGACGAGGCCCTCGCCGCGCTCCGCGAGAAGCTGGCCGGCGGCCAGAGCTGATCACCGCTCACCGCTAGTCCGTAGTTGACAGCCGAGGCCCGCTCCCCATCGGGGAGCGGGCCTCGGCCGTGTCCGAGGGGCGGTGCGCAGGACGTCCGGAGCAATCCGGCCGCGGTCGGGCCCAGTTGAGGGTCCGGCGCCCTCGAGGAAGGGAACTCCGGAAGGGAATGCCCGTCCCGCGAACGGCGTTCCATCCTATGGACACGAGGAGGAGCGGTAATCGTGCTTGATCCACAGGGTTTGTACGAGTGGGAGCCGAAGGGCCTGGCCGTCGTCGACATGGCACTCGCGCAGGAGTCGGCCGGACTGGTCATGCTCTACCACTTCGACGGATACATCGACGCGGGGGAGACCGGTGAGCAGATCGTCGAGGCGCTGCTGGACTCGCTTCCGCACCAGGTGGTCGCCCGCTTCGACCACGACAGGCTCGTGGACTACCGTGCGCGCCGCCCGCTCCTGACCTTCCGGCGCGGCCGCTGGACGGACTACGAGACCCCGACGCTGGAAGTCAGGCTCGTCCAGGACGCCACGGGAGCGCCCTTCCTGCTGCTCTCCGGCCCCGAGCCCGACGTCGAGTGGGAGCGCTTCGCGGCCGCCGTCCGGCAGATCGTCGAACGTCTCGGCGTACGCCTCTCCGTGAACTTCCAGGGCATCCCCATGGGCGTCCCGCACACCCGCCCGGTCGGCATCACCCCGCACGGCAACCGCACCGACCTCATGCCGGGCCGCCGCAGCCTCTTCGACGAGGCCCAGGTGCCGGGCAGCGCGGAGTCGCTCGTCGAGTACCGGCTGATGCAGTCGGACCACGACGTTCTCGGCGTCGCCGCGCACGTGCCGCACTACGTCGCCCGTTCCGCCTACCCCGACGCGGCGCTCACCGCCCTCGAGGCGATCACGGCCGCGACGGGTCTCGTCCTGCCCGGCGTCGCGCACACCCTGCGCGCCCAGGCCCAGCGCACACAGACCGAGATCGACCGGCAGATCGGCGAGGGCGACGAGGAGCTCGTGGCCCTGGTGCAGGGACTCGAGCACCAGTACGACGCGGTGGCCGGTGCCGAGACGCGCGGCAGCCTGGTCGCCGAACCGGTGGACCTGCCCTCCGCGGACGAGATCGGGCGTGAGTTCGAGCGATTCCTGGCGGAGCGGGAGGGCGACGCCTAGCCACCGGCACCCGGCCCCTAAGCTTCCGCTCATGCTGAAGGTGGGCCTGACCGGTGGAATCGGTGCCGGCAAGAGTGAAGTGTCGCGGCTCTTCGTGTCGTACGGGGCGGTGCTGATCGACGCCGACAAGATCGCACGAGAGGTCGTCGAACCCGGGACCCCCGGGCTCGCGGCCGTTGTCGAGGCCTTCGGGCCCGGGGTCCTCGCTGCCGACGGCACCCTCGACCGGCCGAAGCTCGGCTCGATCGTGTTCGCCGACGCCGACCGCAGGGCGGAGCTCAATGCGATCGTCCATCCGCTGGTCGGGGCCAGGTCGGCCGAGCTCGAGGCGGCGGCCGGCGAGGACACGGTGGTCATCCATGACGTGCCGCTCCTGGCCGAGAACCGGCTCGCCCCGCTGTACGACCTGATCGTGGTCGTGGACGCGGCTCCCGAGACCCAGCTGGACCGGCTCGTACGCCTGCGCGGAATGAGCGAGCCCGACGCGCGGGCGCGCATGGCCGCGCAGGCCACCCGCGAGGAGCGGCGCGCCGTCGCCGACATCGTCATCGACAACGACGGCCCGCTGGAGGCCCTGGAGCCGCAGGTCCGCAAGGTGTGGGCGGTCCTGACCGAGCGCGCGAGCAGCTAGGGGCCGGCGTCAGGAGTCCGTACGATTCCGGTGTTCGAGAGGCAACGTTGGCGGAAGTGCGCCATCATGGCTCCCGCCATGGATTCGGTGCGGATCGTCTTCGCGGGTTTCACCCTGCTCGGTGGGTTCGTCGCACTGCTCGCGGGCGCGTACGGGCTGGACCGGACCCGCCGGATCGCCGCGACGGGCCGTGTCGCCGTCGCCTTCGTCAAGCCCGCCGCCCCGGGCGCGGACCGGCCGCTCCTCCAGTACGAGACCGAGGACGGCCGCGTCATGGAGCTGCCCGCGCCCGTGCCGCCGGGTCGCGGCCGGGCGCTGACACCGGGTTCGACCGTGCGGATCTCGTACAACCCCGAGGACCCGCGAGAGGTCCTCCTGCTCGGCCACGAGCGCCGCCGCGTCGACCGGGGTTTCGTGGTGGCCGGTGCGCTGATGGTGCTCATCGGGCTGACACTCGCAGTCACCGCGCTCCGACAATCGGAATAGCCCTGCCGTGAGGGATGTTGAATCGCGCGAGCGAGGGGAAGGATGGCAGCGTGCCCGAGACGAACCCGGAGACCCACGTCATCGATTTCCGCGCGGCCGAGCAGTTGCTCGCCGCCAGGGACCCGCGCGGCGCCATCAAGCTGCTCGACTCGGTCATCGCCGCTCATCCGGAGAGCGGCGCGGCCCGACTGCTGAGGGCGCGCGCCTACTTCGCGGCCGCCCAACTGCGCGCGGCAGAGCGCGAATTCCAGCACATCGTGGACCGTGAGCCGGACAACGCGTTCGCCCACTTCGCGCTGGCCCGCACCTTCCAGCGGTCCGGCCGCCCGGACCAGGCGCTGCGGCACTTCCGGCTGGCGGCGGCGCTCGACCCGAAGCCGGAATACCTGGAGGCGGCCCGGTTCGAGTCCTGAGACCTCTCGCCTCAGGGCCTCGTGCCTCCAGGCCTCGCACCCGGGCCCGGTGGTGGTCCGGGCTGGCGATGGGGCCTGTTGTCGCCGTGATCCGGTTCGTACGGCGGGATGTCGGGACCGGGCTGGTAGTGCGGCCCCTGCTGGAGCCGGTGCACCACCACCATCAGATCCGCCGAAACGATCAGGCACAGCACCGCGCAGGCGATCGCCCAGCCCGGCCTCTCCGCGAGCGCGAACACGGCCGTGCCCGCGACCGCCCACAGCAGGCCCCATACACTCAGCCAGAACCGCAGCCGGAGAGGACTGCGTGCGGTTGCCGGTTCACTCCCAGTGCGCATGGCCATCGCCTCTTCCTGTCCAGCATGCACCCGATTTCCGCCGCACAGTCGCGTCGACGGGCCGGAATCGGGGACCCGGGCCGCGGAGCCGCCTCCCTTTCGCGCTGCGCGTGCGCACCCGGCCCTGCCCGTCCCGGCATCCCCGTACGCCGCGCCGAGCGGATTCGCTGTCCGCACGCGTGAGAGTGCGATGAGTTCCGGCCGCGGGCCCGGTCTGACTCCGTGAAAGCGCTACGGATCGCCCGTCACGCTCATACGGAGGAGACCGCGATGTCCGCCACCGACCCCACCACCGCCACTGCCACCACGGGTACGACCACCCGCACGACCGCCAGGCCGCTGAGCCGGGGCTCGGACCTCGCCGTGCGCACGCTGCAGATCGTTCTCGCGCTGTTCCTCGCGATCCCGAGTGCGCTGCCGAAGCTCATCGGACACGCCTCGGCCGCGGAGTCCTTCGACAAGATCGGCTTCGGTGACTGGTTCATGTACCTGGTCGGGGTGCTCGAGCTGGCCGGTGCCGTGGCGCTGGTGATCCCGATCCTGTCCGGTCTGTCGGCGCTGGCCCTGATCGGCCTGATGGCCGGTGCGTTCATCACCCAGATGACGGTCTTCGACGGGCAGTACGCGATCACGCCGGTGCTGGTGGCGATCCCGCTCGCCGTCATCGCCTGGACCCGGCGCAACCGCACCGCCGAGCTCTTCGCCGTGGTCAGAGAGCGCCTTTGACGCGCAGCACGGCACGTGCAACTCCTGGCCCCGGCCGGTCGTCCCGGCCGGGGCCGAAGTCTGCTCGGGTTCGGACGCGGGCTCGGTCCGGTCCCGGCCTCAGTGCACGAAGGTGTAGCTGCGCCACGGCGGTGAGTCGGGGGCGATGTTGTCGAACAGCGTCGTCGGGATGTATGCCGACTGGGCGCCCTTGCAGTCCGGCGTCGTGTACATGATCATGTCGACCAGTGTCGCGTTCTCGACCCTGTGGGCACCGGGCGGTGCGAGCCGGTGACAGCCGTTCACCCCGGGGTTCGACACAGTGACGACCCGCTTGCCCTCGGTCTCGTAGGTGACGGTCCCCACCGCGGTCCGGCCGAGACCGGAACAGCCCGCGACGGCGACGGTCAGGAGCACTGCCCCGGCGGCGATGCCGGGACGCCGGAGATCGGACATGGCTGGTCCTCGTCTGTCGTGTGTGTCGTCCGTCGTCGGTGGTTCAGGACTCGTGCTCGCCACCCTGCCGGACATACGGCGGAGCGGCACCCCAGGTGCAGCCGCACAGGGGATCCCGGGCGCTCGACCGGGCGTCACGACGGGAATACCGTTGAGTCACAGACCGAACCTCCCGAACGCATGGACGGCAGGGGGTGCCGTGATGGTCGAAGAGCTGGTGGCGGCGGGCTTGGCGGCGGGATCCGCCTGCCTGGTCTACGGGCTGGCCGCGGCGAGGGTCGTCAAGCAGTACGAGCGAGGCGTGGTGCTCCGCCTCGGGCGGCTGAGCAACAAGGTGCGTGAGCCGGGATTCACCATGATCATTCCGCTCGTCGACAAGATGCACAAGGTGAACATGCAGATCGTGACGATGCCGGTCCCCGCCCAGGAGGGCATCACGCGCGACAACGTCACGGTGCGGGTGGACGCCGTCGTGTACTTCAAGGTGGTGGACGCGGCCGACGCGATCATCAGGGTCGAGGACTACCGCTTCGCCGTCTCCCAGATGGCGCAGACCTCGCTCCGGTCGATCATCGGCAAGAGCGAGCTCGACGACCTGCTCTCCAACCGGGAGAAGCTCAACCAGGGCCTGGAGCTGATGCTCGACAGCCCGGCCCTCGGGTGGGGAGTCAGCGTCGACCGGGTGGAGATCAAGGATGTGTCGCTGCCCGAGACGATGAAGCGCTCGATGGCACGGCAGGCCGAGGCGGACCGGGAGCGCCGGGCCCGGGTCATCAACGCCGACGCGGAACTCCAGGCGTCGAAGAAGCTGGCCGAGGCGGCCCACCAGATGGCCGACGCGCCGTCGGCGCTGCAGCTGAGGCTGCTGCAGACGGTGATGGCCGTGGCCGCTGAGAAGAACTCCACGCTGGTGCTGCCCATCCCGGTGGAGCTGCTGCGCTTCCTGGAGCGGGGCTCGCAGGTCTCCCCGCAGGCCGGTGCGGAGGCCGCCCCGCAGGCCTCACCGCGGCCCGGCGCATCGAGCGAAACCGGCGGACCGGCGGGCGTACCGGCCGGGCAGCGGCCGGCGGGGACACCTGCCGGGCAGGAGCCGTCGGGCATACCGGCCGAGCAACGGCCGGCCGCACTGGAAGGGCCGGACGGGCTGAGGGGTCCGGAGAGCCTGGCACTGCCGGGCTCGGAAGTGCCGGACGCCTCGGGGAGGCCGCCGGAGCGCGAGGCGCACGCTCACGGTGTGGACGGACACGGCGCGGACGTCCACAAGCCCGTCGACGAACCGAGTGAACGGTAAAGGCGCAGGCCGAAGGCCGGTCCAGGGGCATTGTCAGACCTCGCCCGTATGGTCGTGACTCCAAGGATCCGACCAGTGGGAGGGGAGGTGCCCCGCGCATGCTGCACACCTGTGCCGCCGTGTTCGTCCCGGCCGCGCTGCCGCGGGAGGGGCGGGTCGCCTTCTGGAGCCCGGACGGTGGCGCGCTTCCGGTCGCGCCTGGCGGGGCGGTCGGCGGGGGAGCCGAGACCGGCGAGACCGTCGAGTTCGGTGAGGGTGTCGAGTTCGGTGAGCTGACGGTCGTGCGGCCGCACGACCGCGGCGTCCGCAGTCGCACCGTGCGCGCCGTGCTGCTCCCGGTCGCCGATGCCGTGCCGCTCCTCGTGCGCGCCCGGCACGACGCCGCGGCGCATCCCGCCACGGTCTGCTGGGGCGCTGCGGCCCTGCACGCCCTGCACCTCGCCGCGCGCGGCAGGCTCCTGCCGGGGCTGACCCCCGACGACCACGACGCCTGGCGGGCAGGCCCGCTGGACGCCGACGACATCGCCCATCTGCGCGCCATCGCCGCCGCCATGCCGTACGAGGCGCATGCCACCCCGCTGCCCGGCCCGCGCCCCCTCCGGCTGCCCGAGCCCGAGGCGCTGATCAGGTCGTTCCTGGACGCGGTCGCGGACACCCTGCCCCGCACGCCCGCGGCCGAGCACGCGGCGGGCCGCCCGTTCGCCGCGAAGGCGCCGCAGCATCTGCCGGGGGCTCGTGACTGGGCCGCGGAGGCCGCGGCCGGCATGGACGCGGGGGTCCGGATCTCGCTGCGCCTCGATCTGTCGGCGTACGAGCTGTTCGACATCGCCGAGGACGGCGGGGCCGAGCGGCACGCGGGCGCCGCGCTCGTGCAGGTGCACAGCCTCGCCGACCCGACCCTCGTCCTGGACGCGGCCCGGCTCTGGGCGGGCGAGGGCGAGGAGCACTTCGGGCCGCGGGCCCGTATCGACGCCGTGCTCGCGCTGCGCCGGGCCGCCCGGGTCTGGCCCCCGCTCGGAGGGCTGCTGGAGCGCGAGGTCCCCGACGTGCTGCCGCTCACCGAGGACGAGCTGTACGAGCTGCTGGGCGAGGCCGCCGCCCGGCTCGGCGCTGCGGGCGTGGCCGTGCACTGGCCCAGGGAGCTGGCAAGGACGCTCAGCGCGGCCGCTGTCGTCCGCGCGCCCGCGCCCGGCTCCGCCACGGACGGCACGCCGTTCTTCGACAGCGAGCAGCTCCTGAGGTTCAACTGGCAGTTGGCGCTGGACGGGGATCCCCTCACCGAGCGCGAGATGGACGCACTGGCCGAGGCACACCGCCCGATCGTCCGGCTGCGCGACCAGTGGGTCGTGGTCGACCCCGATCTCGTCCGCAAGGCGCGCAAACGGGAGCTGGGTCTCCTGGAGCCTGTGGACGCGCTGGCCGTGGCGCTCACCGGCACCGCCGAGGTGGATGGCGAATCGGTCGAGGCCGTCCCGGAAGGTGCGCTGGCCGCGCTGCGCGACCGGCTGACCGAGGGCCCGGCGGTCCTCGCCCAGCCGGCCGGACTCGACGCCACCCTGCGCGACTACCAGCTCCGCGGTCTCGCCTGGCTGGACCTGATGACCTCGCTCGGTCTCGGCGGCTGCCTCGCCGACGACATGGGCCTCGGCAAGACGGTCACGGTCATCGCGCTCCATCTGCACCGCGAGGAGCGCGCCGAGCGACGCCGGGCGGAGCAGCGGTCCGGGGGCGCCGGCGGGCCTGGGGCCGAGGAGGCGTCGGGGAGTGCGGGCGGGCCTCCGGCCGAGGCGGAGGCCGGGGGCGCCGGCGGACCCGGGGCCGAGGAGGCGTCCGGAGGCCGGGCCGATGACCTGGCGGTGCAGGCCGGCGCGGAGCACCGCACGGGCGGTGCGCCCACCCTGGTCGTGTGCCCGGCCTCGCTGCTCGGCAACTGGCAGCGGGAGATCACCCGGTTCGCGCCGGGCGTGCCCGTGCGCCGCTTCCACGGCGCCGAGCGTTCCCTCGACGGGGTCCACGTGCCCGGCGAGCGCCCCGGCTTCGTCCTCACCACGTACGGCACGATGCGCACGAGCGCCGGAGAACTGGCCGCTCGGGACTGGGGCATGGTCGTTGCGGACGAGGCCCAGCACGTCAAGAACCCCTTCTCCGCGACCGCCAAGGCGCTGCGCACCATCCCTGCCCCTGCACGCGTCGCCCTGACCGGCACACCCGTGGAGAACAACCTGTCCGAGCTGTGGTCCCTCCTCGACTGGACCACCCCCGGACTCCTCGGTCCGCTCAAGTCCTTCCGGGCCCGTCACGCCCGCGCCGTCGAGAACAGCGAGCACGTGGAGAACGAGGCGGCGGTCGAGCGGCTCTCCCGACTCGTGCGCCCCTTTCTTCTGCGCCGCAAGAAGTCCGACCCCGGCATCGTGCCGGAGCTGCCGCCCAAGACGGAGTCCGACCACCCCGTCCCGCTCACCCGCGAGCAGGCTTCGCTGTACGAGGCGGTCGTGCGCGAGACCATGGCGCAGATCGAGAGCGCCGAGGGCATCGCGCGCCGCGGCCTCATCATGAAACTGCTGACATCGCTCAAGCAGATCTGCAACCACCCCGCGCAGTATCTGAAGGAGGACGCGGCCCGCCTCGCAGCCCGCTCCGGCAAGCTCGCCCTGCTCGACGAGTTGCTCGACACGATCCTCGCCGAGGACGGCGCGGTGCTGGTCTTCACGCAGTACGTGTCGATGGCGCGCCTCATCGCCGGCCACCTCGAGGCCCGGGCGATTCCGTCCCAGCTGCTCCACGGGTCCACCCCGGTGCCGGAGCGGGAGCGGATGGTGGACCGCTTCCAGTCCGGTGAGATCCCGGTGTTCATCCTCTCCCTCAAGGCCGCGGGCACCGGGCTGAACCTGACCCGCGCCGGCCACGTCGTCCACTACGACCGCTGGTGGAACCCCGCCGTGGAGGACCAGGCCACCGACCGGGCCTATCGCATCGGCCAGACCCAGCCGGTGCAGGTCCACCGCCTCATCGCCGAGGGCACGGTCGAGGACCGCATCGCGGAGATGCTGCTCTCCAAGCGGGCACTGGCCGACGCGGTGCTCGGTTCGGGGCAGGCGGCGCTGACCGAGCTCACCGATCGGGAGCTGGCCGATCTCGTCTCGCTGCGGAGGCCGTCATGAGGAGGCTGTCGTGACAGTCCACCGCCCCGGGTCCGGGCGGCCGCGCCGGGACGCGCCGCGCAGGCCGGACGACCGCCGGCGCACGTTCCCGGCGCTCGCACCCCGGTCCGGCGACGAGTCGTTCGCCGCATCCTGGTGGGGCAACGCCTGGGTGGACGCGCTGGAGGACACGGCGCTCGACCCGGCCCGACTGGCTCGCGGCCGCGCGTACGCCGGGCGCGGCCAGGTCGACGCGATCACCGTCACGCCCGGCCGGGTCACGGCGTACGTGCACGGGTCCCGCGCGCGCCCGTACCGCACGGACATCCGGCTGCGGACCCTCGGCGACGACGACTGGGAGCGGCTCCTCGACACCGCCGCCGCCCGCCCCGACCACATCGCCGCCCTGCTCGACAAGGACGTGCCCCACGCGCTCGCGAGCGCCGCCGACCTGCTGCCCGCTCCCGGCGATCTGATCCCCGACTGCTCCTGCCCCGACGATGGCTACCCCTGCAAGCACGCGGCCGCACTCTGCTACCAGACGGCGCGGATCCTCGACGAGGACCCGTTCGTGCTGTTCCTCATGCGCGGCCGCGGAGAGCAGGAGATCCTCGCCGAACTCACCCGGCGCAACGCCACCCGGTCGGCGGCGGAGCGGGCCGCCGCGGAGGAGCCCGGCACGCCCGGCTCCCCTCCCGCCCTCCCGACCGTCCCCGCCCGCGACGTCCTCGCAGCGCGCACGCGGCCACCGCTCCCGCCGCCGCTGCCCCTACCACCGCACCCCGGCCGCCCGCCGGTGTACCCGCAGTCCCCCGGTGCCCCGGATCCGCTCGCCCTCGACCTGCTCGCCACCGAGGCCGCCGCCCGTGCCCGCACCACCCTGCAGACCGGCCGGGACCCCGTCGCGGGCCTCACCCCGTGGCAGGACGCGGTCCGGCTGGCCGCCGCCCACCCGGGCTCCGGACTGACCGCCTCCACCCGCGCGCTGTACACGGCGCTGGCCCGCGCCACCGACCGCACCCCGACGGACCTGGCCCGCGCCGTCGCGGCCTGGCGGCAGGGCGGCCTCGCGGGCCTGGCGGTCCTGGAGGAGGAGTGGGACCCGCCCGCCGGCCCCTTCGACCGGGCCCGCCCCGCGCTGGCCGCGGCCGACTTCCCGGACTTCCGCCCCTCGCACAACCGCCTCTCCACCCCCTCGCTGCAACTGCGTCTGGGCCGTGACGGCTTGTGGTACGGCTACGAGTCGGACCCCGGCCGCGACGACTGGTGGCCCCGGGGCACGCCCGACGCCGACCCCGTCGGAGCGCTCGCTGCCCTGCTCGGCCGCTGACGGGTAGGCTCGGACAGCTCGTGTCGACGCCCGGTGACCTGCTCAAGGGAGCCTGATGGAAGCGGAGTTGGTGGCACTGGCGACAGCCGGGCGACCGCGCTCGTCCAGCAGATGGCGACGGACGGCTGGAGGCGCGCCAAGGAGCGGCCGGCCGCGTTCTTCGCCCGGCACGGGGGCGCCGACGAGGAGAGCGTCGCGACGGACCTCGACATCGCCCACGCCGAACTCGTGGGGGAGGGAGCCGAGGAGCGGGCAGCGGCCGATATCGCCGCCGAATGGCGAGGCCGACTGCGTCGCACCCTGCGAGCGGACCCCGAGGGGGCGGCCGAGCTCCGTGTGCTCCTCGACGAGCCGGCGCCCGAGCTTCCGGCACCGCAGCAGACCACCGAGGTGCACAACACCGTCAGCGGAGGAGTCCAGCACGGGACCGTGGTCGGGTCGCCGCCGCGGTCGTACGGAGCGGGCTGCGGGCCAACCTCGGCTGGGCGTACTTCTCCAGCCAGGGACCCGAAGGCCGGGAAGGTTCCCTCGACTTCGCGCTGCGCACGGCGGGCGGCGCCGGGGGCCGCATCACCACCTCACTGGCGCCCCACGCCCCGTACACCGTGGAGGACGCGGACCTGGCGGCCACGGCCGAGCCGGCACGCGAGCACGGGCTGCCCGTCCACGTCCACGCGTCGGAGAACCGGGCGCAGACCGACAGCAGTCTCGAGCGGTACGGCCGCACGCCCGTCGAGATCCTCCACCGCGCCGGCCTGCTGGACGTGGACGTCCTCATCGCGCACGGCACCGGCATTGTCGAGCGGGACCTTCCGGTGCTCCAGCGGGGCACCGGCCGGATCGGGATCGCGACCGCGCCCAAGGGCTACCTCAAGTTCGGCTGGGACACGACGCCCATCAGGGCGTTGCGCTCGACCGGCATCCCGGCCGGCCTGGCCACGGACGGGGCCGCGTCCAACAACACGCTCGACGTGTGGGAGAGCATGACGCTCACCGCGCTCGCGCCGCATTCAGGAGTGCGCCGCCGGGCAGGCCGCCGGGCCCGGCGGCGGAACGCGCTGAGGACAGCAATGTGAACACCCGGTCGATGAGGAGCAGTTCGATAAGTTATCCGCTCGATCGGGTGAAAGGATTGTCGGCCATAACCTGATTGGCGTAATCGCGTTATTTCCGGTGCGGGTGAGTACCCGAGTTCATCCTCCGGAAGGCAGGAACCCATGAGGCAGATTCGCCGAACAGGTCTGGTCGCAGCGATGGTCACGGGCGGCGCCCTTGCCGCTGCCGGGGCCGCCCACGCCGACTCGGGTGCGCACGGAAGCGCCGCCGGGTCACCGGGCCTGATCTCCGGGAACACGATTCAGGTCCCGGTGCATGTCCCGGTGAATGTGTGCGGCAACACCGTGAATGTGATCGGTCTGCTGAATCCGGCGGCCGGCAACAGCTGCGAGAACGAAGGAGCGGGCAAGGGCGGCCACAGTGGGGGCGGTGCCGTCGCCAAGGGAGGCGGAAAGGATTCTCCCGGGGCGATCTCCGGCAACACGATCCAGCTTCCCGTCGATGTGCCCGTGAACGTCACCGGCAACTCCGTCAACGTCGTCGGCATCGGCAATGCGTCCACCGGAAACTCGTCCTCGAACTCGCCCGGGAAGCCGGCGCCGAAGCCGGTGACCCCGCCGAAGCCGCGTCCCGCAGCGCCGGTTCAGCCCCAGCCGGGCTCCGGCCACCTCGCCGAGACCGGTGCCCCGACCGGCGTCGGCCTCGCCGTCCCGGCCGCCGCAGCCCTGATCCTCGGCGGCGCGATCCTCTACCGCCGCTCCCGCGCCGCCTCCGACGACGCCTAGTACCGGCGGATGAAGCATCCGGACGGCAGGGAAAGAGGGGCCCGGTTCCGACAACCGGTGCCCCTCTCGTCCGCCCCGGCGGGGCCGCCGCGCGGAACGCGCGCCTCGGTGACCGCCGTTCGGTGAGGCCCTGGCGCCGTCACCCGGTGACGCACCTGCCGCTGCCGCCCTGTGCCGCTTCAGCCGCGCCACACGGCCAGCACCGCCGCGATTGCCGGCGCCACGCGTTCCCGGGCCTCATGACGGGGCACCCCCTGCATCAGCAGTGCGTCGTACGGCGTGTCCAGATGGCGTACGGACGCACGCACCGCCGCCGTCACCGCCCCCTCGTCCAGTGCCCGGCCCGCCGCGGTGCGGCCCACCCGTCCGCTGCCGCGCACCGACGTGTGCGCCGCGATGTCCAGCGCCCGGTCGAGCGGGCAGGCAGGGAAGAGCCGCAGGATCTCCGCGGTGAGCGCGCCCGCGAAGCGCAGGTCCTCCACCGCCCGCCGGGCCGCGTCGCGCTCCCGGCGACGGGCCCGTAGGTCCGCGTCGGCTAGGCACGCCGCCTCCGCCCGGGCGAGGGCGGCCTCCTCGACGAGGAGGCCCTGGCGCTCGTACCGCGTACGACGCTTGTTGTGCCGGACGACGACGGTCCAGAGGGAACTCGCCTCGCGGGCCCGCCGGGTCAGCGCCGCGTTCCCCCGCGGCAGGAAGACGAGATGTCCGAGATCCGCGCAGTCCAGGCAGCGTGGTGCATGGAACTCCAGGACCATGCGCTCCAGCGGCCCCTGCCGGCACTCGGCACAGTGCCGCGCCTTCAGCGGCTCGACCACCACCAGCGGATCCGCCATCTCGAACCCCCTCACACATCCGCGGCCTTCTTCTGCGCGTACGTCCAATATTCGTTCGAGGAGTGGGTGTTGGTCTTGCTACTTTCCTGGACGTGGCGAAACTCAATCAGATCATCGCGGTCGAGAAGGGCGTCAAGTCCAAGGCGCATCAGGACCTCACGGCGGCCCATCACGGCCTGCAGAAGCCCGCGCTGCTGGCCGGTATCGCGCGGACGTACCAGCCCAAGGACGAAGAGGGCGAGCAGCTCCCGCCCGAGTCCACGCTGGTCCAGGTCAAGGCCGAGGACGTGCTGCGCGACACCGCGAAGACGCTGACCCGGCTGTTCGACGTGACCGCCACGAAGGACTGGGCGAACTGCACGGCCCGCGCCGACATCACTGTCGACGGGCGCGTGCTCGTGGCCGATGTACCCGTCGCGTATCTCCTCTTCCTGGAGAAGCAGCTGACGGACCTCAACACCTTCGTGCGCAAGCTGCCCGTGCTGGACGCCGCCGAGTCGTGGTCGCAGGACCCGTCGACGGACTCCTGGAAGACCGAGCCGGTCAAGACGGTCCGCACGAAGAAGGTGCCCCGCAACCACGTGAAGGCCGAGGCCACCGAGAAGCACCCGGCGCAGGTGGAGGTGTACTACGAGGACATACCCGTCGGGTACTGGACGACGGTGAAGTTCTCGGGTGCGCTGCCTGCCCGGCGGGTGAACGAGCTGCTGGACCGGGTGGAGAAGCTCCAGCAGGCCGTGAAGTTCGCCCGCGAGGAGGCGAACGGCGCGGAGGTCACCGACCAGCGGGTCGGCGACGCCGTGTTCGGCTACCTCTTCGGGTAGCCGCACCACAGACTCCCCGGCCGAAGAGCACATGGCCGGGGTGCGCGAGGAGCGCAAAGCTGAAGCTGAAGCTTGTCGTGAACGACGTGGCGGGCAGGAGACCGGCCGCGATGAATCTCAGACTCTCGCTCCAGACTCAGCATTCGCCGCTCATCGCCGGATCGACCGGGCCCGGGCCCTGGTGCGTCGAATTGCCGGTTCAAGTCCGGCCCGCGGAGCTCGATCCGCGGTGGTCCAAAGGCAGGACGCGACGCAATGAGACTGACCCGGACCCTCAAGCGTGCCGGCGTGTGATGTGAGTGGCATCAACAGGGCTCGGGGGCCGGCTACGCCCCCGGGCCCGCTCCCGCTTGCGGCTACCCCCGGGCCCGCTTCCTCTTGCGGCTGTGCCTCCGGGCCCGCTCCTGCTCCCTCTTCCGGTTCCGGTTTCGGTTTCCGCCCCCGGCGGCCTACTGGCGGTAGCCGCTCAGGAAGCGCCCGATCCGGCTGATGGCGGCGTCCAGGTCGTCCGCGTACGGAAGGGTCAGGATCCGGAAGTGGTCCGGGCGCGGCCAGTTGAAGCCGGTGCCCTGGACTACCTGGATCTTCTCCCGCAGCAGCAGATCGAGGACGAACTTCTCGTCGTCGTGGACCGGGTGCACCGTGGGGTCCAGTCGCGGGAACGCGTACAGCGCGCCCTTCGGCTTCACGCACGAGACCCCCGGGATCTCGTTGAGCCGCTCCCACGCGCGGTCGCGCTGTTCGTGCAGCCGCCCGCCCGGTGCCGTGAGCTCGCGGATCGACTGGCGTCCGCCGAGCGCGGCCTGGATGGCGTACTGCGCCGGCGCGTTGGCGCACAGCCGCATGGAGGCGAGCATCGTGAGCCCCTCCAGGTAGCTGCGCGCGTGCTGCTTGGGCCCGGTGACGACCAGCCAGCCGGAGCGGAAACCGGCCACGCGATACGTCTTCGACAGCCCGCTGAAGGTGAGGACGACCAGGTCCGGGGCGAGGGCGGCCGTGCTGTGGTGGACGGCGTCGTCGTACACGATCTGGTCGTAGATCTCGTCGGCGAACACCATCAACTGGTGCCGGCGCGCCAGATTCAGGATGCCCTCGAGGATCTCGGGCGGATACACGGCACCGGTGGGATTGTTGGGGTTGATGATCACGACGGCCCTGGTCCGATCGGTGATCTTCGAAGCCATGTCGTCGAGGTCCGGGTACCAGTCGGCGGACTCGTCGCACAGATAGTGGACCGGCTTTCCGCCGGAGAGGGTGGTGACGGCGGTCCAGAGTGGGAAGTCCGGTGCCGGGATGAGGACTTCGTCGCCGTCCTCCAGCAGGGCCTGTACCGCCATGGAGACGAGCTCCGAGACGCCGTTGCCCAGGAAGACGTCGTCGACGGAGACCTCGGTGAGCCCGAGCGACTGGTAGCGCTGGGCCACGGCGCGCCGCGCCGAAAGGATGCCCCGGGAGTCGGTGTAACCGTGGGCCTGCGGGAGCATCCGGATCATGTCCTGGACGATCTCCTCCGGGGCCTCGAAGCCGAAGAGGGCGGGGTTTCCGGTGTTGAGGCGCAGGACGCTGTGGCCCGCCTCCTCCAACGCGTTCGCATGCTCGATCACCGGCCCGCGGATCTCGTAGCAGACCTCGCTGAGCTTGCTCGACTGCCGGAACTCCATGCGGGTGGCCTCCCCAGAAACGGTGTTACTTGGTTTTACCAAGCGGGAGCTTGGAAAGTCCAACAACATGTCTAGACTGCGTCGCATGCCACGTCCTCCGCGCCGCCGAAGCTACGACCAGTACTGTGCCGCCGCCCGCGCCCTCGACGCCGTCGGTGACCGCTGGACCCTGTTGATCGTGCGGGAGTTGCTGGCGGGACCCCGGCGGTACACGGATCTGCACGCCGATCTGCCCGGAGTCAGCACGGACGTCCTCGCATCCCGGCTCAAGGACATGGAGCGGGACGGTCTGGCCGCACGGCACCGGCTCCCCGCCCCCGTCTCGGCCTTCGTCTACGAACTCACCGCACGCGGCAGGGCGTTGCTCCCCGTGGTGACCGCCCTTGCCGAGTGGGGAGCACCCGAACTGGCCGAGCCCCGGCCCACGGACGCCGTGCGTGCGCACTGGTTCGCGCTTCCGCTGCTGCGCCGTCTGGAGGCCATGGGAGTGACGGATGTCGTCGAAGTCCGGCTGCCCGAGGGGGTGTTCCATGTGCGGGTCGGGGGCGACGGGACCGGACCCGTGTACGGGGAAGGACCGGCGCCGCGAGGTGGGACGGCCTCACGGCTCGAACTGGGCGCGGACACATGCCTCGCTGTGAACCGAGGCAGCCTGACCGTGGAGGAGGGCCTACGGGGCGGGCGCATCCGGGTTTCCGGTGACGGATCGCTCGCGACAGCTCTGCGCGGACATACGGACCTCCGGGACCTGGCCGACCCTGTTGTGCAGATGCTCGGTCCCGCCCCAATGACGGGATCGGCCCCATGAGCACGAGCCGGTACGACGTCGAGAGCCTGTGGGCGGCACTTCCGGACGAGGTGCGCGAGCGCGTCGACGAACTTGTCGCACGGCGCCGCAGGCTTGCGGCTGTCTCGGTGATCTGGGATTCGGGATTCGAGCCCCGTCCCGATCTTGCCATGTCCCAGATTCTGATGGCCGCACGAGCAGAGGCGCTCGGCGACCGTGTGGAACCACCACCGCCCCGGGACGTGGAGACCCTCGCTTCGACCGTCGCCGGGCTGCCCCGGGCGCCTGTCGCGTTCGAGCTCAGCCGGGACGGCGACACCGGCGGCTGGATGCAGGTGCTGATGGCCGTGGTCGGTCCCCCGGCGCCCGACGGGACGCCGGGGGAGAGCGTGTGGCTCGCCGCCTTCCGTGATGGCGAGGCCGGGGCGGAGGAGGAGGCCGCGTCGGTGGCGTCGGCCCTGGCCGAGCGCTTCCGCGTCCCGCTGCGCACCCCGGGTGAGAAGCCATGATGGGCCGGTGAGACTCGAACCGATCACCTGGGAACGGCTGACCGAAGCCGTTGCCGACCGGACCGTGGAGCTCAAGGCCGGCGACGGGAGCCCCTGGCTGCGCGTCGCGGTCGACGGTGCCCCCGCCGCGGGGACCGGCACGGCGGCGGACGCGCTCGCCGAGGCGTTGCGGGTGCGCGGGCGCTCGGTGCTCGTGGTCGGCACGGAGGGCTTTCTGCGGCCCGCCTCGCTGCGGTACGAGTACGGGCGCGAGGACCCGGACACGTACTACGACGGCTGGTTCGACACCGGCGCCCTCTGGCGCGAGGTGTTCGGGCCGCTGGAGCCGGGCGGGTCCGGACGGGTGCTGCCGGACCTGTGGGACCCGGTCACCGACCGTGCGACGCGCAGCCCGCACCACGAACTCCCGCCCGGCGGCGTGCTGGTGCTGCAGGGACCGCTGCTGCTGGGGCGCTGGTTCCCCTTCGACCTGACCCTGCACCTGAGGCTCTCGCCGGGCGCACTGCGGCGCCGTACCGACGAGGCACGGCAGTGGACGCTGCCCGCCTTCGAGCGGTACGAGCGCGAGGTCGGCCCGGACGAGACCGCGGAGGTCGTCGTCCGGACCGACGATCCGCGCCACCCGGCGTGGAACAACCCGTGGGGGACGTAGGGCCCGGGCTTCGGAGGCGGCGGGTCAGCAGGTGCCGTCCGGCCGCCCCGGCGGGCGGCCCCCGCGCAGCGTGACGGCGAGCGCACCCGCCCTGCAGCCCTCGTGTCCGGCCGCCGCCGGGTCCGCGCCCGCCAGGAGGGCGGCCAGGAACGCACCGGTGAACGCGTCGCCCGCGCCCGTCGAGTCGACCGCCTTCGCCGGGACCGGCGGCACGCGGGCCGTCACCGCGCCCGACTCGGCCACCACCGCCCCGTCCGCGCCGAGCGTGACGACGGCCAGCGGCACCTGACGGCTCAGCTTCGCGGCGGCGTCGGCGACGTCCGGGATTCCGGTGAGGAGACGGGCCTCGTCGGCGTTGGGCAGCAGCACATCCGCCCCGGTCGCCGCCGCGAGGAAGCGGTCCACGCCGAGGGTGACCATGAAGCCGGCCGACGCCGGGTCCACGCTCACCGGCACGCCCCGCTCGCGGGCGTCGGCGAGGGCGAGGACGGCCAGCTCCCGGCTCGGCGGCGCGAAGAAGAGATAGCCGGACAGATGGAGCCGCCCGACCCCGTCGAGCAGGGCCGGCGACCAGTCGGCGGGCGAGATACGCAGCGCCGCTCCGCTGTCGGTGAGAAACGTGCGCTCCGCGTGCGCGTCGACGAGCGCGACGACCGTGGCCGTCTGCGCCTCGTCGTCGGGCACCAGGAGCGGCCGCACCCCGGCCCGGCGCAGGTGTACGGCGTGCCAGGACGCGGCGTCGGCGCCGACCCGGCCGAGCAGGCGTACGTCGGCACAGCCCGAGTGCGCGGCCCAGCAGGCGGCGTTGGCGCCCGCGCCGCCCGGCAGGGTCCGTATCTCGGCGGCCGTGTCCGTTCCGTGCGCGAGCGCCGAACCGTGCCGGGCCACGACATCGGTGGCCACGTCCCCGATGACCAGCAGCGCACCGGACGCGGCGGCAGGACACGTCACAGCGCCGCCGCGATCCGCGCCGCCAGCCGCACATTGCCGCGTACGGCCGCCAGATTCGCCTCCAGGGACGCGCCCTCCGTGCGCCGCATCAGATGGTCGAGGAGGAAGGGGGTGACCGACTGGCCCGTGATGCCCCGCTCCCGGCATTCGTCCAGCGCCTCCGCCAGCACCCGGTCGTGCAGCCGCGGGTCGAGCTGCTCGTTCTCGGGCACGGGGTGGGCGACGATCAGCGCCGTGTCGGGGCCGCCGAGCGCATCCTGGGCGCGTATCACCTCCGCCACCTCCTCCGGTGTGCGGACCGTCCAGTCGACGGGTTCGCCCGAGGAGGTCAGATAGAAGCCGGGGAAGTGGTCGGTGCCGTAGCCGAGGACGCCGACGCCCAGGGTCTCGAGCCGCTGGAGGGTCGCAGGGACGTCGAGGATCGACTTCACCCCGGCGCAGACGACGGCGATCCGGGTCTGCGCGAGCAGCCGCAGATCCGCCGACTCGTCCTGGGTCGTGGTCCACTCCCGGTGCACCCCACCGAGCCCGCCCGTCGCGAACACCCTGATCCCGGCACGGGCGGCGAGGAACGCCGTGGCCGACACGGTCGTCGCCCCGCTGGCCCCCTTCGCCAGGGCGGGTGCGAGATCGCGGTGGCCGAGCTTGCGCACCCCGGGGTCCGTGGCGACGCGCTCCAACTGGCCCTTGTCCAGGCCGACGTGGGCCCTTCCGTCGAGCACGGCGATCGTCGCGGGGACCGCGCCCCCGCTTCCGACCAGCGCCTCCAGCTCCTCGGCGACCGCCAGGTTGCGTGGGCGCGGCAGCCCGTGCGCGATGATCGTGGACTCCAGGGCGACGACGGGCCTGCGCGCGTCCAGCGCCTCCCGTACCTCTTCCGACAACAGCAGCGTGGTCTCGGGCATGTCCCCATCCCTGGCACACAGACCCCCTGCGCAAACGTTTCCGCACGTTCCGCCCGTGCAGCCGTGTGCCCGTTCGCCCCTCCCGCCGCGGACTCTCCGTCAGCCACCACCGTGGGCGCTGCGCGGGCCGGGGGTGCGGGCCGGCGGGCGAGGCCGCCGTACGGGCCCGCCACTCGCGTCGCTGCCGCAGACCTGCGGATGCTCCCCACGGGGACGGTCCCAGCTGCGCTCCGCTGCGGGCGGGGAACGCAGCACCAGGGTCCGGCCCGCGCTACCCGGGCGCTCATCGCGGCAGACGACTCACCGGGCAGACGACGGATGCCGTCGAGGACACGGGCTTGCGCGAGGCCGAGTGGCGGGACCGGAGCGCACGGGCTCCTTTCAGCCGGTCCGTGGCGCGAGGCACCCAACCGCCCCCGCTGAGGTGACGCGCCATGACGACCTTTGATCACAGCGCTGCCACGCCCGCTTCGCCTTCGTTCGCCGTGCACATCCCGGACGTCGAGCTGGAGGTCGAGCCGCTCGACCCCGGTCGGATCGTCTCCGGCGAGCCGGTCGTGACCGGAAAGGTGCTGTGGGAGTCCGAGGACGGCAAGCAGCTCCGCGGCATCTGGCAGATCACGCCGGGCGTGGTGACCGACACCGAGGCCAACGAGCTCTTCGTCGTCGTGCGCGGCCGCGCCACGATCGAGGTCGAGGGCGGCGACACCTTCGGCGTCGGACCCGGCGACGCGTGTGTGCTGCGCGAGGGCGACCGTACGACCTGGACGGTCCACGAGACGCTGCGGAAGGCGTGCCGCATCACTCTTCGAGGCCGGTGTCCTGAGCCGCCGGGCCGGTGAGGCCGCCGGAGGAGTCCGGAACGGCCGGGGCATCCGGAGCGCCAGGGTCGGCGGCCCGGGCGGCCGGGGCCTCCGGCGCCTCCGGGGCGGTCGGGGTGTCCGAGGTGGGAGGGGCCTGCGAGGTTGGAGGGGCCTCCGAGGTGTCCGGGGCATCCGCATGCGACCGGGCCAGTGCGCGGTGCATCGCCAGCGCGGCCAGAGGGAGGAGCAGGCAGGCTCCGACCGCGTTGAGCCAGCCGTAGCCCGCGTTCGACACGATGAGGCCCGCCACCACGCCGCCGATGCCCGCCGTCGCGTTCATCGTCAGGTCCGAGAGGCCCTGGACCGCGGCGCGGGCCGGGCCCGGGACCGAGTCCGTGAGGAGTGCGGAGCCCGAGACCAGTCCGGCGGACCAGCCGAGTCCGAGCAGGAAGAGACCCACCGCGGTACGGGCATGGCTCGCCCCGGCCGTACCCGCCAGCAGCGCCGCACACGAGAGCAGTCCCACGGCCAGGCCGATCACCGTGAGCCGCCCGAGACGGTCGGACAGCCAGCCCATCACAGGCGAGAACGCGTACATGCCCGCGATATGGCCGCTGATGACGAGGCCGATGAGCTCGATGCCCGCGCCGTGGTGGCTCAGCGCGACCGGGGTCATCGACATGATCGACACCATCGCGGTGTGCGAGACCGCGACGGTGACGAGCGCGAGCCGGGCGGGCGCGGACCCCCGCACCGTTCGCACGGCCGTCCGCAGGGAGCGTCCTTCCCGCGGACCCTCCTCGGCCGGCGCCAGTGCCCGCGCCGTCAGCAGCGGATCAGGTCGCAGCAGCACCGCGACGACCAGCGCCGATATCAGGAACACCCCGGCCGCCCAAAGGAACGGCCCGGCCGCCGCCGGAATCCCGAGCCCGGATACGCTCCGCCCCGCCGGCGCCGCGATGTTCGGCCCGAGCACCGCCCCGATGGTGGTCGCCCACACCACCGTGGAGATGGCCCGTGCCCGGCGGTCCGGCTCCGCGAGGTCCGCGGCGGCGAACCGCGCCTGCAGATTCGCCGACGAGGCCGCCCCGAACGCCGCCATCCCGAGCAGAAGCAGCGGAAAGCTCCCGATCACCGCGGCCACGACCACCACACCGGCACCGACAGCCCCGATGAGATAAGCCAGGACGAGCCCCGGGCGTCGCCCGCGTGCCGTCATGAGCGCCGCCAGCGGCAGCGACAGCAGCGCCGTTCCGGCGACGGTGGCGGTGGGGGCCAGGCCGGCCAGCGCCTCGGTGCCGCTCACCTCCTGGGCGAGCACCGTGGCCAGGGCGATGCCCGTCGCGACGCCGAGCCCTCCGAGAATCTGGCTGATGATCAGCACGGGCGTGATCCGCCGCCTCAGAGCGGGCAGATGCGACGCGCTGAGGGCGGTCTTCTCCCGGTCACGGGATGCACTGGCAGATGTACTGGGCACCGCCGCAGTGTGCCAGTTACGTACGTCTGTGCGGAACCGTCCGTCCGGGCCTCCCCTCAGAACAGCGGCTGCGGGAGCACCCCCTCCAGCGCCAGCAGCTTCCGCTTCGTCTCCCGCCCGCCCCCGAAGCCTCCGAGGCCGCCGTCGCTCTCCACCACGCGGTGGCACGGCACCACCACCGGCAGCGGATTCGACCCCATGGCAGCCCCCACCGCCTGTGCGGCGCCGGGCTGGCCCACCCGGTCGGCCAGGTCGCCGTACCCGACGACCCGGCCGTACGGCACCCCGGACGCCAGCTCGCGCAGCACCTGCCGGTTGAAGCCGGACGTCAGCGACCAGTCCAGCGGGAGCGCGAAGTCCCGGCGCCTCCCCGTGAAGTACTCCTCGAGCTGGCGTATCGGCTCGGCGAGCAGCACCGGGGCCGCAGCGCCCCCGGACCCGTCTCCTGGCGCATCCCCCTGACCGTCCCCCGGCCCGTTCCCCGACCTGCCGCGGGCCCTGTCCCTCGACGCGACCTCGACCGGCTCCGCGCCCAGCCGCGCGGCCAGCTGCCCGAGCGCTCCGTCGCGCACCGCCGCGTCGGCATGGAAGACCACGCTCACCAGCCCCTCCCCGGTGGCGGCGAGCAGCAGCGGCCCGATGTCCGAGCCCACGACGGTCCACTCGAAGCTGTTCATGCGGACCACCGTACGAGTGCCCACTGACAACCGGCCCCGACCTGCGAATACGGGCCCCGATGTTTGCTCGTCGCCCCGCTCGCATACTCTCGCCCCCACCGGGCCTCCCCGACGATGAGCGCACGGGGCACGGGCGGCACAAGCGGCGAAGGAGACCGAGGCATGCAGGGCACAGTCGACGGTTTCAGCTACGGCGTCGTCACACCTGTGATCGCCTACCTCATGGCCTGCCTCGGCGGCGCCCTGGGGCTGCGCTGCACCACCAGATCCGTGCGCAACGGCAGGTCCCTCAAGCCCGGCTGGCTGGCGCTCGGCGCCACCTCCATCGGCTCCGGGATCTGGACCATGCACTTCATCGCGATGATGGGCTTCACCGTGGCGGAGGCCCCGATCAGCTACGACCGGCCCACGACCTTCGCCAGCCTCGGCGTCGCCGTCGTCATGACCGGCATCGGGATCTTCATCGTGGGCTACCGCGGGGCGACCGCGATGGCTCTGGTCACAGGCGGCACCATCACCGGTCTCGGCATCGCGTCCATGCACTACCTGGGCATGGCCGGCATGCAGCTCCAGGGCCGGCTCGAGTACGACACCCTCACCGTCGCCCTCTCCGTGGTGATCGCCGTCGTCGCGGCCACGTCCGCCCTGTGGGCGGCGGTGTCCATCCACGGTTTCCTGCCGAGTCTCGGCGCCAGTCTGGTGATGGGTCTCGCCGTGAGCGGCATGCACTACACCGGCATGGCCGCCGTCGACGTCCACCTGCACGGCACCGTCCCGCCCGGCGCCGTCGGCGACTCGCCCGCCACGCTCATCGCCCCGATGCTGGTCGGGCCCGCCGTCTTCCTGGTCCTGGCGGGTGTGATCGTCATGTTCGACCCGCTGCTCGTCATGGGTGAGCCCGACCGGCAGCAGCCGGAGTCGGGCCGGAAGGCGACCGGGCGCCGGGCGCGGGCGGGCGTGGCGGCGCAGCGGCAGCAGCCCGCGTACGGCGAGCCCGCGAACTGGGCGGCACCCTCCCGCTCGGGCCGCCGCGCCTCCCACCGCTCCCGCAACCGCTGACCGCCTGCTCCCGCCCGCGCCCGCCCCCGCCGATCCGGGGCGGGAGCCGGGATCGGGCCCGGCTGTCACTGGTGGGTCGTACGGTGGTTGCATGCGGCCCGTTTCCCAGATCGAACGCACGATGGCGCCCTTCGAGGTCGTCAGCCACTACCAGCCGAGCGGTGACCAGCCGACGGCCATCGCCGAGCTCGAGAAGCGCATCCGCGCAGGTGAGAAGGATGTCGTCCTGCTCGGTGCGACCGGCACCGGCAAGTCGGCGACCACGGCCTGGATGATCGAGAGGCTCCAGCGCCCCACCCTCGTCATGGCGCCGAACAAGACACTGGCCGCCCAGCTGGCCAACGAGTTCCGCGAGCTCCTGCCGAACAACGCGGTGGAGTACTTCGTCTCCTACTACGACTACTACCAGCCCGAGGCGTACGTCCCGCAGTCGGACACGTACATCGAGAAGGACTCCTCGATCAACGAGGAGGTCGAGCGCCTGCGCCACTCGGCGACGAACTCGCTGCTGACCCGCCGGGATGTGGTCGTCGTCGCCTCCGTCTCGTGCATCTACGGTCTGGGCACGCCTCAGGAGTACGTGGACCGCATGGTGTCGCTGAAGGTCGGCGAGGAGATCGACCGCGACCAGCTGCTGCGCCGCTTCGTCGACATCCAGTACGCGCGCAACGACCTGGCGTTCACCCGGGGCACCTTCCGGGTCCGCGGCGACACCATCGAGATCTTCCCGGTCTACGAGGAGCTCGCCGTCCGCATCGAGATGTTCGGCGACGAGATCGAGGCGCTCTCCACACTCCACCCGCTCACCGGCGAGGTGATCAGCGACGACCGTGAGCTCTACGTGTTCCCTGCCACCCACTACGTGGCCGGCCCGGAACGCATGGAGAAGGCGATCAACGGAATCGAGCGCGAGCTCGAGGAGCGCCTCCCCGAGCTGGAGAAGCAGGGCAAGCTGCTGGAGTCGCAGCGGCTGCGCATGCGCACCTCGTACGACATCGAGATGCTCCGCCAGATCGGCTCCTGCTCGGGCGTCGAGAACTACTCGATGCACTTCGACGACCGCGCCCCCGGCACCGCGCCCAACACCCTCCTCGACTACTTCCCGGAGGACTTCCTCCTCGTCATCGACGAGTCGCACGTCACGGTCCCGCAGATCGGCGCGATGTACGAGGGCGACGCGTCCCGCAAGCGCACCCTGGTCGAGCACGGGTTCCGGCTGCCCTCGGCGCTCGACAACAGGCCACTGAAGTGGGAGGAGTTCCAGGAGCGGATCGGTCAGGCCGTCTATCTCTCCGCCACCCCGGGCACCTACGAGCTGTCCCGCTCCGACGGCTTCGTGGAGCAGATCATCCGCCCCACGGGCCTCGTCGACCCCGAGGTCGTCGTCAAGCCCACCGAGGGTCAGATCGACGACCTGGTGCACGAGATCCGCAAGCGCACCGAGAAGGACGAGCGCGTTCTGGTCACCACGCTCACCAAGAAGATGGCCGAGGACCTCACCGACTACTTCCTGGAGATGGGCATCCAGGTCCGCTACCTCCACAGCGACGTCGACACCCTCCGCCGGGTCGAGCTGTTGCGCGAGCTGCGCGCCGGTGAGTACGACGTGCTGGTCGGTATCAACCTGCTCCGCGAGGGCCTCGACCTCCCCGAGGTGTCCCTGGTGGCGATCCTCGACGCCGACAAGGAGGGCTTCCTGCGCTCCGGTACCTCCCTGATCCAGACCATCGGCCGCGCGGCGCGCAATGTCTCCGGCCAGGTCCATATGTACGCCGACAAGATCACTCCGGCGATGGAGAAGGCGATCGACGAGACCAACCGCCGCCGCGAGAAGCAGGTCGCGTACAACAAGGCGAACGGCATCGATCCGCAGCCGCTCCGCAAGAAGATCAACGACATCGTGGCCACCATCGCCCGCGAGGAGGTCGACACCGAGCAACTGCTCGGCACCGGCTACCGCCAGGGGAAGGACGGCAAGGGGGCCAAGGCCCCGGTGCCGTCGTTGGCGGCGCACGCCGTCCCGGGGGCCAAGGGTGGCAAGGCCGCGGCCAGGAAGGGCGAGATCACGAGCGACCGCCCCGCCGCCGAACTGGCCGGGATCATCGAGGAGATGACGGACCGGATGCGGGCGGCGGCGGCCGAGCTCCAGTTCGAGGTCGCCGCGCGGCTGCGGGACGAAGTCGGCGAGCTCAAGAAGGAGCTGCGGCAGATGAAGGAGGCGGGCCTGGCCTGAGAGGCGGCTGGGGCCGAAGAGGGTGCCGGCCTGGCCTGACGCACCGGCAGCTGTGTTTCAAGACCGACACAAAAGCTGCCCTGGTCTGCTGCGCTGTCGGAGCGACTGCGTAGGGTACGGGACAACCGCACACACGGACGGTTGCGGGGGAACCATGGAGAGGGGACTGCGCGTGGTGGACGTATCCAAGGGCGGTGCGCCCGGGGGGCCGGGCATCAACCTGACCAAGGGTCAGGCCATCAACCTGGAGAAGAAGGGCGGCGGCACCCTCACCGCGGTGCGGATGGGGCTCGGCTGGCAGGCGGCGCCCCGGCGCGGTCTGTTCGGCTCGCGCACACGGGAGATCGACCTGGACGCGTCGGCGGTGCTCTTCGCCGACAAGCAGCCGGTCGACGTGGTGTTCTTCCGCCACCTCGTCAGCGACGACGGCTCGGTCCGGCACACCGGTGACAATCTGGTCGGCGGCGCCGGCCAGGGCGGCGACGACGAGGCGATCCTCGTCGACCTGCAGCGTGTTCCGGTGCACATCGACCAGATCGTCTTCACGGTGAACTCGTTCACCGGCCAGACGTTCCAGGAAGTGCAGAACGCGTTCTGCCGCATCGTCGACGAGACCAACGGTCAGGAGCTCGCGCGCTACACCCTGGACGGCGGCGGGCAGTACACCGCGCAGATCATGGCGAAGGTGCACCGCGTCGGCTCCGGCTGGCAGATGACGGCCCTCGGCAACCCGGCCAACGGCCGCACGTTCCAGGACCTGATGCCGTCGATCCTGCCGCACCTGTAGGCACGGCTTCCGCACGGCGTGACCACGCAGCTCCCGGAGGCAGCAGGCCGCCGGGAGCTGCACCGCTCACCACCGACGCACCGAGGGGACACAGGCGATGACGGCCGAGCTGGTCAGGGGGCAGAACCATCCTTTGCCCCACACCCGTCTCGAGATCCGGGTGTCGGCCGGCAAACCGGTCGTGGCCGGAGCCACGCTCGGCGACGAGGACGGCAGGGTGCCGGGCGCCGAATGGGTCGCCCACCCCGGTCGGCCGGGCCTCCCCGGGGTGGAGGTCTCCCGCCAGGCCACCGCCGATCACCGGATCGCCGTCGAACTCGACGCCGTTCCCGCGGCCGTGCACCGGGTGACCGTGCTGCTCGCGCTGCCCCTCGGGCCCGCGTTTCCGGTCCGCTTCGGTTCCGTCGCCGCACCGTTCGTCGCCGTCGCCGACCGCGACGGCGCCGAGATCGCCAGCTACACGATCACGGGCCTGGAGGCGGAGTCAGCCGTCGTCGCCCTGGAGCTCTACCGCCGCCGGGGCGCGTGGAAGGTCCGCGCCGTCGGCCAGGGATACGCGGGCGGCCTCGCCGAGCTTCTGGCCGACCAGGGCCTCGACCGCGCCGGTGAGCTGGCCGCCGCCGTCCAGGAGGCCGTCGCGCCCGGTCTCGCCCGTACGGTCGGGGCGCCCCCGCCCCGTACGACGGAGGTGCGCCGGAGCGCGGCGACGGCCGCAGGCGGCACGGGCGGCGACCCGGGCCCAGGTCCGGGACCCACCACCCAGCCGCCGGACCGTACGGCGCCCCAGCCTCCGGCGCAGACCCACGACGGGCCCGTCAACTACACGCACCCCGGCAGGCAGTCGGTCGCGCCCCCGCCGCCACCGGCCGCACCGCCCGCCGAGCCCGGCCGGCCGCCCGTCCCGGTCGCCGGGGACGCCACCGGCTGGTCGATGGAGGAGCGGCTCTACAACCAGGTGTGGGGCATGTTCGAGGACCTGGCCCGCACCGCGGCGGCGTACCGCAGCGCCGTCGACTTCGCCGAGTCCCGCCTCGACCAGGAGCTCGACCGCGCCCTGTCCGACCCGCGCAGCCGCATCGCCGGCTCCGGGGACGCCGCCCGCGCGGCGGCCCGAGCCAGGCACGATCAGCTGACCGAGCAGGCCCGTGAGGTCCTCGACCGCGATCTCGCCCAGCTCGCCGCCGAGTCCGACGTCGTCGAGCCGGCCCTGCCGGCCGCCTTCGCCCGGTGGGACAACCCCGTCTGGCACGCCTACCGTGTCCCGATGGAGGTCCCGATGGCCCTGCGCCTCGGTGATCTGCACCTTCCCGAGCGCCCTGAGCTGCGCATCCCCATGCTCATCCGGCTGCCGCTGGAGCGCGGTCTCTGGGTCGACAGCGGCCGTGCCACGTCCGAGGCGGCGTCGCTGATGGACGAGGGGCGGATACGCCGGCTCGCCATGGACACCGCGGTCGCGCACGCCGCCCGGCTGATCGCGGTCTACCCGGCCGGCGACTTCACGGTCCATGTCATCGACCCCGCCGGCTCCGCGGCGGCCGCTCTCGCCCCGCTCGTGCAGTCCGGGGTGCTGGACCAGCCGCCCGCCGCGGGTGCGCACGGCGTCTCGTCCGTGCTCGCGAAGCTCACCCAGCGCGTCGACCTCGTGCAGATGGCGGTGCGCGGCGGCGCCGCCGACGCCCTGCCGCCCGACCTCGACACCGCAGAGCAACTGCTGATCGTCAACGACTTCCCGCACGGCTTCGACGACCGGGCCGTCACTCAGCTGCGCTATCTCGCCGACGAGGGCCCGGCGGTCGGTGTCCATCTGCTGATGGTCGCCGACCGCGAGGATGCCGGCGCGTACGGCCCGGTGCTCGACCCGCTCTGGCGCTCCCTGCTGCGGATCACCCCGGTCCCGGACGACCACCTGGCCGATCCCTGGGTGCAGCACATCTGGACGTACGAGCCGCCGCGCATCCCGCCGGGCAGCCAGGTCCTCCAGCAGGTGCTGGCCCAGGTCGCCGAGGCGCGCCGGACCTGGCGCCGCTGAGCAAGGAAGACGCCCTCCGGGCCGACCGGTCTGTCACAGAGCCGCTGACCTGCTTATTTGACGTTTACATTACCCTCCTCTTTACCTTTCTTTGGTCTTTCCTGTAATCTCCTTTGCGCGGAGGGGAGTATTCCCACGTGCGGCGTGCCCGTCAGTACGGACGGACAGGACAATGACCCGTCCCGGGGCGCCGGCCCGTGACTGCGGCAGCATGCCGCCCGGGTGGAAGAGACCTCCGGCAGCGACGACGCTGATCAAGTAGCCGTACGACGCCGGAGGCGCAGTGGACGTTTCATTGACCATGTGGGTGCTGACCATTCTCGGTCTGATTGCCCTGATCGCGGTCGACTTCTTCATCGGGCGCAAGCCGCACGATGTGTCGACCAAGGAAGCAGGAATCTGGACGCTCGTCTGGATCGTCCTCGCCGCCCTCTTCGGTCTCGGCCTCCTGCTGGCCGGCGAGAGCCAGGCGTCGGGAGAGTTCTTCGCGGGCTTCATCACCGAGAAGTCACTCAGTGTCGACAACCTCTTCGTCTTCGTCCTGATCATGGCGAAGTTCGCGGTGCCGTCCCACCTCCAGCAGCGGGTGCTGCTCGTGGGTGTCCTGATCGCCCTGGTTCTGCGGGCGATCTTCATCGCGGCCGGCGCCGCGATCATCGCCAGCTTCTCGTGGGTCTTCTACATCTTCGGCGCGTTCCTGATCTACACCGCCTGGAAGCTCATCCAGGAGGCGCGCTCCGACGAGGAGGAGGACGAGTTCGAGGAGAACCGCCTCCTCAAGTCCATCGAGAAGAAGTTCGGTGTCGCCGACCGGTACCACGGCACGAAGCTCTTCATCCGCGTCAACGGCAAGCGCGTGCTGACCCCGCTGATGGTCGTCATGCTCGCCATCGGCACCACGGATGTGCTGTTCGCGCTGGACTCCATCCCGGCGATCTTCGGCCTGACCCAGGACCCGTACATCGTCTTCACGGCCAACGCCTTTGCCCTGATGGGCCTGCGCCAGCTGTACTTCCTGATCGGCGGACTCCTGAAGAAGCTGGTCCACCTGAGCTACGGCCTGTCGGTGATCCTCGGCTTCATCGGCGTCAAGCTGGTGCTGCACGCGCTGCACGAGTCGGGGGTCCATGTCCCCGAGATCTCCATCCCGTTCTCGCTGGCGGTCATCTGCGGTGTGCTGATCATCACCACGATCACCAGCCTCATCGCCTCCAGGAAGCAGGAGCAGCGTGAGGCGGCCGAGGCCGCCGAGCAGGCTGCGGCCGAGGGGGGCGGCACGGCCCAGAAGGACAGCATCGACGTCTGAGGGGCTTGAGCCGGCGCGCCGGACGCATCTCCGCGCGCGACGTCGGGACGTGCCGTACGCGGCAGAGCGCCGGCCGGGTTGCCCAGCAACCCGGCCGGCGTTCACGTGGAGGCGCGTCCGCGTCCGGTCCGCCGCGGCCGCACCGGACCGGACGGCGCGCTCAGACGGCCGCTCCCTCCTCCGCCGGCTCCGCCGCGGCCATCCGCGCCGGCAGGGTCTCCGGCAGCAGTGCGAAGCACCCCAGACTGATCAGGGCGATCACGGTCAGATAGGCGGCGACGCCCCACGGCGGACCGCTCCCGCCCGCCACCGCCGTGGCCACGATCGGTGTCAGCGCGCCGCCCAGGACCCCCGCCAGGTTGTAGCCGACGGCCGCGCCGGTGCACCGCACCCTCGGTTCGTACAGCTCCGGCAGATACGCCGCGACGACCGCGAACATGGTGATGAACGCCAGCAGGGCGCCCAGGAACCCGGCGAACATCAGCAGCGGCTCGGCGGTCTGCAGCAGCGCCACCATCGGGAACATCCACAGCGCGGTCGCGGTGCACCCGATGAGGCACAGCGGCCGCCGACCGAAGCGGTCGCCGAGCATGGCCGCGAACGGCGTGGCGGCGCCCTTGATCGCCACGGCCGCCATGATGCACGTGAGCATCGCCGTCCGGCTGACGCCGAGCCGCTCGGTGCCGTACGCCAGGGACCAGGTGGACACGGCGTAGAAGACGGCGTATCCCACGGCCAGCGCCCCGGCGGTCAGCAGCACCAGCCGCCAGTGCCCGCGCAGCACCTCGGCCAGCGGCAGCCGGGCGGGCTCGGTGATCCGCCGGAACTGCGGGGTCTCCGCCAGCGAACTGCGCAGCAGCAGTCCGCCCGCCGCCAGCAGCCCCGCCGCCCAGAACGGCACGCGCCAGCCCCACTCCCTGAACCGGTCGTCGCCGAGCCCCGCGGACAGTGCCAGCATCACCCCGTTGGCCAGCAGGAATCCGACCGCCGGCCCGATCTGCGGGAAGCTCGCCCACAGTCCGCGCCGTTCGGCCGGCGCGTGCTCGGCGGTGAGCAGTACGGCGCCGCCCCACTCGCCGCCGAGCCCGAGCCCCTGCAGAAAGCGCAGCACCAGCAGCAGTACGGGAGCGGTGGCGCCGAGGGTCGCGTACGACGGCACACAGCCGACCAGGACCGTGGCCAGCCCGGTCAGCAGCAGCGAGGCGAACATGACCGGCCGTCGCCCGTACCGGTCGCCGACGTGGCCGAAGAGCACGGAACCGAGCGGACGCGCGACAAAGCCGACCGCGAAGGTGCCGAAGGCGGCCAGCGTCCCCGCGAGCGGCGAGAACGTCGGAAAGAACAGCGGCCCGAGCACGAGCGCCGCAGCCGTGCCGTACACGAAGAAGTCGTAGAACTCCACGGCCGTCCCGACCAGGGAGGCCGCGGCGAGCCGCGTCATGGAAACAGTGGGAGCGGATGTGTCGGGACGGGAAGTGCCGGGATCAGAAGCGTCTGGCTCGGAGGCCGAGGAGGAGCCGGCGGAGGAACCAGAGGCCGAGCGATCAGTCGGCGACGGAGCGTGACCTTTGCGCATGTCGCGCCAACTACCCGTGATCGCCCCTGGTTACGGGGGCGTACGGGAGCGCGACATGGATCCGCATCAGCGCCCGGCGGGGACTCACCAGCCGCGAGTGCGCCACTCCGGAAGGTGGGGCCGCTCGGCGCCCAGGGTCGTGTCGTTGCCGTGCCCCGGGTAGACCCAGGTCTCGTCGGCGAGCTCGTCGAAGAGCTTCGTCTCCACGTCGTGGATCAGGCTCGCGAACGCCTTGGGGTCCTTGTGCGTGTTGCCGACGCCGCCGGGGAAGAGGCAGTCACCGGTGAAGACGTGAGGGTGGCCGTGCGGGTCGTCGTAGACCAGGGCGATGGAGCCCGGGGTGTGTCCGACGAGGTGGCGGGCGGTGAGCTCCACCCGGCCGACCCGGATCGTGTCGCCGTCGTCGACCAGCACGTCGGTGGGCACCGGGATGCCCTCGGCGTCGTGACGGCCCGCGTACGTACGGGCCCCGGTGGCGTCCACCACCTCGGCCAGCGCCTGCCAGTGGTCCCCGTGCCGGTGCGTGGTGACGACGGACGTGATGCCGTCGTCACCGATCAACGTGAGCAGGGTCTCGGGCTCGTTGGCCGCGTCGATCAGCAGCTGCTCGCCGGTCGTCCGGCAGCGCAGCAGATAGGCGTTGTTGTCCATCGGTCCGACCGCGACCTTGGAGATCATCAGGTCCGTGAGCTCGTGCACATCCGCCGGACCGCCGACCTTGACCGCTCCGCTGTATGTCATGGGGTCAGCGTACTCAGCCGACTACAGCGGCGGCAGCAGGGGAAGCAATCCGTCCGTGACTTCCAGGGCCGAGCCGTCGCGGCGGCCGGCCAGCCAGCCGAGCAGGTCGGGCGCCGGGCCCTCGACGGTGACCGGCCCGCCGTCGGCGCTGCCGCCCGTGCTCCACACCCGGCCGTCGTCGGCGACTACCGAGGTGGGCGGTACGTCCCTGTGGCCGGCGAACCGCTCGGTGAGGAAGTCGATCTCGCGCTCCACGAAATCCGCCGGGAGGTCCTCCAGCCCGTAGCCGACGCCGAGGTCGACGTGGTGCAGCTCGACCTCGACGAGGCGCCGGAAGGGGATGCGGGCCGCCGCGTCCTTCACCCCGTTGCGCAGCTCGACGGTGCGGGACCAGTCGGCGTCCGCGGCGCCTGCGGTCCGGAAGCGCTCGGCACTCTCGCGTACGTCGTCGAGCTGGACGGAGAGCGGTCTCGGCGCGTCCCGTTCGATGTCGGCGTCGCGGGCCTCGCCGCTGACGTACATGGGACGGCCTTCGAGAACGTTGACGAGCGCGTCCGCGTTACGGGCGAGATGGGCGAGGACATGGCCGCGGCTCCAGCCGGTGAGCCGTGACGGCGCGGCGACCGCCGCGTTGTCCAGTCCGGCGGCTGAGCGCAGCAACCGGTCGGTCGCCTCACGCACGGCGGTCAGGTCGCGCACAGGATCGATCATGGGGAAGACGATAGCCCCGCCACACGTTCGGGTGAAGGTGGCGGAGCCCGCCCGAAAATCGAATGCGCGTGCTATAGGCTCGGTAGAGGCATCCTTGGTAGTCAGGCATTCGTCCGTCCGGCCGTCATCGATCTGGCGGCGCCCCTAGCCTGGAGCAGTCCGGGACCGGGGGCGGTGCCCCCGCTTCTTCACGACCTCTCGCAAGACTCAAGAAAGGTGCGGACCCGGCGTGGCCGACCGTCTCATCGTCCGTGGCGCTCGCGAGCACAACCTCAAGAACGTCTCGCTCGACCTCCCGCGTGACTCACTCATCGTCTTCACCGGGCTCTCGGGGTCGGGCAAGTCGTCGCTCGCGTTCGACACGATCTTCGCCGAGGGACAGCGTCGGTACGTCGAGTCGCTGTCCTCGTACGCCCGTCAGTTCCTCGGGCAGATGGACAAGCCGGACGTCGACTTCATCGAGGGCCTCTCCCCGGCCGTCTCGATCGACCAGAAGTCCACCTCGCGCAACCCGCGCTCCACCGTCGGCACGATCACCGAGGTCTACGACTACCTCCGGCTGCTCTTCGCCCGGATCGGCAAGCCGCACTGCCCCGAGTGCGGCCGTCCCATCTCGCGCCAGTCGCCGCAGGCCATCGTGGACAAGGTGCTGGAGCTGCCCGAGGGCAGCCGCTTCCAGGTGCTCTCGCCGCTCGTGCGCGAGCGCAAGGGGGAGTTCGTCGACCTCTTCGCCGACCTCCAGACCAAGGGCTATGCGCGGGCCAGGGTCGACGGCGGGACCATCCAGCTCACCGAGCCGCCGAAGCTGAAGAAGCAGGAGAAGCACACCATCGAGGTGGTCGTCGACCGCCTCACCGTCAAGGAGAGCGCCAAGCGCCGGCTCACCGACTCGGTCGAGACCGCGCTCGGTCTGTCGGGCGGCATGGTCGTGCTCGACTTCGTCGACCTCCCCGAGGACGACCCCGAGCGCGAGCGGATGTACTCGGAGCATCTGTACTGCCCGTACGACGACCTGTCGTTCGAGGAGCTGGAGCCCCGCTCCTTCTCCTTCAACTCGCCCTTCGGCGCCTGCCCGGACTGCACCGGCATCGGTACGCGCATGGAGGTCGACCCCGACCTGCTCGTCCCCGACGAGGAGCGGTCGCTCGACGAGGGCGCGATCCACCCGTGGTCCCACGGCCACACCAGGGAGTACTTCGGACGGCTGATCGGCGGGCTCGCCCAGGCGCTCGGCTTCAGCACGGACATGCCGTGGGCCGGCCTGCCCCAGCGTGCCAAGAAGGCCCTGCTGTACGGGCACAAGACCCAGGTGGAGGTCCGCTACCGGAACCGGTACGGACGGGAGCGGGCGTACACCACCCCGGCCTTCGAGGGCGCGGTCGAGTTCGTCCGGCGGCGGCACAGCGAGGCCGAGAGCGACGCCAGCCGTGAGCGCTTCGAGGGCTACATGCGCGAGGTGCCCTGCCCCACCTGCCAGGGCACGCGGCTCAAGCCGATCGTCCTCGCGGTCACGGTCATGGAGAAGTCCATCGCCGAGGTCTCCGCGATGTCGATCAGCGAGTGCGCCGAGTTCCTCGGCGAGCTCAGGCTCAACGCCCGGGACAAGAAGATCGCCGAGCGGGTGCTGAAGGAGGTCAACGAGCGGCTGCGCTTTCTGGTCGACGTCGGCCTCGACTACCTCTCGCTGAACCGCGCGGCGGGCACGCTCTCCGGCGGCGAGGCGCAGCGCATCCGGCTCGCCACGCAGATCGGCTCGGGACTGGTGGGCGTGCTGTACGTGCTGGACGAGCCGTCCATCGGACTCCACCAGCGCGACAACCACCGGCTCATCGAGACCCTCGTCCGGCTGCGGGACATGGGCAACACGCTGATCGTCGTCGAGCACGACGAGGACACCATCAAGACCGCCGACTGGGTCGTCGACATCGGCCCGGGCGCCGGTGAGCACGGCGGCAAGGTCGTCCACTCCGGACCACTGAAGGCGCTCCTGGGCAACAAGGAGTCGTTGACCGGGCTGTATCTGTCGGGGAAGAAGTCCATCCCGACGCCGGACGTCCGGCGCCCCATGGACCCGACCCGCCGGCTGACGGTGCACGGCGCCCGGGAGAACAACCTCCGCGACATCGATGTGTCGTTCCCGCTCGGTGTCTTCACGGCTGTCACCGGAGTCTCCGGCTCCGGAAAGTCGACCCTGGTCAACGACATCCTGTACACCCACCTGGCGCGCGAGCTGAACGGGGCCAAGTCGGTGCCCGGGCGGCACACGCGCGTGGACGGCGACGATCTCGTCGACAAGGTCGTGCACGTCGACCAGTCGCCGATCGGCCGTACGCCCCGCTCCAACCCGGCGACGTACACCGGCGTCTTCGACCACGTCCGCAAGCTCTTCGCCGAGACGATGGAGGCGAAGGTGCGCGGCTATCTGCCCGGCCGCTTCTCCTTCAACGTCAAGGGCGGGCGGTGCGAGAACTGCTCGGGTGACGGCACCATCAAGATCGAGATGAACTTCCTGCCGGATGTGTACGTCCCGTGCGAGGTCTGCCACGGCGCGCGCTACAACCGGGAGACCCTGGAGGTCCACTACAAGGGCAAGTCGATCGCCGAGGTCCTGGACATGCCGATCGAGGAGGCCCTGCACTTCTTCGAGGCCGTCCCGACGATCGCCCGCCATCTCAAGACGCTGAACGAGGTGGGTCTCGGGTACGTCAGGCTCGGGCAGTCCGCACCGACGCTGTCGGGTGGTGAGGCGCAGCGCGTCAAGCTGGCGAGCGAGCTCCAGAAGCGGTCCACGGGTCGCACGGTCTACGTGCTCGACGAGCCGACCACCGGTCTGCACTTCGAGGACATCTCGAAGCTGATCAAGGTGCTGTCCAACCTGGTCGACAAGGGCAACACGGTGATCGTCATCGAGCACAACCTGGACGTCATCAAGACCGCGGACTGGGTCGTCGACATGGGCCCCGAGGGTGGCAGCGGCGGTGGCCTCGTCATCGCCGAGGGGACTCCGGAGGAGGTCGCGGGTGTCCCCGCGAGCCACACCGGCAAGTTCCTGCGCGACATCCTCAGCGCGGAGCGCATCAGTGACGCGGTGCCGCCGCAGTCCCGCAAGACGGCGGCGAAGAAGGCCGCGGTCAGGAAGACGGTCTCGGCCAACTCCACCGCGGTGAGCAAGAAGACGGTGACGGCGAACGCGACCCCGGTGAAGAAGCCGGCCACCTCGCGCGCCCGAGCGCGCAAGGCCTGACCTCCGGCCCGTCGCCGGACCTGTCCCTCACCCCGGGGTGGCAGGTCCGGTGACGGGCCGGCGGGGTCCGGGGGCGAGCCCGCGGGCCCCGTGGCTTCTGGGGCCCGTCAGGAAGCGGGCCGGCTCGGGCGTTCCTGGGCTCGCCCGAGGATCACCCCAGCTCCGACGCATAGGGGGGCTCCGCTCCCGTGCGGGAGCACGTCACCGCCGCGGCGCGGGCCGCGAAGGTGAGGACCGTGGACCAGGCGGCGGCGTCGAGGGCACGCACGGCCCCGGGGGAGAGAGCGTCGCGCCGCCCCAGGACATGCAGCAGAGCCGCGTTCACCGTGTCGCCCGCCCCTATCGTGTCGGCGACGGTCACCGCCGCCGCGGGGACGGAGGCTTCCACGCCGTCCCGGGTGAACACCGTGAGCCCTCGCTCACCGCGGGTGAGCACCACCGCGGCGGGGCCCTTCGCCAGCCACTCTTCCGGGGAGCCCCCCAGCCACTTCGCGTCGTCCTCGGAGAGCTTCAGCAGCGACACCGAGGGGAGCCAGCCGTCGAAGCGGGCCCGGTACGCGTCCGGATCGGCGATCAGCCCCGGGCGGATGTTCGGATCGAGCAGGGTGAAGACCCCGCGCGCCGCCTCGCGCCGCAGGAGCGCCTCGTACGCACTCGCGCCCGGCTCCAGCACCAGTGAGCACGTCCCCAGCGCCAACGCCCGCACCCCTGCCGGGAGTCCGGGTGGCAACTCGAAGAGCCGGTCCGCGCTCCCGGCGGCGTAGAAGCCGTACCCCGCGGAGCCGCCCGCCCCGATCGCCGCGACCGCGAGTGTCGTCGGCTCCGGCCCGCGCTGCACCAGCGACGTCCCGGCGCCCGCCGCACGCAGCCCGCCCAGCAGGGCTTCCCCGAAGCCGTCCGTGGAGATGCGGGAGCAGAAGGTGACGGGCGTGCCCAGCCGCGCGAGGGCCACGGCCGTGTTGTACGGGCCACCGCCGAGCCGTGGCAGCAACGGGGGCAACGGCCCACCGTCGACGGCTGCCCGCTGCGGGACCAGGTCGATCAGGGACTCACCGGCGACGACGATCACGGCTGAAAACGTAACCCATGGTTCCGGTCGGACGACAATGCGCCGAGGGCTCCCGGCCCGCCGGGACCGAGCCGGGACCGACCCTGCACGGCCCGACCTTCCGGGCCCCGCCCCGGGCACCCCGACCCGGCCGCAGGTGCCGTGATCTGCGCCGGTATCGTCGGGTCTGTCGCCGTCGCCGACGCACCCGCCCCGACCAGTGGAGACTTCATGTTTGGCCAGCCCGCAGCCCGCCGTACCGTGCTGAAAGGCGCTGCCCTCGCCGGGGCCGCCGGGCTGGGGGTTGCCGCCTGTTCCACCGAGTCCAAGCTCGGCCACGCCCAGGTCCCGACCCCGACCGCACCCGTCGACCTCGGGGCCGCGGACGCGGTCCCGGTCGGCGGCGCCAAGCTCTACCGCGAGCAGCGGCTCGTCGTGCACTGTCCGGCCAAGGGCGAGTACAAGGCGTTCAGCGCCCAGTGCACCCACGCCGGCTGCCTCCTGGACAAGGTCGAGGGCACCGAGGGCAACTGCCCCTGCCACGGCAGCCGCTTCGACGTCACCACCGGCGAGGCCCTCCGGGGCCCGGCGACCGTACCGCTGCCGGAGGTCCCGGTCGCCGTGCGGGACGGAAGGCTCGTCGCGGGCCCGGACGCGTAACCAGCCGTACACGATCACCGGCGCGAAGCGCGCTCCGCCTGCTCCCGCACCGCCTTCCCCGGCGGGTCACGGCCTCCCACGGCGGGCCCCGGTTGTCGTTGGCCGCCAGTAGGGTGGGCGGCATGGCAGACCCCTCCAGCTACCGTCCCCAGCCGGGGCAGATCCCCGACACGCCAGGGGTCTACAAGTTCCGTGACGAGCACCGCCGGGTGATCTACGTCGGCAAGGCGAAGAGTCTGCGGCAGCGTCTCGCCAACTACTTCCAGGACCTGGCGGGTCTGCACCCGCGCACGCGCACGATGGTCACGACCGCCGCCTCCGTGGAGTGGACGGTCGTCTCCACCGAGGTGGAGGCGCTGCAGCTGGAGTACTCCTGGATCAAGGAGTTCGACCCCCGCTTCAACGTCAAGTACCGCGACGACAAGAGCTATCCCTATCTCGCGGTGACGATGAACGAGAAGTTCCCGCGCGTCCAGGTCATGCGCGGGGCCAAGCGGAAGGGCGTTCGCTACTTCGGTCCGTACGGGCATGCGTGGGCGATCCGCGAGACCGTCGACCTGATGCTCCGGGTGTTTCCCGTGCGGACCTGCTCCGCCGGGGTCTTCAAGAACGCCACCCGGACCGGCCGCCCCTGCCTGCTCGGGTACATCGGCAAGTGCTCGGCGCCCTGTGTGGAACGGGTCACCCCGGAGGAGCACCGCGAACTGGCCGAGCAGTTCTGCGACTTCATGGCCGGCCGCACCGGCACGTACATCCGCCGCCTCGAGAAGGACATGATGGCGGCGGCCGAGGAGATGGAGTACGAACGGGCGGCCCGGCTCCGCGACGACATAGAGGCCCTGAAGCGGGCCATGGAGAAGAACGCCGTCGTGCTGGCCGACGCCACCGACGCCGACCTGATCGCGGTCGCCGAGGACGAGCTGGAGGCCGCCGTCCAGATCTTCCACGTCCGCGGCGGGCGCGTGCGCGGCCAGCGCGGCTGGGTCACCGACAAGGTCGAGGCGGTCGACACCGCGGGGCTGGTCGAGCACGCACTGCAGCAGCTCTACGGGGAGGAGAGCGGCGACTCCGTCCCCAAGGAGGTCCTCGTCCCGGCCCTCCCCGAGGATTTCGACGCGGTCACCCAGTGGCTGAGCGGCCGGCGCGGGGCGAACGTCTCGCTGCGCATCCCGCAGCGCGGCGACAAGAAGGACCTGATGGCGACGGTCGAGCGCAACGCGCAGCAGGCCCTCGTCCTGCACAAGACCAAGCGTGCCAGCGATCTGACCACCCGCTCCCGCGCCCTGGAGGAGATCGCGGAGGCGCTGGACCTGGACTCGGCGCCGCTGCGGATCGAGTGCTTCGACATCTCGCACCTGCAGGGCGAGGACGTCGTCGCGTCCATGGTCGTCTTCGAGGACGGGCTTCCCCGCAAGAGCGAGTACCGGCGCTTCCAGATCAAGGGCTTCGAGGGCCAGGACGACGTCCGCTCGATGCACGAGGTGATCAGCAGGCGCTTCAAGCGCTATCTGGCCGAGAAGGAGAAGACGGGGGAATGGGGTCTCCCCGCCGAAGGCAGGGGACGGTCGGCCGAGGACGGCGAGGTGGCGGCGGACGAGGGCAACGGCAAGCCGAAGCGGTTCGCCTACCCTCCCCAGCTCGTGCTCGTCGACGGCGGCCGGCCGCAGGTCGCGGCGGCTCAGCGGGCCCTGGACGAGCTGGGCATCGACGATGTCGCCGTGTGCGGCATCGCGAAGCGGATGGAGGAGGTCTGGCTGCCGGACGAGAGCGACCCGGTCGTGCTCCCGCGCTCCAGCGAGGGGCTCTACCTCATCCAGCGCGTCCGTGACACGGCTCACGACTTCGCGATCCGCTACCAGCGCTCCAAGCGCACCAAGCGGCTGCGCACCAGCCCGCTGGACGCCGTGCCCGGCCTCGGTGAGACCCGCAAGCAGGCTCTGATCAAGCACTTCGGCTCGGTGAAGCGGCTGCGGCAGGCGACAATCGAGCAGATCTGCGAGGTGCCGGGCATGGGCAGGAAGACGGCCGAGTCCCTCGTCGTGGCCCTCTCCCGGGCGGCCCCGGCCGCGCCCGCCGTGAACACGGCGACAGGAGAGATCATTGAAGAGGAAGCGGACGACGGGATTCCGGCAGCACGCACGACCGAGGACGGGGGAAGCACGGAATGACCGCTCAGGACAGAACCGGGCAGCAGGACGGTGCTGAGCAGCAGGACGGCACCGGATCGCCAGGCGGTGCCGAGCAGCACAAGCGCGCCGACCAGCAGGGAGTCGCCGGTCGGCACGGCCGCGCAGACCGAGAAGAACACGGAGCAGGAGACGTGAGTACGGCAACGACCGAGGCCGGGCAGGCCGCCGAGGCGGCCATCCCCGAGCTGGTCATCATCTCCGGTATGTCGGGCGCGGGTCGCAGCACTGCGGCCAAGTGTCTGGAGGACCTCGGCTGGTTCGTCGTCGACAACCTGCCGCCCGCCCTGATCCCCACCATGGTGGAGCTCGGCGCACGGTCCCAGGGCAACGTGGCCCGTATCGCCGTCGTCGTGGACGTCCGCGGCCGGCGGTTCTTCGACAACCTCCGCGAGTCGCTCGCGGACCTCGACGCCAAGCAGGTCACCCGCAGGATCGTCTTCCTGGAGTCGTCCGACGAGGCCCTCGTGCGCCGCTTCGAGTCCGTGCGCCGCCCGCACCCGCTGCAGGGCGACGGCCGGATCGTCGACGGCATCGCCGCCGAGCGGGATCTCCTGCGGGAGCTGCGCGGCGACGCCGATCTCGTGATCGACACCTCCAGCCTCAACGTCCACGAACTGCGCGCGAAGATGGACGCCCAGTTCGCCGGCGACGAGGAGCCGGAGCTGCGGGCCACGGTCATGTCGTTCGGCTACAAGTACGGCCTGCCGGTCGACGCCGACCTCGTGGTGGACTGCCGCTTCCTGCCGAACCCGCACTGGGTCCCGGAGCTGCGCCCCTTCACCGGCCTCAACGAGGAGGTGTCGGCCTACGTCTTCGACCAGCCCGGCGCCAAGGAGTTCCTCAACCAGTACACCGAGCTGCTGCAGCTGATCGCCGCGGGCTACCGGCGCGAGGGCAAGCGGTACGTGACGATCGCCGTCGGCTGCACCGGCGGCAAGCACCGCTCGGTCGCCATGTCCGAGAAGCTCGCCGCCCGCCTCGGCTCCGAGGGGATCGAGACCGTCGTCGTCCACCGGGACATGGGGCGCGAGTGACCGGACGTACTCTCCGTCTGCGCCGGCTGCGGGGCAGCGATGCTCTCCGCGCGGGCCGCAGACGCGGCGCACAGCCCAAGGTCGTCGCACTCGGCGGCGGGATGGGGCTGTCCGCGTCACTCGCGGCACTGCGCCGGATCACCGGCGACCTCACCGCGGTCGTCACCGTCGCCGACGACGGCGGCTCCAGCGGGCGGCTCCGGGAGGAGCTCGGTGTGCTGCCCCCCGGCGACCTCCGCAAGGCACTCGCGGCGCTGTGCGGCGACGACGACTGGGGGCAGACCTGGTCGAGGGTCATCCAGCACCGCTTCCAGTCGCACGGCGAGCTGCACGAGCACGCGGTCGGCAATCTGCTGATCGTGGCCCTGTGGGAGCAGCTCGGCGACCATGTGCAGGCCCTGGACCTGGTCGGCAGGCTGCTCGGCGCGCACGGCAGGGTGCTGCCCATGTCGGCCGTCCCGCTGGAGCTGCAGGCGCTGGTCAAGGGCCATGATCCGGCACAGCCCGACGAGGTGGGGACGGTCCGGGGGCAGGCGACCGTGGCGCTCACGCCCGGCGAGGTGCAGTCCGTGCACCTCGTGCCGAACGACCCGCCGGCGGTCCCGGAGGCCGTCGCGGCCGTCCTCGACGCCGACTGGGTCGTGCTCGGTCCCGGCTCCTGGTTCTCCTCGGTGATCCCGCATCTTCTGGTCCCCGAACTGCTGGACGCGTTGGTCGAGACGAAGGCCCGACGCGTGCTGTCCCTCAACCTGGCGCCGCAGCCCGGAGAAACGGAAGGCTTCTCCCCGCAGCGTCATTTGGAGGTTTTGGGACGACACGCCCCTAAACTCGCCCTGGACGTGGTGCTGGCCGACGAGGCCGCCGTGCCCGACCGCGAGTCCCTCGCCGTCGCCGCCGAGCGGTTCGGTGCCGCGGTCGAGCTGGCGCCGGTGGCCCGGCCCGACGGAGCTCCGAAGCACGATCCGGAGCTCCTGGCCGCCGCGTACGACCGTATTTTTCGGATGCATGGAAGGATCGGCCCATGGCGATGACGGCAGCGGTGAAGGACGAAATCTCCCGGCTCCCCGTCACCCGGACCTGCTGCAGAAAGGCGGAGGTCTCGGCGATCCTTCGGTTCGCGGGCGGGCTGCACCTGGTCAGCGGCCGCATTGTGATCGAGGCGGAGCTGGACACGGGGATCGCGGCGCGCAGGCTCCGCAAGGACATCCTGGAGATCTTCGGGCACTCCTCGGACCTCGTGGTGATGGCTCCCGGCGGACTGCGGCGCGGCTCGCGCTACGTCGTACGGGTCGTGGCGGGCGGTGACCAGCTGGCCCGGCAGACCGGGCTCGTCGACGGCAGGGGCCGCCCCATCCGCGGGCTGCCCCCGCAGGTCGTCTCGGGCGCCACGTGCGACGCCGAGGCGGCCTGGCGCGGGGCCTTCCTGGCGCACGGCTCGCTCACCGAGCCCGGCCGCTCCTCCTCGCTGGAGGTGACCTGCCCCGGCCCGGAGGCGGCACTGGCGCTGGTGGGGGCCGCTCGCCGGCTCTCCATCGCCGCGAAGGCACGTGAGGTACGCGGGGTCGACCGGGTCGTGGTCCGTGACGGCGACGCCATCGGCGCGCTGCTCACCAGGCTGGGCGCCCACGAGTCGGTGCTGGCCTGGGAGGAGCGGCGGATGCGCCGCGAGGTCCGCGCCACCGCCAACCGCCTCGCCAACTTCGACGACGCCAACCTCCGCCGCTCGGCCCGCGCCGCGGTGGCCGCCGGTGCCCGGGTGCAGCGCGCTCTGGAGATCCTCGGAGAGGAGGTGCCCGAGCACCTCGCCGCCGCGGGCCGGCTGCGCATGGAGCACAAGCAGGCGTCGCTGGAGGAGCTGGGCGCCCTCGCGGACCCGCCGCTGACGAAGGACGCGGTCGCGGGCCGCATCCGCCGCCTCCTGGCGATGGCCGACAAGCGAGCCCAGGACCTCGGCATCCCGGGCACGGAGTCCAACCTCACCGAGGAGATGGCCGACGGGCTCGTCGGATGACGGCCGGCCCGCGTCCGTGACGGCCGGGCCACCTGGGTCCCTCCGCGACAACGGTCACCGTTGTCCCCCCGAAGAGTGAATTTCGCCGCTGCCGGCGTCCATTGGGGCGTCGGTAGCGGCGTGTCGTCGGCTCCCCGGGCATCTTGACATGATCATGAACAGTCATGAGCCTGGCATCTGTTTTCTTTCGCGACAGACGAAAGCAAGGGGGGCCAATGAGACGAAGAGCGAGATCGATCCTCGCCGCGACCTCACTCCTGATTGCCGGCCTGGCGGCTGCACCGCTCGCCCAGGCCGATCAGGGCGGAGAGGACGAAGGACTCTCCGTATGGCATGCGGAAGTCACCGAGGCGCAAGTGCCGCTGCTCCTCGCGGCCGGTGCCGACGGGCATGAACTGACCGAGCAGGTGCCCGACGGGGGCACCGCCACCATCGAGATGTATCTCACCGACGACCAGGCCGGTCAGCTGCGCGGCCAGGGCGTGGACATCAGCGAGCACACGGTCCCCGCCACGGCGCAGAAGCGCGTCGCGGCCGCCGGGGACGGCGTCTTCCGCCCGTACGGCGGCAAGGGCGGCCTCAAGGAGGAGATTCTTGCCGCCGCCGCGGCCAACCCCTCCATCACCAAAGTCGTCAGCATCGGCAAGAGCCTCAAGGGCCAGGACATCCTCGCCCTCAAGCTCACCAAGGGCGCCAAGAAGTACCGCGACGGAGCCAAGCCGGCCACCCTCTACCTCTCCAACCAGCACGCCCGCGAGTGGATCACCCCGGAGATGACCCGCCGGCTGCTCCACCACTACCTGGCCAACTACGGCAAGGATCCGCGCGTCACCGGCATCGTGGACTCCAGCGAGCTGTGGTTCGTGCTCTCCGCCAACCCCGACGGCTACGACTACACGCACGCGCCCGACGGCGACCGCCAGTGGCGCAAGAACCTCCGCGACAACAACCGCGACGGGAAGATCGCCCCCGGCGACGGCGTCGACCTCAACCGCAACTTCTCCTACAAGTGGGGCTACGACAACGAGGGTTCGTCCCCCGACCCCGCCGACGAGACCTACCGGGGCACGGTCCCCGCCTCCGAGCCCGAGACCAGGGCCGTCGACGCCTTCCAGAAGCGGATCGGCTTCGAGTACGGCATCAACTACCACTCCGCCGCCCAGCTGCTGCTCTACGGAGTGGGCTGGCAGGTCGGCACCCCGACCCCCGACGACGTCCTCTACGAGTCCCTCGCCGGTACGCCGCAGAATTCCGCCGTGCCCGGCTACCGACCGCAGCTCTCCTCGGAGCTCTACACCACCAACGGCGAGGCCGACGGCCACGCGGCCAACGTCAACGGGATGATGATGTTCACCCCCGAGATGTCGACGTGCGCGACCGCGTCCAGGATCGACCCGAACGACCCCTGGGAGCCTGCCGACTGCGCCTCCGTCTTCACCTTCCCCGACGACGAGAAGCTGATCCAGCAGGAGTTCGCCAAGAACATCCCGTTCGCGCTCGCCGTCGCCGAGACCGCCGCCCACCCCGACCAGCCCTCGTCCCCGGTCGGCATCGAGGCCCCGGACTTCACCCCGGACGCCTTCTCGGTCTCGTACGCACGCGGCGACCAGGAAGTCTCCGTCACCGCCCGGAAGTCGCTGCGCGACAAGGAGCTCAACTACCGCGTCAACGGCGGCCGTACGCACGACGAGGACCTGAAGCCGTGGAAGGGCGGCGACATCTACGGCGGCGAGGACAACATCCGCTTCGACCAGTACCGCGCCGAGGTCGAGGACACCGGGCCGGGCGACAAGGTCGAGGTCTGGTTCACCGGCCGCACGCGCGACGGCAAACGGGTCTCCAGCACCCCGTTCACGTACACCGTCGCCGAACGGCCGCGCGGCGCCGACACCCTCGTCCTGGCGGAGGAGGGGGCCCCGGCCGCGCACCTGGCCACGTACACCCGGGCGCTCGCCGACAACGGCCGCAAGGCCGCCGTCTGGGACGTCGCCACCCAGGGCACCCCGCACGCACTCGGCGTGCTGTCCCACTTCAGGACCGTCGTCTGGTACACCGGCTCCGGCAAGCCGTCCGGCCCGGTGATGTTCGCCGTCCGCGACCACGTCAACGAGGGCGGCAAGCTGATCAACGCCGGTGAGGAGAACGGCGGCAGCGTCGACATCGGCCGCGCCGAGTCGAACGACTTCGCCCAGTACTACCTCGGGGCGTACCACCGCGCCGGTCTGAAGAGCCCGCCCGGATTCGCCGGCACGGGACCCTTCGCCGGTACGAAGGCGGTCCTCGGCGACGCCGCGGACAACCCGTTGAACGCGGCGGGCGCCTACACCGTCACCTCCGACACCCTGAAGCCCGACCGGTTCCCGCAGTTCCGCAGCAGCTCCGCCGGTGACTACCCGGGCGTGCGGACCCCCTTCGAGCCGTACGAGGGCACAAGCTTCGCCGCGGCCATGCACAGCGACGACGCGTGGATGCGGCTCAGCCGGACCGTCGACCTGACCGGAACGGCGGCCTCGGCCGAGCCCAGCCTCCAGTTCCAGCTCAGCTACGACACGGAGGAGCACTACGACAACGTGGTCGTCGAGGCCCGCACCGTCGGCCAGGACGACTGGACGACCCTGCCCGACGCCAACGGCGGCACCACCACCGAGACCCCCGCGGAATGCGACGCGGGCTTCTACATCGGCGGCCACCCCTTCCTGGCCCACTACCTCACAATCGGCACCGACAGTTGCGCGCCGACCGGCACCACCGGCGCCTGGAACCGCTTCACCGGCAGCTCCAACGGCTGGCAGCCGGTCTCCGTCGACCTCAGCGCCTACGCGGGCAAGCAGGTCGAGCTGTCCATCTCCTACATCTCCGACCCGGGCACCAGCGGCCTCGGTGTCTTCGCCGACGACACGAGCCTCGTCGTCGGCGGTACTCCGCAGGGCGCCGAGGGCTTCGAGACATCCCTCGGCCCGTGGAGCGTGACCGGACCGCCGGCGGGCAGCCCGGGCAACGGCTCCGACTGGGCGCGCTCACCCGCCCTCTTCCACTCGTACGCGTCCGTCACGACGCAGGACACCGTGCTCCTCGGCTTCGGCCTGGAGCACGTGAGGACCGCGGCCGAGCGCAGGCAGATCATCGGTAAGGCGCTCAGCGCGCTCCGGCGCTGACGTTGTGTAGTTGCACGGGCACCGATGGCCCGTACTTGTCGGTAGGTACGGGCCATCGGCGGGCACCGTGAATACGGCGCGCTCGATGTCACTCCGGCTGCCCGAGGGAGGTAGGGTCATAAGCGGTCGGGGACATCCCATACAGCTCGCCGGCGTCAAAAACCGGCGTACCAACGAGGAGATCGGTTCGTGACGATCCGCGTAGGCATCAACGGCTTTGGCCGCATCGGTCGTAACTACTTCCGCGCGCTGCTGGAGCAGGGTGCTGACATCGAGATCGTGGCTGTCAACGACCTGGGTGACACCGCGACCACTGCTCATCTGCTGAAGTACGACACCATCATGGGCCGCCTCAAGGCTGAGGTCAGCCACACCGCCGACACCATCACGGTCGACGGCCACACCATCAAGGTGTTCTCCGAGCGCAACCCGGCCGACATCCCCTGGGGCGAGCTGGGCGTCGACATCGTCGTCGAGTCGACCGGCATCTTCACGAAGAAGGCCGACGCCGAGAAGCACATCGCCGGTGGCGCGAAGAAGGTCCTCATCTCGGCTCCGGCCAGCGACGAGGACATCACCATCGTCATGGGCGTCAACCATGACAAGTACGACACGGCCAAGCACCACGTCATCTCCAACGCCTCCTGCACCACCAACTGTGTGGCGCCGATGGCCAAGGTCCTCGACGAGAGCTTCGGCATCGTCAAGGGCATGATGACCACGGTCCACGCGTACACGAACGACCAGCGCATCCTGGACTTCCCGCACAAGGACCTGCGCCGCGCCCGTGCCGCCGCGGAGAACATCATCCCGACCTCCACCGGTGCCGCCAAGGCCACCGCGCTGGTCCTGCCGCAGCTCAAGGGCAAGCTGGACGGCATCGCCATGCGTGTCCCGGTCCCGACCGGCTCCGTGACCGACCTGGTCCTGGAGCTCGACCGCGAGGTCACCAAGGACGAGATCAACTCCGCCTTCCAGAAGGCCGCCGAAGGCCAGCTGAAGGGCATCCTGGATTACACCGAGGACCCGATCGTCTCCTCGGACATCGTCAACTGGCCGGCTTCCTGCACCTTCGACTCGAAGCTGACCATGGTCCAGGGCAAGCAGGTCAAGGTCGTCGGCTGGTACGACAACGAGTGGGGCTACTCCAACCGCCTCGTCGACCTGACCGTCTTCGTCGGCAACCAGCTCTGATCACGGGCCGGTAGGCACCTCGATGTGAGCACAGGGCTCGGGCAGCGCAACGATGCGCTGTACGAGCCCTGTGGCTTGTCCTCGACCCCTCTAGGAGTCATCACACATGAAGACGATCGACGAACTTCTCGCCGAAGGCGTCACCGGCAAGCGGGTCTTCGTCCGCGCAGACCTCAACGTGCCGCTCGACGGCACCACCATCACCGACGACGGCCGTATCCGCGCCGTGGTGCCCACCGTGAAGGCCCTCGCCGACGCGGGCGCCCGGGTCGTCGTCGCCTCGCACCTGGGCCGCCCGAAGGGCGCCCCGGACCCGGTCTTCTCCCTCGCCCCGGCCGCCGCGCGCCTCGGTGAACTGCTCGGCACCGACGTGGCGTTCGCGACCGACACGGTCGGCGAGTCCGCCCGAACGACCGTCGACGGCCTCACCGACGGCCGGATCGCCGTCATCGAGAACCTCCGCTTCAACGCCGGCGAGACGTCCAAGGACGACGCCGAGCGGGGCGCCTTCGCCGACCGGCTCGCCTCCCTCGCCGACCTGTACGTCGGCGACGGCTTCGGGGCCGTCCACCGCAAGCACGCCTCGGTGTACGACCTCCCGGCCCGGCTGCCGCACGCCGCCGGTCATCTCATCGCCACCGAGGTCGGCGTCCTGAAGAAGCTCACCGAGGACGTCAAGCGGCCGTACGTGGTCGTCCTCGGCGGCGCCAAGGTCTCCGACAAGCTCGCCGTCATCGACGAGCTCCTCGGCAAGGCCGACCGTCTGCTCATCGGCGGCGGCATGGCGTACACCTTCCTCAAGGCCCAGGGGCACGAGGTCGGCATCTCCCTCCTCCAGGAGGACCAGGTCCCGACCGTGACGGAGTACATGGAGCGCGCCGAGAAGCACGGCGTCGAGCTGGTGCTGCCGGTCGACATCCTGGCCGCGTCGGACTTCCCCGACCTGAAGACCAAGGCCCCGGCCGAGTTCATCACGGTCGACGCCGACAAGATCCCCTCCGACAAGGAGGGTCTGGACATCGGCCCGCGCACCAGCGAGCTGTACGCGTCCAAGATCGCCGACGCCGAGACCGTCTTCTGGAACGGACCGCTGGGCGTCTTCGAGCACCCCGACTACGCGGGCGGCACCCGCGAGATCGCCCAGGCGCTCGTGGACGGCAAGGCCTTCACCGTCGTCGGCGGTGGCGACTCGGCCGCCGCCGTCCGCACGCTCGGCTTCGACGAGAACGCATTCGGCCACATTTCGACCGGTGGCGGCGCAAGCCTCGAGTATCTCGAGGGCAAGACGCTGCCGGGCCTTGCCGCACTGGAGGACTGACCTACCGATGACCACCCGCACCCCGCTGATGGCGGGCAACTGGAAGATGAACCTCAACCACCTCGAGGCCATCGCCCACGTCCAGAAGCTCGCCTTCGCCCTCGCCGACAAGGACTACGACGGCGTCGAGGTCGCCGTCCTGCCCCCCTTCACCGATCTGCGCTCCGTGCAGACCCTGGTGGACGGCGACAAGCTCAAGATCAAGTACGGCGCCCAGGACATCTCGACGCACGACTCCGGCGCGTACACCGGTGAGATCTCGGGCCTGATGCTCGCCAAGCTGAAGTGCACCTACGTCGCCGTCGGTCACTCCGAGCGACGCCAGTACCACGGCGAGTCGGACGAACTCTGCAACGCCAAGGTGAAGGCCGCGTTCAAGCACGGTCTGACCCCGATCCTCTGCGTCGGCGAGGGCCTGGACGTCCGCAAGGCCGGCCAGCAGGTCCAGTACACGCTGAACCAGATCGACGGCGGCCTGAAGGACGTCCCGGCCGACCAGGCCGAGACCGTCGTCATCGCGTACGAGCCCGTCTGGGCCATCGGCACCGGTGAGGTCGCCACCCCCGAGGACGCCCAGGAGGTCTGCGGGGCGATCCGCGGCCGGCTCGCCGAGCTGTACAGCCAGGAGCTGGCCGACAAGGTCCGGATCCAGTACGGCGGCTCCGTGAAGGCCGGGAACATCGCGGCGATCATGGCGCAGCCCGATGTGGACGGCGCCCTGATCGGCGGGGCCTCTCTGGACACGGACGAATTCGTCAAGATCGTCCGGTTCCGTAACCAGTGAGTAGGCCGTAGCGCCGATCCGTCGTACCCTTGCGGGGGCCGGGGCTTTCAGGCCCGGCCCCCGTCTCCTTGATCAGTTGTTCCGTTGTTGTCCAGTCCTGTCCCGTCCGAGGAAGTTGGTCCAGCCGTGGTTATGGGGTTCTCGATCGCCCTGATCGTCTTCAGCCTGCTGCTGATGCTGCTGGTGCTGATGCACAAGGGGAAGGGCGGCGGCCTCTCCGACATGTTCGGTGGCGGAATGCAGTCGTCCGTCGGCGGTTCCTCGGTCGCCGAGCGCAACCTCGACCGCATCACCATCGTCGTCGCTCTGGTGTGGTTCGCGTGCATTGTCGTACTTGGTCTGCTGCTGAAGATGGGCAGCTGACGCACTTCGGGCGTCCCGGGGGTGGGGGTGTAACTCCAATCACTGGACGCGCGTTGGGCCTTACGTAGACTGGGGCATCTTCGAGCACCATCACGCAGGGAGTTACAACCGTGGCAAGTGGCAACGCGATCCGGGGAAGCCGGGTCGGAGCGGGGCCGATGGGGGAGGCCGAGCGGGGCGAGTCCGCACCGCGTCTCCGCATCTCCTTCTGGTGCTCGAACGGGCACGAGACACAGCCCAGCTTCGCCAGTGACGCACAGGTTCCGGAGAGCTGGGACTGCCCGCGCTGCGGGTTCCCGGCCGGTCAGGACCGGGACAACCCGCCGGACCCGCCGCGCACCGAGCCGTACAAGACGCATCTGGCGTATGTGCGGGAGCGGCGCAGCGACGCGGACGGCGAGGCGATCCTCGCCGAGGCGCTGGCCAAACTCCGGGGCGAGATCTGAGCACTCGAGGCTCGGCCGACCTCCAGCCGCTGACAACGGGCCCGGCCCGCTGAGGAATCCAGAATTCCTGAGCGGGCCGGGTCCGGACGCGTTTCAGCGGTGCCGTGTGCGTACGGCGTGAGCGTCGCCGATGTGTGCGGTCAGGGCGAGCGAGGCGGTGGCCCGCTCGTAGGTCAGCTGGGCCACCCGCGCGAAGAGGCAGTCGAGAATCAGCAGCACCGAGTGGCGGGTGCCGAAGCCGCCGCGCCGGAAGCTGGTCTCCGCCGAGGTCGAGGTGAGATGGACCGATGCCGCGGCGGCGATGGGCGAGCGAGGGTCGCCGGTGACGGCCACGGTCGTGGCGCCCCGCTCGGCAGCGAGTTGCAGAGGGCTGAGGACCTCGCGGGTTGCCCCGGAGTGCGACAGGGCCACGACCGTGTCGGCGGGCGTCAGAAGAGCGGCTGAGGTCTCCGCCGCGTGCACCTCGGTCCAGCCCCGGGCGGTGCAGCCGATGCCGAAGAGCCGGGCCTCCGTCTCCCGCGCCACGATGCCGGACGCGCCCACTCCGTACACATCGACGCGACGGGCGCGGGCGACGGCCTGCGCGGCGCGTTCCAGCGCGTCCCGGTCGAGGCTCTCCACGGTCTGCCGCAGGGCCTGCTGATCGGCCTGGGCGACGACCGCGACGACATGGTCCAGCGGGTCGTCCGGACCGATTCCGGGGCCGAGAGGACGTTCGTCGACGGCCTGGCCCCCCTGCTCCTTGGCCAGTTCGAGCAGGAGGTGCTGGTACGAGTCGAGACCGAGTGCCCGGCAGAAACGGGTCACGGAGGCCTGGGACGTGCCGGTCCGGCGGCCGAGTTCGGCGGCGGAGGCGAGGGTCACGCCCTGCGGGTCGGCCAGGACGTGCTCGCCGATCTTGCGCAGCGAGCCCGTCATCCGTGGCAGCGCGGAACGGATCAGTGCGGTGATCATGGCGGCTCTTCTCCGTCGTCCGGCGCTCGAGGGATTGTTTCCGGTGAATCTATCAACCACGATGCGGACCCATGAGCGATTCCATCAGCCGGACCCTGGTCATCGGCATCGACGCGGGCGGTACCCGAGTCCGCGCGCGGCTGGCCGACGCGCGCGGCGGCACCGTCATCGGAGAGGGCACGGGCGGGCCGGGCAACGCGATGAGCGTCGGGCGTGACGCCCTCACCCGCCATCTCGCCGCCGCGCTCACCGGGGCCGTTCCGCCCGGACTGGGCGGCTCGGTCGCCGCTGTCGTGGGCGGATTCGCCGGCGGATCGACCGGCGGCGGTCCCGGCAAGGGACGCGACCTCGCTCTGAGCTGCCTCGCCGACGCGCTCGGGGCGGTGGGTGCCGCTCCCGCGGCCCTGGAGGTGGTCGGGGACGCGGACGTCGCATTCGCCTCGGGGCCGGGGGCGCCTGCCGACGGGATCGTCGTCATCGCCGGCACCGGCGCGACCGGGGCGCGGATGGCGGGCCGCCGGACGGTGCGCACGGCCGATGGGGACGGCTGGCTGCTGGGTGACGCCGGGAGCGGTTTCTGGCTGGGCCGCGAGGCGCTGACCGCGGTGCTGAGGGCGCTCGACGGGCGTGGCCCGCGGACAGGGCTGGTGGAGCCGCTGCTCGCGCACTGCCTGGGGTACGAGGAAGGCCCGCCGGAGTCCTGGGAGGGGCGCAGGACGCTCCGGGAACGCATCATCGGATACGCCTTCAAGGGGCACCCGGTGCAGCTCGCGGCGCTGAGCCCCTTCGTGGTGGCGGCGGCGGAGGCGGACGACGAGGTGGCCCGGGCGCTGCTCGACCGCGCCGCGGACGAACTGGCCGCCACGGTGGGCGCGTTGGCTCCTCGTCCCGGAGAGCCGCTGGTCACGACCGGTGGCCTGCTCGGGCCGCAAGGGCCGCTGCTGGAGCGGATGGCCGTGCGTACGGCGGAGTTGGGGCTGAGGCCCGAGCCCGTGGCGGACGGCGCTGCCGGAGCGGTGGCGCTCGCGCGGCTCTTGACGTGAGTCCGCACTGCTGATTCATTGAACCAGGTGGCCGCACCTGCGTGAATCGTTGAATCATGGGTCGGCGATCGGCTGACGCACGCAGGGAACCGGCCCATGCAATGAACCAGCCCATGCAATGAACCGGCAGTCGCCGGTGACCTCAGGGAGTCCTGTCATGCCGCAGTCGCAGCACGGTCCGCACGCACAGCTCGGCGCCGCCCTCTTCGCCGAGCAGGGACGCGCGGCCTTCGAGCGGGCGGTCGAGGCCAACAAGCACTCGGTGATGGCGGCGGCCCGGCTCGTCGCGGACTGCGTCGCCGCGGACGGCGTCGTCCACGCCTTCGGCACCGGCCACTCGCAGGCCGCCGCGCTGGAGGTCGCGGGCCGGGCCGGCGGGCTCGTCCCCACCAGCCGGATCTCCCTCGCCGACCTCGTGCTCCGCGGTGGCGAGGACCGCTCCGTGCTCGAGGACCCGCTCCTGGAGCGCTCCCCGGGCCTGGCCGCGCGGCTCTACGCCCTGGCCACGCCACGCCCGCAGGACTTGTTCGTGATCATCTCCAACTCGGGCGTCAACAACTCGATCGTCGACATGGCGCTTCATGTGAAGAGCGCCGGCCATCCACTGGTCGCCCTCACCTCGCTGGAGCACACCAACTCCGTACCTGCACTGCACAGCAGCGGCAAGCGGCTCGCCGACCTCGCCGACGCCGTGCTCGACAACTGCGCGCCCACCGGCGACGCCCTCCTCCCGCTGCCCGACGGCAACGCCCTGTGCGGGGTCTCCACGCTCACCTCCTCGCTCCTGATCCAGATGACCGTCGCCGAGGCCGTCGCCCTGCTCACCGCCGAGGGCCACGAGGCCCCCGTGTACGTCTCCGCCAACGTGCCCGGCGGGTACGAGCGGAACGACGTGCTCGAAGCCCGCTACGAGGGGCGGCTGCACCGCGGCGGACACTGATCCGGGGGCGTTGTCAGTGCCCTCCTCTACGGTCGTGCGCAGTGGACGATCAACGACCTTAGGGGGGGCACCGTGACGACAGCGGAGGCAGTGGGCGCTGCCCGGACGACGCCGGCCTGGCGCGGCGGATTCGGGCGGCTGTGGACGGCAGCGGTCGTGTCGAAGTTCGGCGACGCGCTGCGTACGGCCGCGATGCCGCTGCTGGCCGCCTCGCTCACCGACGACCCGTTGCTCATCGCCTCGGTGACGGCCTGCGGTTATCTGCCGTGGCTGCTGTTCGGGCTGCTCGGCGGGGCCGTCGCCGACAGAGTCGACCAGCGGCGGGCCATGTGGGCCGTGGATCTGCTGCGGGGCGGGCTGATGGCCGCGTTCGCGGTCGCCGTGGCCCTCGGCCACGCCTCGATCGCCGTGCTGATCGCGGTGGCCTTCGCCCTCACCGCGCTCCAGACCCTGTTCGACAACGCGGCGACGGCCCTGCTGCCGTCCCTGGTGCCGGGCGAGGCGCTCGGCAGCGCCAACGCCCGGCTGCAGACCGGGCAGCAGATGGCGGGCACCTTCCTGGCGGGGCCACTGGTGCCGGTGCTGCTCATCGCGGGCGCGGCCGTGCCGTACGCGGCGGACGCGGCGACCTACCTGCTGGCAGCACTCCTCGTGGCCTCGCTGCGGGGCGCGGGTCCCGAGCGGCAGCCCCGCAAAGCGGGTTCCACGCTGCGGGCCGAGATCTCCGAGGGCATACGCGCGCTGTGGCGTGACCGGGCACTGCGTTCGCTGTGCACCGCCACCACGCTCTGCAACATCGGGATGGGCGCGCTGATCGCCACGCTCGTCCTGCACGTCACCGGCTGGCTCGACGCGGGCAACGGCGGCTATGCCGCGGTCGTCACGGCGTACGGCGCGGGAAGCGTCGTCGGCGGCCTCCTCGCCCGGCGGATATCCGAACGGTTCGGCAGGCTGCGCGGCGTGCTCCTGGCCGGGGCCGTGCAGACCGGCTGCCTCGTCGCCATGGGAACGGTCCGCGAGCTGTGGGTGACGGCCGTGGCGATGGCGCTCTTCGGCCTCATGGGACTGGTGTGGAACGCCAATCAGGTGACGCTGATGCAGGAGCGCAGCCCCGACGGCATGCTGGGCCGCATCAGCTCCGCCTTCCGCACGCTCGCGATCGCCGGGGCGCCGCTCGGGGCGCTGCTCGGCGGTGCGTCGGCGGCGGCCTGGGGACTGAACACGCCCGTACTGCTGGCGGCCGGACTGTTCACCCTCGCCGTCACGTCTTTGGCCACCCAGATCAATTAGGTTGGTGGGGCAGCGGGGCACGCAGGCAGGCACGAGAAGAAGTGGGCTGCTGTGCCTCCCCGGGGGACACCCCCCGGACCCCCGGCCGGAAAGCAGGCCGAAGGGGCTGAGCGGATCGTCCTGGCGAGGTGGATAGCAGTGAATGCACAAGGCCGTACCCGGCTCAACCGGATGCCCGAATGGGCTGCTCTCGGCAAGCATCACGAGCAGCTGGCAGGTACGCATCTGCGGGAGCTGTTCGCCGCTGACGCCGACCGGGGCAGCCGGTACACCCTCCAGGTCGGCGACCTCCACCTCGACTACTCCAAGCATCTGGTGACCGACGAGACGCTGGCGCTCCTGCGCGAGCTGGCCGCGGCCACCGATGTCGCAGGGCTGCGGGACGCCATGTTCCGCGGCGAGAAGATCAACATCACCGAGCAGCGGGCCGTGCTGCACACGGCGCTGCGCGCCCCCCGCGACGCCGTCATCGAGGTCGACGGTGAGAACGTGGTCCCCGCCGTGCACGCCGTGCTCGACAAGATGGGCGCCTTCTCCGAGCGGATCCGCTCGGGCAACTGGACCGGTCACACCGGAAAGCCCATCAAGAACGTCGTCAACATCGGCATCGGCGGCTCCGACCTCGGCCCGGCCATGGCGTACGAGGTGCTGCGCTCCTACACCGCACGGGACGTGACGTTCCGTTTCGTCTCGAACGTGGACGGTGCCGATCTGCACGAGGCGGTGCACGACCTCGACGCGGCGGAGACGCTGTTCGTCATCGCGTCCAAGACGTTCACCACGATCGAGACCATCACGAACGCGACGTCCGCCCGCGACTGGCTGCTCACCGAGCTGAAGGCCGGCCAGGAGGCCGTCGCCAAGCACTTCGTGGCCCTGTCGACGAACGCCGAGAAGGTCGACGAGTTCGGCATCGACACGGCGAACATGTTCGAGTTCTGGGACTGGGTCGGCGGGCGGTACTCGTACGACTCGGCCATCGGGCTCTCGCTGATGATCGCCATCGGCCCGGACCGCTTCCGCGAGATGCTCGACGGCTTCCACCTCGTGGACGAGCACTTCCGCACGGCCCCGCCGGAGGAGAACGCGCCGCTGCTCCTCGGCCTGCTCGGCGTCTGGTACGGCAACTTCTTCGACGCCCAGTCGCATGCGGTGCTCCCGTACTCGCACTACCTGAGCAAGTTCACCGCGTATCTGCAGCAGCTGGACATGGAGTCGAACGGCAAGTCCGTCGACCGCGAGGGCAATCGTGTCGACTGGCAGACCGGACCCGTCGTCTGGGGCACGCCCGGCACCAACGGGCAGCACGCGTACTACCAGTTGATCCACCAGGGGACGAAGCTCATCCCGGCCGACTTCATCGGCTTCGCACAGCCCGTCCCGGACCTGCTGCCCGGGCTCGTCGCCCAGCACGACCTGCTGATGGCCAACTTCTTCGCCCAGACGCAGGCGCTGGCCTTCGGCAAGACCCCCGACGAGGTACGGGCGGAGGGCGTCGCGGAGGAGCTGGTGCCGCACAAGACGTTCGTGGGCAACCACCCGACCACCACGATCCTGGCGAAGGAGCTGACCCCGTCCGTCCTCGGCCAGCTCGTCGGACTCTACGAGCACAAGGTGTTCGTCCAGGGCGCCGTCTGGAACATCGACTCGTTCGACCAGTGGGGCGTCGAGCTCGGCAAGGTGCTGGCCAAGAGGATCGAGCCCGTCCTCACCGAGGGCCGTGGCGGAGAGGACCTCGACAGCTCGACCGCGGCGCTCGTGAACACGTACCGCACGCTGCGCGGACGCTGATCCGATGACGGGGGAGGGGACGGTGCGGCTGCGGCCGCCGAACAACAAGCTGAACGAACGGGCCGTCGGCTGGTGGCGGTCGCAGTGCCTGCTGACGACGGCCGTGCCGGTGGCGGTGCTCGCCGTCCTCGGCGCGCTCATCGAGCCCGCCAGGGTCTGGCTGCTGGCCGCGGCCGGTGCCCTGGCGGTCCTCGGGCTCGCCGGCACGGCCTTCTTCCCGGCCTGGTGGTACCGGGTGCACCGCTGGGAGGTCACGGACGAGGCGGTGTACGTACGCACCGGCGCGCTCTGGCAGGAGTGGCGGATCGCGCCCATGTCCCGGATCCAGACCGTGGACACCGTGCGCGGACCACTGGAGCAGGCGTTCCGGCTCGCCACGGTCACCGTCACCACCGCCTCCTCCAGAGGCGCGATCCGGATCGCGGGCCTGGACCATGAGCTGGCGGCGGAGCTGGCCGCGCAGTTGACCAGGATCACGCAGACCACGCCCGGGGACGCCACATGAGCGACGGCTGGCTCAGGCTCGACCCGCGTACCGTCCTCGTCACCGCCGCCGTCATGGCCGGCGTCGCGGGCGGCGCCGGACTGCCGGTCCTGTTCGGCCTGGCCGGCGGTATGCCGTGGTGGCAGGCGCTCGGCTGGGTCGTGGCAGGAGCCGTCGTCCTCGTCGCGGGCGGCGCGGGCGCGGACTATGTGCGGTGGCGGCGCACGCGGTACCGGATCGGACCCGAGCGCGCCGAACTCCACACCGGGCTGCTGCTCGTCAAACGTCGCTCCCTGGCCCTGGAGCGCATCCGCAGCGTCGATCTGACCGCCAATCCGCTGCTGCGCATACTCGGCCTGGTCAAGGTGCGGATCGGCACCGGCGAGCACAGCGGCGGCGGTGAGTCCACGCTGGAGCTCGACCCCGTCAGCAGGGCGGAGGGCGAGCGACTGCGGCGCGAGCTGCTGGCCCGCGCCGCGGCCGAAGCCCCCGGGACCCATCGGGAGGGCGAGCTGGCGGCCCTCGACCCCGGCTGGATCCGCTACGCACCGGTGTCGTTCGTCGCCCCACTGCTCGGCGGCGCGGCGGCGGGTGCGGTCATGCAGGTCAGCGAGTGGTTCGGCGTACAGGGCGAGGTGATCGACTGGATCGCCGACCGCTTCCGGGACACCCCGGTCTTCTGGGTCGTCGTGGTGCTGGCCACCGGTGCCCTGGTCGCAGGGGCGGTGGGGGCGCTCGGCCTCTGGGTCGAGATGTGGTTCAACTACCGGCTGGAGCGCGAGCCGGGCGGCACCCTGCGGGTCCGCCGCGGGCTCTTCACGTCGCGGTCGATATCGATCGAGGAGCGGCGGCTGCGCGGGGTCGAGCTCGTCGAACCGCTGGGCGTGAGGCTGTTCGGCGCCGCGCGAGTCGATGCCGTCGCGACCGGCCTGGCGGACGAAGAGGAGGACGAGCACACCGACCGCAAGACGCTGCTGCCCCCCGCTCCACGGGCCGTCGCCGACGAGGTGGCGGCGCTGGTGCTCCGCGAGTCCGGTGCGCCGACGAGCGCGCCGCTGACCCCGCATCCGCCCGCGGCCCGCAGACGCAGGCTGCGCTGGGCGTTCACCGCGGCGCTGCCGGCGCCCGCGATCCTGGCCGTGCTGGGGCTGCTGCTCAGCGAGGTCCTGCTCTATGTCGCGGCGGCGTGCGCGGCGGTGTTCCTGCCGCTCGCGGTGCTGCTCGCCCTCGACGCGTACCGGAGCCTCGGCCACGGTATCGACGGCGACTATCTGCTGGCCCGCTCCGGGACGGTCCGGCGCGGGACGGTCGCACTCCAGCGGTGCGGAGTGATCGGCTGGACGGTCAAACAGTCCTGGTTCCAGCGTCGGGCCGGCCTCGTCACGCTGACGGTGACGACAGCCGCCGGAGACGGGGCGTACTCGGTGTACGACGCCGACGGGCAAGAGGGCCTCGACTTCGCCTCGCGGGCGGTCCCGGGCCTGCTGGAACCGTTCCTCGAGCGCGACGCCTGAGCGGCGAGGGGCACCCTGGCCTCACACCCCGCTGCGCCTCCGCGGGCACCCGCACCGGTGGTCGGACCGAACCAAGCGCCGGACGGGCCCCGATGGAGCCCGTCCGGCGGGTCGGCGCACCCCGCAGGGCCCTACGTATTCAGGCCGACGCCGGCGGATACAGGTCGCGCGGGAGCTGGGACGCCGCAGCCGAGTCGAGGAGCCACAGGGTCCTCGACCGGCCGTACGCGCCCGCAGCCGGCGCCTGGATCTCCCCGGCACCCGACAGCGCGATCGCCGCCGCGTTCGCCTTGTCCTCGCCCGCCGCGAGCAGCCAGACCTCGCGGGCCGCACGGATCGCGGGCAGCGTGAGGGAGATCCGCGTCGGCGGGGGCTTGGGGGCCCCGTGGACACCGACGACCGTCCGCTCCGTCTCCCGGACTCCCGGAAGCTCCGGGAACAGGGACGCGACATGCGTGTCCGGGCCCACCCCGAGCATCAGGACGTCGAACGTCGGCACGTCACCGCCCGCGGCGGTAGTCGCTGATCGATAATGCTCGGGGCCCGACGCCGCGGCGAGCTCCGCGGCGTAGGCGGCGGCCGCCGCATCCGCGTCCGAGCCGTTCGGACCGTCGGACGCCGGCATCGCGTGGACCCGGGACGGGTTCAGCGGCACCGAGTCCAGCAGGGCCTCGCGGGCCTGGGTGACATTGCGCTCAGGGTCGCCCTCGGGCAGGAAGCGCTCGTCCCCCCACCACAGGTCGAGCCGCGACCAGTCGATCGCGTCCCGCGCGGGCGCCGCGGCGAGCGCGGCCAGCAGGCCGTTGCCGTTGCGTCCGCCGGTGAGGACCACCGACGCGTAGCCGCGCGCGGCCTGGGCGTCCACGACCTTCGTGATCAGCCGGGCCGCCGCGGCCTGCGCCATCAGTTCCTTGTCGTGGTGGACGACGAGCTGAGGAGCACTCACTTCCCTGCCGCCTTCTTGGCCGGGGCCTTCGCCGAGGTCTTCTTCGCTGCCGCCGCGGGCGCGGCCTCGTCGGCGCCCGCCGCCACGTGCGCATCCTCGCCGAGCCGGTCGACCCCGTACCGCAGCGCCGACGCGTAGGTGTCGTCCGGGTCCAGCCGCCGCAGCTCCTCCGCGATCAGCTCCGCCGTCTCACGCCGCTTCAGCGCCACCGCACGGTCCGGCTGGCCCTGGATGGACAGCGTCGCCAGCGACCCGTCCGCCCGGTCCAGCACGATCGGGCCGCAGTTCGTCTCCAGCCGCACGGCCGTGAGCCCGGGACCCGACGACACCGAACGCTTGACCGGCACCCCCAGCCGGTCCGCGAGCCACATGCCGAGCAGTTCGCAGCTCGGGTTGAACTCCTCGCCCTCCACTTCGGCGGCCGTGACCTCGCAGTCCACCTGGTCCAGCGCCGCCGCCAGCATCGAGCGCCATGGAGTGATCCGGGTCCACGACAGATCCGTGTCGCCGGGGGTGTAGGCATCGGCGCGGGCCGTCAGTTCCCGGATCGGCTGCTCGCAGGCGTAGGTGTCGGTCACCCGGCGCTGCGCCAGCGCGCCCAGCGGGTCGGAGGCAGGGTCCTGCGGCGCTGCCACCGGCCACCACACCACGACCGGAGCATCCGGCAGCAGCAGCGGCAGGACCACCGACTGAGCGTGGTCGATGATCTCGCCGTACAGCCGCAGCACGACCGTCTCGCCGGTGCCGGCCTCGGCGCCGACGCGCACCTCCGCGTCCAGGCGCGCCTTCGCGCGGTCGCGCGGCGACCGTGAGATCCGCTTGATGACGACGAGCGTGCGCGAAGGGTGCTCGCGGGACGCGTCGTTGGCCGCCTTCAGCGCGTCGTACGCGTTCTCCTCGTCCGTGACGATGACGAGCGTGAGGACCATGCCGACGGCCGGCGTGCCGATGGCCCGCCGACCCTTCACCAGGGCCTTGTTGATCTTGCTGGCGGTGGTGTCCGTAAGGTCGATCTTCATGGCCGACGCCAGCTCCGTCCGTCTCGTGCGAGCATTTCGTCCGCCTCGACCGGACCCCACGTCCCGGCCGGATACTGCGCGGGCTTGCCGTGCTTGTCCCAGAACTGCTCGATCGGGTCGAGGATCTTCCAGGACAGCTCGACCTCCGCCAGCCTCGGGAAGAGGTTCGAGTCGCCGAGCAGGACGTCCAGGATCAGCCGCTCGTACGCCTCGGGGCTGGACTCCGTGAAGGACTCGCCGTACGCGAAGTCCATCGACACGTCGCGGACCTCCATCGACGTGCCCGGCACCTTCGAGCCGAACCGCATCGTCACGCCCTCGTCCGGCTGGACCCGGATCACCAGGGCGTTGTGCCCCAGCTCCTCGGTGGCCGTGCGGTCGAAGGGGGAGTGCGGGGCGCGCTGGAAGACGACGGCGATCTCGGTGACCCGGCGGCCGAGCCGCTTGCCGGTACGGAGGTAGAACGGCACGCCCGCCCAGCGGCGGTTGTCGATCTCCAGCTTGACGGCGGCGTACGTGTCGGTCTTCGACTTGGGGTCGATGCCCTCTTCCTGGACATAGCCGACGGCCTTCTCGCCGCCCTGCCAGCCTGCCGCGTACTGCGCACGCACGGTGGTGGCGCCCAGGTCCTTGGGCAGCTTCACCGCGCCCAGCACCTTGGTCTTCTCCGCGGCCAGCGCGTCGGCGTCGAAGGAGGCAGGCTCCTCCATGGCGGTCAGCGCGAGCAGTTGGAGCAGGTGGTTCTGGATGACGTCACGGGCGGCGCCGATGCCGTCGTAGTAGCCGGCTCGGCCACCGATGCCGATGTCCTCGGCCATGGTGATCTGCACGTGGTCGACGTACGACCGGTTCCAGAGCGGCTCGAAGAGGGTGTTGGCGAAACGGAGCGCCAGGATGTTCTGGACGGTCTCCTTGCCCAGGTAGTGATCGATGCGGAACACCTGGTCCGGCGCGAAGACCTCGTGGACGATCGAGTTGAGCTCGATCGCGGAGGCGAGGTCGTGGCCGAAGGGCTTCTCGATGACGGCGCGCCGCCAGGAGCCGTTCTTCTGGTCGGCCAGTCCGTGCTTCTTGAGCTGCTGGACGACCTTGGGGAAGAACTTCGGCGGGACGGAGAGATAGAAGGCGAAGTTGCCGCCGGTGCCCTGCGCCTGGTCGAGCTCGTCGATCGTCTTCTTCAGCGTGTCGAACGCGTTGTCGTCGTCGAAGTTGCCCTGGACGAAACGCATCCCCTGGATGAGCTGCTGCCACACCTCCTCACGGAAGGGGGTGCGGGCGTGCTCCTTGACGGCCTCATGGACCTCGTGGGCGAAGTCCTGGTCGTCCCACTCGCGGCGGGCGAAGCCGACGAGCGAGAAGCCCGGCGGCAGCAGCCCGCGGTTGGCGAGGTCATAGACGGCAGGCATCAGCTTCTTGCGGGACAAATCGCCGGTGACGCCAAAGATCACCAGGCCCGACGGCCCCGCGATACGCGGGAGCCGTCGGTCCGCGGCGTCACGAAGCGGATTCGCTCCGTGTGCGGGAGTCAAGGTGTTTCAGCCTTCCGAGGGAGCGAGGCGCTCGAGCTCCGCCTCCGTCGACTTGAGCAGGTCGTTCCAGGACGCCTCGAACTTCTCGACGCCCTCGTCTTCCAGCAGCTGCACCACGTCGGCGTACGCGATCCCGAGCTTCTCGACGGCGTCGAGCTCGGCGCGCGCCTGCTCGTATGTACCGCGCACCGTGTCGCCCGTGATCTGCCCGTGGTCGGCGGTCGCGTCGAGCGTGGCCTCCGGCATGGTGTTCACCGTGCCCGGGGCGACCAGGTCGTCCACGTACAGCGTGTCCTTGTAGGCCGGGTCCTTGACGCCGGTCGAGGCCCACAGCGGACGCTGCTTGTTGGCCTGCGCCTTGTCCAGCGCGAGCCAGCGGTCGCTCGAGAAGACCTCTTCGTACGCCTGGTACGCGAGGCGGGCGTTGGCCAGAGCCGCCTTGCCGCGCAGCCCCTTCGCCTCGTCCGTGCCCAGCGCGTCCAGCCGCTTGTCGATCTCGGTGTCCACCCGGGACACGAAGAAGGACGCCACCGAACGGATCTTCGACAGGTCCAGGCCTGCGGCCTTCGCCTTCTCCAGGCCCGCCAGGTAGGCGTCCATGACCTCGCGGTAGCGCTCCAGCGAGAAGATCAGCGTGACGTTGACGCTGATGCCGAGGCCGATGACCTCGGTGATCGCCGGCAGGCCCGCCTTGGTCGCCGGGATCTTGATGAACGTGTTCGGCCGGTCCACCAGCCAGGCCAGCTGCTTGGCCTCGGCGATCGTCGCCCTGGTGTTGTGCGCGAGGCGCGGGTCGACCTCGATCGACACCCGGCCGTCCTGCCCGCCCGTCGAGTCGAAGACCGGGCGGAGGACGTCCGCCGCGTCCCGCACGTCCGCGGTCGTGATCATGCGGAGAGCTTCCTCGACGGTCACCTTGCGGGCGGCCAGGTCGGCGAGCTGCTGCTCGTAACCGTCGCCGGACGAGATGGCCTTCTGGAAGATCGACGGGTTGGTGGTGACTCCGACGACGTGCTGCTGGTCGATCAGCTCGGCGAGATTGCCGGAGGTGATCCGCTTGCGCGACAGGTCGTCGAGCCAGATCGCCACGCCTTCGTCGGAGAGGCGCTTGAGTGCGTCTGTCATGAGAATTGCATCTCCTACTAGTCGTATACCGGCGTCAGCGTGCGGAGGCGGCGATGGATTCCCGGGCGGCGGCAGCCACCGCTTCGGGGGTGAACCCGAACTCGCGGAAGAGCACCTTGCCGTCGGCCGACGCACCGAAGTGCTCCAGCGAGACGATCCGGCCGGCGTCGCCGACGTACCGGTACCAGGTCAGACCGATGCCGGCCTCGACCGCCACACGCGCCTTCAGCGACGGCGGCAGGACGCTGTCCTTGTAGGCCTGGTCCTGCTCCTCGAACCACTCGACCGACGGCATCGAGACGACCCGCGCCGGGATACCCGCAGCCTGCAGCTGCTCGCGCGCCTCGACGGCCACGTGCACCTCGGAGCCCGTGCCGATCAGCACGACCTGCGGCGCGGCGCTCTGCCCGTCGGGTCCCTCGGCGTCGAACAGGACGTAACCGCCCTTCGCCGCGTCCTCGTTGGGCTCGTACGTCGGCACGCCCTGGCGGGTCAGCGCCAGACCGTGCGGGGCGCCCACGCCGAACTTCTTCGTCCAGCGGCGGAGGATCTCGGCCCACGCGATCGCGGTCTCGTTGGCGTCGGCCGGACGCACGATGTTCAGACCCGGGATGGCGCGCAGCGAGGCCAGGTGCTCCACCGGCTGGTGGGTCGGGCCGTCCTCGCCGAGACCGATCGAGTCGTGCGTCCAGACGTACGTCACCGGCAGGTGCATCAGCGCGGACAGCCGCACCGCGTTGCGCATGTAGTCGGAGAACACCAGGAAGGTGCCGCCGTAGACGCGGGTGTTGCCGTGCAGCGTGATGCCGTTCAGCGCGGCGGCCATCGCGTGCTCGCGGATGCCGAAGTGGATCGTGCGGCCGTACGGGTCGGCCTCCGGAAGCGGGTTGCCCTTCGGGAGGAACGACGACGTCTTGTCGATCGTCGTGTTGTTCGACCCGGCGAGGTCGGCGGAGCCGCCCCACAGTTCGGGGATGACCTCACCGAGTGCCTGCAGGACCTTGCCGGACGCGGCACGGGTGGCCACACCCTTGCCCGCCTCGAAGACCGGGAGCTTCTCCTCCCAGCCGGTCGGCAGCTCGGTCGAGCGGATCCGGTCGAACTCGGCGGCGCGCTCCGGGTTGGCGCTGCGCCACGCGGCGAAGGACTTCTCCCACTCGCCACGGACCTCACGGCCGCGGTCCAGGGCCTTGCGGGTGTGCGCGATGACCTCGTCGGAGACCTCGAAGGCCTTCTCCGGGTCGAAGCCGAGGACGCGCTTGGTGGCCGCGACCTCGTCGTCACCGAGCGCCGAGCCGTGCGCGGCCTCGGTGTTCTGTGCGTGCGGGGCGGGCCAGGCGATGATCGAGCGGGCCGCGATGAAGGACGGACGCTCGGTCTCCTCCTGGGCCGCCTTCAGCGCGCGGTGGAGACCGGCCGGGTCCAGGTCGCCGTTCGGCAGCTGCTCCACGCGCTGGACGTGCCAGCCGTACGCCTCGTACCGCTGCAGCGTGTCCTCGGAGACGGCGGCCGCGGTGTCGCCCTCGATCGAGATGTGGTTGTCGTCCCACAGCAGGACCAGGTTGCCGAGCTTCTGGTGGCCGGCCAGCGAGGACGCCTCGTGGGAGATGCCCTCCTGGAGGCAGCCGTCACCGGCGATGGCCCAGATGGTGTGGTCGAACGGGGAGGTGCCGGGCGCGGCGTCCGGGTCGAACAGACCGCGCTCGTAGCGGGCGGCCATCGCCATGCCCACGGCGTTGGCGACACCCTGGCCCAGCGGACCGGTCGTCGTCTCGACGCCCACCGTGTGCCCGTACTCCGGGTGACCCGGGGTCTTGGAGCCCCAGGTGCGGAAGGACTCGAGGTCCTCCAGCTCCAGGCCGTAACCGGCGAGGTAGAGCTGGATGTAGAGAGTCAGGCTGGAGTGACCCGCGGAGAGCACGAACCGGTCACGGCCGGTCCAGTCCGCGTCCGCGGGGTCGTGCCGCATCAGCTTCTGGAAGAGGACGTACGCCGCGGGGGCCAGGCTCATGGCCGTTCCCGGATGGCCGTTCCCGACCTTCTGTACGGCGTCGGCGGCCAGGACGCGAACGGTGTCCACGGCCCGCTGGTCCAATGCGGTCCACTCGAGGTCTGTGGTGGTCGGCTTGGTGCTCACCCTGGGTCAGGGCTCCTCTCCACATGTTCGGTCCCGGTGACTGGGGGTGTACCGGGCGTTGTCGAGCCTACCCTCGCAGCAGCGTGCGTCCTTGTCGGAGCGCGTCTCTCCCCTCGGACACAGCCGGCACTGCCAGGGTGCGCTCAGCGGCCCGACTTCGCCTCTTGTCGGCGACCCCACCGGTCAGTACGCAGCGCGGCCCGGCAGCGCTCAACACGACCCCACCCCCGCGAAGATCGGCATGCGGCCAACGTCTAGAGTGGCGTGGTACGCGCAAGTCTTCACGGATGTTCACTCCCCCATAGCCCTACGGGCGCGGGAGGTGCCCCGGAAGCTTGCTGGGAATTCTCTGTCAGGGGTGTGCGTGACGGCCGTCGAGTCCCGACCCGCGGGGGTCGTCTTGACAACCGGCTCAGGGGGCCATCGGCCATTCGGGGCCCGCGTCAAGGCATTCGTGGCGCTCACCAAGCCGCGGATCATCGAACTGCTGCTGATCACCACGGTCCCCGTGATGTTCCTGGCCGCACAGGGTGTGCCGGACCTCTGGCTCGTCGTCGCCACGTGCGTCGGCGGATACCTCTCCGCGGGCGGCGCGAACGCCCTCAACATGTACATCGACCGCGACATCGACGCCCTGATGGACCGCACGTCGCAGCGCCCGCTGGTCACCGGTGTGGTCTCGCCGCGCGAGGGCCTGGTCTTCGGCATCACCCTCGCGGTGGTCTCGACGCTCTGGTTCGGACTGCTCGTCAACTGGCTGTCCGCGGCGCTCGCGCTGGGTGCGCTCCTCTTCTATGTCGTCGTCTACACGATGCTGCTGAAGCGACGCACCGCGCAGAACATCGTCTGGGGCGGCATCGCCGGCTGCATGCCGGTGCTGATCGGCTGGTCCGCCGTCACGAACTCGATGTCGTGGGCAGCGGTCATTCTCTTCCTTGTCATCTTCTTCTGGACGCCGCCGCACTACTGGCCGCTGTCGATGAAGGTCAAGGAGGACTACGCACGCGTCGGCGTGCCGATGCTCCCGGTCGTCGCATCGAACAGGGTCGTCGCTCGCCAGATCGTCCTCTACAGCTGGGTGATGGTCGCCGTCTCACTGCTGCTTACGCCGCTCGGCTACACCGGCTGGTTCTACACGGCGGTGGCGCTGGTGACGGGCGGCTGGTGGCTGTGGGAGGCGCACGCGCTGCAGAGCCGTGCGAAGGCCGGGGTGACGGGCGGCAAGCTCAAGGAGATGCGGCTCTTCCACTGGTCGATCACCTATGTCTCGCTGCTGTTCGTGGCGGTGGCGGTGGACCCGTTCCTGCGCTGACGTGCGGCGTGGCCCAGGCCACGTGACCTGGCTGTCGCCAGTCGATCTACCCGCGAGTAGCATCTTGTTCATGGCAGACACCAAGGTTGACGCGCCGGCTGACGAGAAGCGGGCGAAGCAGGCCGCGAAGGCCGAGCGGAAGGCGGCGAAGCTCGCCAAGCAGATCGGCGCCTTCGCCAGGGCGCACGGCGGCGCCGAGGGCCAGCTCGCGTACATCGGGCAGATGGGCACCCGCATCGTCCTCGTCGGCGACGACGGTGGATGGGGCGACCTCGTCGCGCCGAGCCATGAGATCGCGGTCAGCGCTGCGGAGAAGTCCGGCATCACGATGCACGAGTCCTTCGACGGCGAGTTCGCGGCGAAGGTCCGCACGGGCCGGTACGAGTGGACGCGCATGGCCGGCATCCAGCTCGGCGGACCCTCGAACGACTGACGCGCGGCGCCGACGCCTGCCTGGCGGGTGACTCGGCGTTCTTGTCGCGCGCCTGCGGCGGACCTTGTTCCCCGCGCCTTCCCGAACCGGGCTCCCGGGGCTCCGCCCCTCCGCCCCGGCCGAGCGGGTTGCCCGGTACCGCAGGGTGCGCCCGCGTGTCCGGCCGCAGTCGCCGGAACGGGCTCCGAGCGACCGGGGGGAGCCGCAGGTCGGGGAGGGGAGGGGAGGGGAAAGGAATGCCGGGCAACACCTAGCCCGGGGCTCACCCGTTAGGACGTGTGGAAGAACGTCCACCGCTGGGAGCCCCGGATGATCGATACGCCGTCCATGGTGGATCAGTACTGTCACGGCGTCCTCCGTACCGAGCTCGGACTCGGTACCTTCGAGGCCCATCTCGGCAGGACCACAGGGCCACCCGCGCCCGGGACCACCTTCTTCGACACGCAGACCGGGTTCGCCGTACGGCGCTGGTGTCCGCCGCTGCTCGGGCTGGAGCCGCACTGCCCGCCCGCCAGCTATCTCGCCCGCCGCAGAGAGCTCGGCGTCCTGGAATCCGGCAGGCGGCTGCTGCGGGCCACCGGAATCGCCACGTACCTGGTGGACACCGGGCTGCCCGGCGACCTCACCGGACTCCCCGAGATCGCCGCGGCGGGCGACGCCGAGGCCCATGAGATCGTCCGGCTCGAGCAGCTCGCCGAGCAGGTCGCCGACACCTCGGGCACCGTCGACGGCTTCCTCGCCAACCTCGCCGAGGCCGTGCACGGCGCCGCCGACTCGGCCGTCGCCTTCACCTCCGTCGCTGGTGTACGACACGGACTCACCCTTGCCCCCGAGCCGCCGGGACCCGGCGAGGTGCGCGGCGCGACGGGACGATGGCTGGCCGGGCGGCAGGTCGGCGGCCGGCTCACCGACCCGGTACTGGTGCGGCATCTCCTCTGGGTCGCCATCGCCTCCGGGCGCCCGCTGCAGCTCCACGTCGGGGTCGACGACCCCCTGCTTCTCACGGACTTCGCCGCCGCCACGACGGGCCTCGGCACCGATCTCGTACTGCTGCACGGCTATCCCTACCACCGGCACGCCGCCCATCTGACGAGCGTCTTCCCACACGTGTACGCGGATGTCGGGCCCGCGCTCGTCCACACGGGGGCCGGGGCCGCGGCCGTACTCGCGGAGATCCTGGAGCTGGCGCCCTTCGGGAAGCTGCTGTTCTCCAGCGGCGCGCGGGGACTGCCCGAGCTGCATGTGGTCGGGGCGCGGATCTTCCGGGAGGCGCTCGGGCGGGTGCTCAACGGCTGGGTGACGGACGGCGCGTGGTGCCGTGCGGATGCCCAGCGGGTCGCCGAGATGATCGCGGCAGGCAACGCCCGCCGCCTCTACGGACTCGCCCGCTGAGCAGACCGCCCGGCCGGCCGATCCGTCCGCCGGTCAGGCCGTCGTGAGCGCGTGGTCCTGCTGCGCAGGGATCGCTGCCGTGTCCAGCGGCCGCTCCCGCAGGCACAGCGCCAGGCGGAGCACCGCGATCCACATCAGCGAGGAGCCGAGCATATGGAGGCCGACCAGCACCTCGGGCACGTCGGTGAAGAACTGCACATAGCCGATGGCGCCCTGCGCCAGCAGCACGAACAGCAGCTCCCGGGCGCGCGCCCGGGTGTCGTCGGGCGCGTCCACGACCCGCAGCACCAGCCACATCGCCACGGCGAGCGCGCACACCACCCACGCCAGCGCGGCATGCACATGCGCCGCGTCCACCCAGTCGAACGGCATCCGGGGCACATCGCTGCTGTCGCCCGCGTGCTTGCCGGAGCCGGTCACGCCCGTACCCACGGCGATCAGCAGCGCCGCGGTGACCGTCAGTACCCAGGACAACTTCCGCACCGGGCGCGGCACCCGGGGCCGCGGCGTGCCGTCGCCCTCGCCCGCCCGGATCCAGGTGACCGTCGCGACCGTGAGGAGTGCGTTCGCCGCGAGGAAGTGCCCGGCCACCGTCCACGGGTTGAGGCCGGCCCACACCGTGATGCCGCCGAGGACGGCGTTGCTCATCACGACCCAGAACTGCGCCCAGCCGAGGCGGGAGAGCCCGCGCCGCCACGGCTTCGTGGCGCGCGCCGCGATGATCGCCCAGCCGACGGCGGCGGACAGGACATACGTCAGCATGCGGTTGCCGAACTCGATCGCGCCGTGGATGCCCTGCTCGGGCGTCGCGAACAGGCTGTCGTCCGTGCACTTGGGCCACGTGTCGCAGCCGAGGCCGGAGCCGGTCAGCCGGACCGCGCCGCCGGTGACGATGATGACCACGCTCATCACGACTGCGGAGAGCGCGGCGCGCCGGACGGTCCGGGGGGACGGCGTCCAGCGCCGGGCGATGTAGGCGAGGGGGGTCTGCACGGCGTCTATCGTAGGGCGCCGCTTGTGCACGGATTCACGTGGGTGGGCATGTCCGGACAGACCCCACCGGCACGGACCGCGCGCACTGGGCTGCGACTCCGGCTTCGGGCCCGGCGGGCGATCGCCGTGCCGCCGCTCGGCGGCTGGATCCCGTGGCGGCCCCGGGCCGGCCACGGTCTTCCGCGTGTTCGCGGCCGACGCGAACACGTGCGCGTGGCACTGCTCTGAGTGCCGCCCGCCGCCGCCCACGCAGGCCCCGGTTCACCGGGACCGGGGCCCCCTCGGATCACTCCCAGCGGAAGAGCGTCGCCGCCGCACCCAGTCCCAGCACCGCCCACCCCGCCAGGATCCCCAGGTCCCCCCACGGCATCGCGGCGCCGTGCTGCAGCACGTCCCGCAGCCCGTCCGAGAGCGCCGAGATCGGCAGCAGGCCGAGCACGGACTGCGCCGCGTCCGGGAACTTCTCCAGCGGAACGATCACCCCGCCGCCCACGAGCAGGAGCAGGAACACCAGATTCGCGGCGGCGAGCGTGGCCTCGGCCTTCAGCGTCCCGGCCATGAGCAGACCGAGGCCGGAGAAGGCCGCGGTGCCGAGCAGGAGGAGCAGGAGCACCGAGACGGGGTCGCCCTGCGGGGACCAGCCCAGCGCCAAGGCGATCACCGTCAGCAGAACGATCTGCAGCACCTCGGTGACCAGGACCGACAGCGTCTTGGCCGTCATCAGCGCCCACCGGGGCAGCGGTGAGGCGGCGAGCCGCTTGAGCACGCCGTAGCGGCGCTCGAAGCCGGTGGCGATGGCCTGGCCGGTGAAGGCGGTGGACATCACGGCCAGCGCGAGGACGCCGGGGGCCAGGAAGTCGACCGCGCTGCCCGCGCCCGTGTCGACGATGTCGACCGTGGAGAAGAGGACGAGCAGCAGCGACGGGATGATCACGGTCAGCAACAGCTGCTCACCGTTGCGCAGGAGCATCTTCGTCTCCAGCGCCGCCTGCGTCGCGATCATCCGCCCGACGGGTGCGGCACCCGGCTTCGGCACGTAGGTACCAGGCGCCTCCGCAGGCCCCGACGCCACGTCCGTGGTCATCTCAGCGGTCACGACCGCAGCTCCTTCCCGGTGTGCTCCAGGCTGTGCTCACCGGGGGGACGTCGCCCGGATCTCCGGCGGTTTGCGGTGTCGTCCCGCGTCACGACCGCAGCTCCTTCCCGGTGTGCTCCAGGCTGTGCTCACCCGGGGGACGTCCCCCGGACCCCCGGCGGTTTGCGGTGTCGTCCCGCGTCACGACCGCAGCTCCTTCCCGGTCAGTTCCAGAAACACGTCCTCCAGGGTGTGCCGCTCCACCGAGATGCCGTCCGGCATCACCCCGTGCTGCGCGCACCAGGAGGTGACGGTGGCGAGCAGCTGCGGATCGACCGTGCCCGCGATCCGGTACGAGCCCGGCGTCAGCTCCGCCGCGGACGTACCGTCCGGCAGCGCCTTCAGCAGTGAGCCGACATCGAGGCCCGGTCGGCCCGTGAAGCGCAGGGTGTTCTCGGCGCCGCCGCGGCAGAGCTGCTCCGGGCTGCCCTGGGCGACGACACGGCCCCCGTCGATGATCGCGACGTCGTCGGAGAGCTCCTCGGCCTCGTCCATGAAGTGCGTGGTGAGCACGACGGTGACGCCGTCCGTGCGCAGTTCGCGTACCAGGTCCCAGGTGGAACGGCGGGCCTGCGGGTCGAGCCCCGCGGTCGGCTCGTCGAGGAAGACCAGCTCGGGGCGGCCGACGACGGCCATGGCCAGCGCGAGCCGCTGCTGCTGTCCGCCGGAGAGCCGCCGGAACGTCGTACGGCCGCAGGAGCCGAGCCCCAGGCGCTCGATCAGGGCGTCCACGTCGAGCGGGTGCGCGTGCAGCCCGGCCATGTGGCGGAGCATCTCGTCGGCGCGGGCGCCCGAGTAGACCCCGCCGGACTGGAGCATCACACCGATGCGGGGCCGCAGGCGTCCGGCGTCGGCCACCGGGTCGAGGCCGAGGACGCGGACCGTGCCGGAGTCGGCGCGGCGGTAGCCCTCGCAGGTCTCGACCGTGGTGGTCTTCCCGGCCCCGTTCGGGCCCAGGACGGCCGTCACCGTGCCGGCGCGGACGTCCAGGTCGAGCCCGTCGACGGCGGTCTTGGTTCCGTACCGCTTGACCAGGCCGCGCACCTGGACGACGGACTCGTTCTTCATGCGGGGAAGTCTAAGGAGCCCGTGGAGGTGCCCCAGCCGCGGGTCTCGGGTGCAAGGGCGCGAACCGGCCGATTTCTCCGTGTCTCCCGAAGGGTGGGCGATGCGGGCCCGCGGGGAAGGCTCACCGTATGACCGTGCTCATCGGCACGTCCGGGTGGCAGTACCGGGACTGGCGAGGCGTGCTCTACCCCGAGGACCGGCCCCAGCGACTGTGGCTGGAGGAGTACGCACGGCACTTTTCGACCGTCGAGAACAACAACGCCTTCTACCGGCTCCCCGAGCGGAAGACCTTCGCCGACTGGCGCGAGCGCACCCCCGCGGGATTCGTCATGGCGGTGAAGGCCAGTCGCTATCTCACGCACATCAAGCGACTGCACGATCCCGAGGAGCCCGTGCACCGCCTCATGGAGCATGCGGAAGGGCTGGGCGAGCGGCTGGGGCCCGTGCTGCTCCAGCTCCCGCCCACCCTGCGGTGCGACCCCGGGGTCCTGGACGCGGCACTCGCCTGCTTCCCCCGCCGGGTCAGGGTGGCCGTCGAACCCAGGCACGACTCGTGGTGGACGGACGAGGTCCGGGACGTGCTGCAGGGCCGCGGCGCCGCGCTGTGCTGGGCGGACAGCGGTTCGCGGCCGGTGTCGCCGCTGTGGCGGACGGCCGACTGGGGGTACGTGCGGTTCCACGGAGGCCTGGCGGAGCCGCGTCCGCGCTACGGACGCCAGGCACTCACGAGCTGGGCCGGGCGCATCGCCGACGCCTGGCCGGACCGCGCCGACGTCCACGCGTACTTCAACAACGACACCGGCGGGGCGGCCGTGCACGACGCGGTCGCCTTCGCACGCGCCGCGGCCGCTCGCGGGCGCACGGTGACCCGTACGCCGGGCGAGGAGACCCAGGACGGGCGGGACCCGGGCCATGGCGGGTGAACCTGCGAGTGGACCCGTGGAATGGAACGCTGTGAGGGAAGACTCCGCGGACACCGGAAAGGCGACAGCCATGGCGGACAACGACCTTGAACGTCTGTTCGGCGGCGCGGACACGGAGGCGGGCGAACTGCTCTCCTCGCTGTTCAGTGAGGTCGGCGACAGCGGACAGAGCGGAGGCAACCCGCTCCAGGGGCTGGTGAGGGAGCTGAACGAGGGCGGTCTGGCCCCGAAGGTGGAGTCCTGGATCGGCACCGGCGAGAACCAGCCCGTCAGCGGCCCGGAGATCGCGCAGGCCCTTCCGTACCAGGTCCTCGACAGCGTCGCACAGCGCGCGGGTGTCACCCCCGAGCAGGCCGCCGACCGGCTCGCCGACGCGCTCCCGCAGGCAGTCGACAACCTCACCCCCCAGGGCGAGGTACCGCAGGGCCTGCTGTGAGCCGGGACGCGCCCGGATGAAGGGCGTCACCTGCACGGACGGTTGGCGGGCAACGGTCGGCCGCGGGGGGACACCCGGGGCACAAGGGGCTGGTCACAGGGCCTGCGGTCGGCCGCAGGCCGCGCAGGACGGTGTCACGGTCAGCCCTCGGGATTCGTCCCACGAATGATCATTCCCGCAGGTCAGGTTTCCCTAAGTGATGCACTGCACCGTCCGGTGATCGGGACGCGGCTTGTCAGTCTCTCGGGAATTACGCAACAATGGCGTTGTGAAAAACGTCGGCGAGGCTCCGCAGGAGGAACTCGCGACCGGGGAGCGCTCCACGCGCAACCGGGTCGCGCGGTCGATCCTGGACCACGGGCCGTCCACCGTCGCCGACCTCGCGGGGCGCCTCGGGCTCACCCAGGCCGCCGTCCGCCGTCACCTCGACGCACTCGTCTCCGACGATGTCGTCGCCGCCCGCGAGCAGCGTGTCTACGGCGCGCGCACGCGCGGCCGGCCCGCCAAGGTGTTCGCGCTCACCGACTGCGGCCGGGACGCCTTCGACCAGTCCTACGACAAGCTCGCCGTCGACGCCCTGCGCTGGATCGAGCAGGCCGCCGGCGGAGGGGCTGCCGGAGAGGCCGCCGTCGCCGCGTTCGCCCGGGACCGGATGGAGGCCCAGGCCGAGGCGTACCGCACGGCCGTCGAGGCCGCGGAGCCCGAGGAGCGCACCGAGGCCCTGGCCAGGGCGTTGACCGCCGACGGGTACGCTGCTACGGCGCGTAACGCACCGGTGGGCGAGCAGCTGTGCCAGCACCACTGCCCCGTCGCCCATGTCGCCGAGCGGTACCCGCAGCTGTGCGAGGCGGAGACCGAGGTCATCTCCCGCCTGCTCGGCACGCATGTGCAGCGTCTGGCCACCATCGCCCACGGCGACGGGGTGTGCACGACCTTCATCCCGAAGGCCGGACACAGGCCCGACGAACGGGCCGGTGAGACCAGCAAGACCGACAAGACCACTTCGCAAGCATCTGCAAGCACGGCCGGGAGGAACCCCGCATGACTCTCCCCATGGAGACTGCTCACCCCGAACTCGAGGGCCTGGGCAAGTACGAATACGGCTGGGCCGACTCCGACGCCGCAGGCGCCGCTGCCAAGCGCGGTCTTTCGGAGGACGTCGTCCGCGACATCTCCGGTAAGAAGAACGAGCCGGAGTGGATGCTGAAGCTGCGGCTGAAGGGTCTGCGGCTGTTCGACAAGAAGCCCATGCCGACCTGGGGCTCCGACCTCTCCGGCATCGACTTCGACAACATCAAGTACTTCGTGCGCTCCACGGAGAAGCAGGCGGAGTCCTGGGAGGACCTCCCCGAGGACATCAAGAACACGTACGACAAGCTCGGCATCCCCGAGGCGGAGAAGCAGCGCCTCGTCGCCGGTGTCGCGGCCCAGTACGAGTCCGAGGTCGTCTACCACCAGATCCGTGAGGACCTGGAGGAGCAGGGCGTCATCTTCCTGGACACCGACACCGCGCTGAAGGAGCACCCGGAGCTCTTCAAGGAGTACTTCGGCACCGTCATCCCGGTCGGCGACAACAAGTTTGCGTCGCTGAACACCGCGGTGTGGTCCGGCGGATCGTTCATCTACGTCCCGAAGGGCGTCCACGTCGAGATCCCGCTGCAGGCCTACTTCCGTATCAACACGGAGAACATGGGCCAGTTCGAGCGGACGCTGATCATCGTCGACGAGGACGCGTACGTCCACTACGTGGAGGGCTGCACGGCCCCGATCTACTCCTCGGACTCGCTGCACAGCGCCGTGGTCGAGATCATCGTCAAGAAGGGCGGCCGCTGCCGCTACACGACGATCCAGAACTGGTCGAACAACGTCTACAACCTGGTCACCAAGCGTGCCGTGGCCTACGAGGGCGCGACCATGGAGTGGGTCGACGGCAACATCGGCTCCAAGGTCACGATGAAGTACCCGGCCGTCTACCTGATGGGCGAGCACGCCAAGGGCGAGACCCTGTCCATCGCCTTCGCGGGCGAGGGGCAGCACCAGGACGCCGGCGCCAAGATGGTCCACATGGCCCCGAACACCTCGTCGAGCATCACCTCCAAGTCGGTGGCCCGAGGCGGCGGCCGGACCTCCTACCGCGGCCTGATCGAGATCGGTGAGGGCGCGGCCGGATCCAAGTCGAACGTGCTGTGCGACGCCCTGCTGGTGGACACCATCTCCCGTTCCGACACCTACCCGTACGTCGACGTCCGCGAGGACGACGTGACCATGGGCCACGAGGCGACCGTCTCCAAGGTCTCCGACGACCAGCTCTTCTACCTGATGCAGCGCGGTATGTCCGAGGACGAGGCGATGGCGATGATCGTGCGCGGCTTCGTCGAGCCGATCGCCAAGGAGCTGCCCATGGAGTACGCCCTGGAGCTCAACCGGCTGATCGAGCTGCAGATGGAGGGCGCGGTCGGCTGACGCCGCCGTACTCCACAGCGCCAGACTCTTTGACTGAGAAAGCGAGCACAACGACAGCCATGGCTGAGGCTCAGAACATTCCGGCGGGTTCCACCACCGCCGGGTCGATCGCGGTGGCCGCCGAGTCCACCGTCGCCACCCGCATGAGCGCCCCACCGTCCTTCGACGTGGCGGACTTCCCGGTCCCGCACGGACGCGAGGAGGAGTGGCGGTTCACGCCGCTGGAGCGGCTGCGCGGGCTGCACGACGGCACCGCGGTCGCGACCGGTGAGGGTGTCCGCGTCGAGGTGAACGCTCCCGAGGGCGTGACCGTGGAGACCGTCGGCCGTGACGACGCGCGGCTCGGCAAGGCCGGCACGCCCGTCGACCGGGTCGCGGCCCAGGCCTACACCTCCTTCGAGAAGGCCTCGGTCGTCTCCGTCCCGAAGGAGACCGTGCTCACCGAGCCGATCCGGATCGCCGTGCACGGCGAGGGCGGGACCGCCTTCGGCCACCAGCTGGTCGAGCTGGGTGCCTTCGCCGAGGCCGTCGTCGTCATCGACCACACGGGTGACGCGGTGCTCGCCGCCAACGTCGACTACGTGCTCGGCGACGGCGCGAAGCTGACCGTCGTGTCCGTGCAGGACTGGGACGACAAGGCCGTCCACGTGGCCCAGCACAACGCGCTGGTGGGCCGGGACGCCTCGTTCAAGTCGGTCGTCGTCACCTTCGGCGGCGACGTGATCCGTCTCCACCCGCGCGTGGAGTACGCGGGCACCGGTGGCGAGGCCGAGCTCTTGGGTCTGTACTTCACCGACGCCGGCCAGCACCAGGAGCACCGCCTCCTGGTCGACCACAACATGCCGCACTGCCGCTCCAACGTCGCCTACAAGGGCGCGCTCCAGGGCGACGCGGCACACGCCGTGTGGATCGGTGACGTGCTGATCGAGGCCGCGGCCGAGGGCACCGACACCTACGAGCTCAACCGCAACCTGGTCCTGACGGACGGCGCCCGCGTCGACTCCGTGCCGAACCTGGAGATCGAGACCGGTGAGATCGTCGGCGCCGGCCACGCCTCCGCCACCGGCCGCTTCGACGACGAGCAGCTCTTCTACCTGATGGCCCGCGGTCTCCCGGAGAAGGAGGCGCGCCGCCTGGTCGTGCGCGGCTTCTTCGCCGAGCTGGTCCAGCAGATCGGCCTGCCGGACCTCGAGGAGCGCCTCATCGCCAAGATCGAGGCCGAGCTGGAGGCATCCGTCTGATGGCCTTCGTCCGAGCCTGTGGGCTGAGCGAGCTGGAGGAGGACACCCCGAAACGGGTGGAACTCGACGGCACGCCCGTCTCCATCGTCCAGACCGAGGGCGAGGTGTTCGCGATCCACGACATCTGCTCGCACGCGAACGTCTCCCTCTCCGAGGGCGAGGTCGAGGACTGTCAGATCGAGTGCTGGCTGCACGGCTCCAGCTTCGACCTCCGTACCGGCAAGCCGTCCGGCCTTCCCGCGACGCGCCCCGTCCCCGTGTACCCCGTAAAGATCGAAGGGGACGATGTGCTCGTCTCCGTCACCCAGGAGAACTGAAGTCCCCATGGCAACGCTTGAAATCCGCGACCTGCGCGTCTCCGTCGAGGCCGACCACGCCACCAAGGAGATCCTCAAGGGCGTCGACCTGACCGTGAAGCAGGGCGAGACCCACGCCATCATGGGCCCCAACGGCTCCGGCAAGTCGACCCTCGCCTACTCCCTCGCGGGCCACCCCAAGTACACGATCACCAGTGGCACCGTGACCCTGGACGGCGAGGACGTCCTGGAGATGTCCGTCGACGAGCGCGCCCGCGCCGGCCTCTTCCTCGCCATGCAGTACCCGGTCGAGGTCCCCGGTGTCTCGGTCTCCAACTTCCTGCGCACCTCCGCCACCGCCATCCGCGGCGAGGCCCCCAAGCTGCGCACCTGGGTGAAGGAGGTCAAGGAGACCATGGAGCGTCTGTCCATGGACCCGTCCTTCGCCGAGCGCAACGTCAACGAGGGCTTCTCCGGCGGTGAGAAGAAGCGCCACGAGATCCTCCAGCTGGAGCTGCTCAAGCCGAAGATCGCAATCCTCGACGAGACCGACTCCGGCCTCGACGTCGACGCGCTGCGCGTCGTCTCCGAGGGCGTCAACCGGGTCCGCGAGAGCGGCGAGGTCGGCACCATGCTGATCACGCACTACACGCGGATCCTCCGCTACATCAAGCCCGACTTCGTCCACGTCTTCGCGAACGGACGGATCGCCGAGTCCGGCGGCCCGGAGCTCGCCGACAAGCTCGAGGCCGAGGGCTACGAGGCGTACACGAAGGGTGGCGTATCCGCGTGACACAGCTGCCGGGCCTCCTCGACACCGAGGCGATCCGCAAGGACTTCCCCATCCTGGACCGTCTGGTCCACGACGGTAAGAAGCTCGTGTACCTGGACAATGCGGCGACCTCGCAGAAACCGCGTCAGGTCCTCGATGTCCTCAACACCTACTACGAGCGGTACAACGCCAACGTCCACCGCGGCGTGCACGTGCTTGCCGAGGAGGCCACGGCGGAGTACGAAGGCGCCCGTGACAAGGTTGCCGCCTTCATCAACGCGCCGAGCCGCGACGAGGTGATCTTCACCAAGAACGCGTCGGAGTCGCTCAATCTCGTCGCCAACATGCTGGGCTGGGCCGACGAGCCCTACCGCGTGGACCGTGAGACCGAGATAGTCATCACGGAGATGGAGCACCACTCCAACATCGTTCCGTGGCAGCTGCTGGCGCAGCGCACCGGCGCGAAGCTGAAGTGGTTCGGTCTCACCGACGACGGCCGTCTCGACCTCTCCAACATCGAAGAGATCATCACCGAGAAGACGAAGATCGTCTCCTTCACGCTGGTCTCCAACATCCTGGGCACGATCAACCCGGTCGACCAGATCGTCCGCCGGGCGCAGGACGTCGGTGCGCTCGTCCTCGTCGACGCCTCGCAGGCCGCCCCGCACATGCCGCTCGACGTCCAGGCCCTGGGCGCCGACTTCGTGGCCTTCACCGGTCACAAGATGTGCGGCCCGACCGGTATCGGCGTTCTGTGGGGCCGCCAGGAGCTGCTGGAGGACCTCCCGCCGTTCCTGGGCGGCGGCGAGATGATCGAGACCGTCTCGATGCACTCGTCGACGTACGCCCCGGCCCCGCACAAGTTCGAGGCGGGTACGCCCCCGATCGCCCAGGCCGTCGGCCTCGGTGCGGCCGTGGACTACCTCACCGCGATCGGCATGGACAAGATCGCGCAGCATGAGCACGCGATCACCGAGTACGCGGTCCGCCGCCTCCAGGAAGTCCCCGACCTTCGCATCATCGGCCCGGTCACGGCCGAGGACCGCGGCGCGGCGATCTCCTTCGTGCTCGGCGACATCCACCCGCACGACGTGGGCCAGGTCCTCGACGAGCAGGGCATCGCGGTCCGCGTCGGCCACCACTGCGCGCGGCCCGTGTGCCTCCGGTACGGAATTCCTGCGACCACGCGGGCGTCGTTCTATCTGTACTCCACGCCGGCCGAGGTGGACGCCCTGGTCGACGGACTGGAGCATGTTCGCAACTTCTTCGGATGAGGGCGCCTACCGTGAGGACTGACGCGTGAAGCTGGATTCGATGTACCAGGACGTCATCCTGGACCACTACAAGCACCCCCACGGGCGGGGCTTGCGTGACGGTGACGCCGAGGTGCACCACGTCAACCCCACCTGTGGCGACGAGATCACCCTGCGCGTGAGGTACGACGGCACGCTCATCTCGGACGTCTCGTACGAGGGCCAGGGCTGCTCCATCAGCCAGGCCTCCGCCTCCGTGCTGAACGAGCTGCTCGTCGGCAAGGAGCTCGCCGAGGCGCAGAAGATCCAGGCAACGTTCCTTGAACTGATGCAGTCCAAGGGCCAGATCGAGCCGGACGACGCGATGGAGGAGGTGCTGGAGGACGCGGTCGCGTTCGCCGGTGTCTCGAAGTACCCGGCGCGCGTGAAGTGCGCCCTCCTGAGCTGGATGGCATGGAAGGACGCGACGGCCCAGGCGCTGTCCGAAGGGAAGACCGCATGAGTGAGAACGCCGAAGTCACGACGAAGCCGGCCTCCGAGGAGGAGATCCGCGAGGCGCTGTACGACGTCGTCGATCCCGAGCTGGGCATCGACGTGGTCAACCTCGGGCTGATCTACGGCATCCACATCGACGACTCCAACGTCGCCACGCTGGACATGACGCTGACGTCCGCGGCCTGCCCGCTGACCGATGTGATCGAGGACCAGGCGAAGTCGGCGACGGACGGCATCGTCAATGAGCTGAAGATCAACTGGGTCTGGATGCCGCCGTGGGGTCCGGACAAGATCACTGACGACGGGCGTGAGCAGCTGCGCGCGCTCGGCTTCAACGTCTGACTCGCGTCCGACACGCGTCGGGTTGCGTCAACGGCCATGCCCGCCAGGCAGACTGGCGGGCATGGCCGTTCGCATGTACCACCTCGTCGTCGACGCCCACGATCTGTCCGCCCTGGCCCGGTTCTGGTGTCAGGTGCTGGACTGGCAGGTGCTCTTCGAGGACGAGGACGAAGTCGTCATCGGTGCCGATGAGTTTGCGATGCCGGGCATGTGCTTCGTACCCGTGCACGAGAAGAAGACGGTCAAGAACCGGCTGCACATCGATCTCACGCCCGACGATCAGGCCGCCGAGGTCGAGAGGATCCTCGCGCTCGGGGCCCGGCGGGCCGATGTCGGGCAGGAGGACGAGGTCAGCTGGGTGGTGCTCGCCGATCCCGAGGGCAACGAGTTCTGCGTGCTGCGGCCGAAGAAATCGCTCACGGACTGACGGGCGGCACCGGGCCACCGGGTGCGGGCGGGACAGGGCCACCGGCGTCGTCCGGGATCGGACCACCCGGCGGTGCGGGCGGGACCGGGCCACCGGGCGGACCCGGCGGTGCGGGCATACCCGCCGCCTCGGCCAGGACCGGGGCCAGGTTCTCCTTGCGGATGCGCTGGTCGACGTAGAGCAGGCCGGTCGCCAGGGGCGGGAAGGTGGTCTGGATGACGTACCCGATCAGCTGGGCCACGAGGGCGGCCACGATGTAGAGGGCGAAGGCCGACAGCAGCTCCGACAGCTCCGGCTCGGAACCGAGGCTCGCCGCGCCCGCTATGGCGGGGATGAACCCGATCATGGTGATCGCCTGCTGGATGACGTAGGCGATGACCCCGGCGATCACATAGACCAGCAGAGAGATGCCGAAGACCGGCCACCATCGGCCGCGCACCAGCTCCGAGGAGCGGCGCATCGCCTGGATGGGGCCCTGCTTCTCGAACACCACGGCCGCGGGGGCGAGGCTGAACTTCACCCAGAGCCAGACCGCCGGCACGGCGGTCACCAGGGCGCCGAGCACGCCGAACCCCACGAGGGCGCCCGCCTCCGCGTCGCCGTACTCGCCGGAGGCGAGCAGCGACGCACCGATCATCGCGGTCGCGAAGCCGGCCGTGGCCAGGGCGACCGGGACCATGGCGATCAGCCCGCTGAGCAGGGTGGTGCCGATCACGGCAGGCACTCGGGGCATGGCCTGCCGCCAGACGGAGCCGAAGCCGGCCGGGCGCCCCAGGACCGCGTCCTGGAGGACGGCGAGCATGCTCGCCTGCACGAGCGCGATGGCCAGGAGGTAGCCGATCATGGCGACGAGCCCGATGGACCCGAAGGCGACGACGAGCGGCTGTATCCGGTCCCAGTCAGGGTCCTGGCCGTCGGGGAGATCGATCAGCTCGTAGAACGTGTCGCTGACGGCGGAGAAGGCGATGAGGAGGGCGCCGACCATGACCAGTGTGTAGGCCCCGAAGACGGCTGCCGGTATGCCGATGACGACCTTCTTGTAGCCCCCGACCGTTGCGAAAGCGCCGCTCAGGATGTCTCCGACGGTGAGCGGTCGCAGCGGGATCACTCCCGGCTTCGGCGACGGTGGCGGCCCCCAGCCACCCCAGCCCGGTGCTGCGGGCCCTCCGGGCACGCCCCCGTACGGACTGCCGTACGGTCCCCACCCCACGTTGTCCGACATTTCCCGCTCCCCGCCTGTCCTGTTCTCGTCCCCGTCTGACCGGAACACGGTAGCGGGCAGGGGCATGCCCACGACATGCAGGTGCTGTGTACGGTCGTACACATCGTTGTGTACACTCGTACGCATGGGATACGGACTGCTGGCCGCTGCGATCGCGGCGGAGGTGGCCGGCACCACGGCCATGAAGTACAGCGAGGGCTTCACCAGGCTGTGGCCTTCACTGATCACGGTGGTGGGCTATGTGCTGGCCTTCAGCCTGCTCGCGCAGACGCTGAAGACGCTCTCGGTCGGCACGGCCTACGCGATCTGGGCCGGCGTCGGCACCGCCGCCGTGGCCGCGATCGGCATGGTCTTCATGAACGAGTCCACGAGCCTCGTGAAGGTCGCGGGCATCGCACTCGTCATCCTGGGAGTCGTCGTTCTCAACCTCGGCGGGGCGCACTGATGGGGCGCGCACGCAGGTACGACCCCGAGCGGCGCCAGCGCATCATCGACGCCGCGATCCGCGTGGTCGGCCGCACCGGCATCGCAGGGCTCAGCCATCGGTCCGTCGCTGCCGAGGCCGATGTGCCGCTCGGCTCGACGACGTACCACTTCGCCTCCCTGGACGAGCTGCTCGTCGCCGCGCTCCGGCAGGCGAACGAGGGCCTGGGCAGGACCCTTCGGGAGAGCGGCGCCCTCGGCGACCCGGACGCCGATCTCGCCGAGGAGCTCGCCCGGCTGATGGGGGAGTGGCTCGGCGGCGAACGCACAGGTGTGGAGCTCGAGTACGAGCTCTATCTGGCAGCCCTGCGCCGTCCCGCCCTGCGTCCGGTCGCGGCGGAGTGGACCGACGGCGTCGTCGAGGCCCTCTCCCGCAGGGCGGACCCGGTCACGGCACGGGCGGTGGTCGCGCTGATGGACGGCATCTGCCTGCAGGTACTGCTGACGGACGCGGCGTACGACGAGGAGTACGCGCGCGAGATGCTGCGGCGGGTGCTGAGCTGACGGAGGCGGTCCCGGTGTGGGGCCGGTGGTCGGCGGTCCGGGGCCCGGGGGGTGGGTGTCCGGGGGCGGGGGTCCGGCGGTCCGCGGCCCTGCACATGAGACCGGTTCGCCCGTGCGCGTCCTCGCCGGTTAGGTTCTCCTCATGACCGACACCACTGCTCCTCGCACCACCGGCGCCGTCGCCGCCGGCCTTGCCACCATCGCCGGCGACGGCACCGTGCTCGACACCTGGTTCCCCGCCCCCGGGCTCTCCGCCGAGCCCGGTCCCGCCGGCACCGAGCGCCTCACCCCCGACCAGGCCGTGAACCTGCTCGGTGAGGGCGCCGCCAAGGCCGTCGGTGTGGACGCCCGGCGCAGGGTCGAGGTCGTCGCCGTCCGTACGGTCATCGCCTCGCTCGACGACAAGCCGCTGGACGCGCACGACGCCTACCTGCGCCTGCACCTGCTCTCGCACCGCCTGGTCAGGCCCCACGGCCAGAGCCTCGACGGTCTCTTCGGGCTGCTCTCCAACGTCGCCTGGACCTCGCTCGGCCCGGTCGCGGTCGACGACGTCGAGACGGTGCGCCTGAATGCCCGTGCCGAGGGCCTGCACCTGCAGGTGACCTCGATCGACAAGTTCCCGCGGATGACGGACTACGTCGCCCCCAAGGGCGTCCGGATCGCCGACGCGGACCGCGTCCGGCTCGGCGCGCACCTCGCCGAGGGCACCACCGTGATGCACGAGGGCTTCGTCAACTTCAACGCCGGCACGCTGGGCACCTCCATGGTCGAGGGCCGCATCTCCGCGGGCGTCGTCGTCGGCAACGGCTCCGACATCGGCGGGGGCGCCTCCACCATGGGCACGCTCTCCGGCGGCGGCAACGTCGTCATCTCCATCGGCGAGCGCTGCCTGGTCGGCGCCGAGGCGGGCGTCGGCATCGCACTCGGCGACGAGTGCGTCGTCGAGGCCGGTCTGTACGTCACCGCAGGCACCCGCGTCACGCTGCCCGACGGCCAGATCGTCAAGGCCCGTGAACTCTCCGGCGCGTCCAACATCCTCTTCCGCCGCAACTCGGTGACCGGCGCCGTCGAGGCCCGCCCGAACAACGCGGTGTGGGGTGGGCTGAACGAGGTTCTGCACAGCCACAACTGACCACCCCGGCGGCCGCGACCTGCGGCCGCCTCATCGAGCAGTGCTGTGACCTGCTGCTGCACCGACGGCAGTTGTCGGCGCCGGTCATCGTCGAGCGCCCTTCCACGGCCCCGGGCCGGCCGGAAGGGCGCTCGTGCATTGGGGGAGACGCCTGCCTTGTCAGCCCGGCAGCGATTTCCGAGGCGTTCGTGGGCTCATCGGGCCTGGGCCCGGCCGGCCACGGTACGCATACCGGCCCCGCCACGTCCTTCAGCGACCGCCGCTGACCGGTCGTTCTGGCGCGGTAGTGGCACGACAGTCAGTCATTGGGCTTCAGCAGCGCGTCCGCTCTCGGACCGCCGCGGCAAGGCCTGTTGGCGTCATCCTGTACGGCGCTGCGGGGGAACCGGACCTGGGATCACGTCCTTGCCGAGATGCTCCTCGATCAGATACTTGAGTTCTGGTCCCTCGATCAGCTGCAGACGGCCATGCTGACGGGGGAGTCGTGGCTCGCCCTCCCGCACCAGGAAGCAGTGCCGGCGGGAGCTGAGATCTCCCACAGCCTGTCCGGTACCAGCCGCTCAACCGTCCCCGTGCCCGGACAACAAGCTACGGCCGATCAAGACACCGGCTTGAGCCCCATCTCCGCCTGCCTGGTCTGCGCAGGAGCCGTCGAGCAAACCCATGGGTTTCCCCGAGAACACAGCCGGCCTCGTCCCATGGCTGTGACCATCAAGACGGCTGTCCATCAGCGATCTGAACGTGGCTCGCCAGTGCTGCCCGAGGTCGTTTCGGGTTTCGTGTGGAGGACTTCGCGGGCCTGGTCCGCGGCGCGGGTGATGCTCTCGGAGACGAAGTCGAGGAAGCGGGCGATGTTCTCGAGGCGGGCGGCGGCCGGGGTGCCGGGGCCGAGGATGCCGACGCCCTGCCGTGCGGTCTCGACGATCTGGGCGGTGGACCGGGCGCTGGCGATCATCGATTGGTACCAGACGTCTTCGTCGGCGAAGTAGCGCTCGCGGCGGTGTTCATCGCGTTCCCGGCGGACGAGGCCCTGACTCTCGAGGAACGCGATCGCTTTGGAGATGGACGCGGGGCTGACCTGGAGGCGCTGGACGAGTTCGGACGCGGTGAGGCTGCCGGCGTCGGTGGTGTAGAGGCAGGCCAGCACCCGGGACATCATCTTGGGCGCGCCTGATTGCATGAGGACGGTGGTGAACGTCTCCTCGTACTCGCGCACGGCCTCGGCGTCGCGTCCGTGGGCCTGCGGGGGCGCCTCCTGCGGCCCTCGGGGCGCGGCCTGCCTGCGCCGGTGGGCGCGGCGTTCGGTGGCGCGGTGGGCGAGGTCGGCGCGGTAGGTGGTGGGGCCGCCGTTGCGCATGACCTCGCGCGTGATGGTCGAGGTCGGGCGGTCGAGGCGTCGGGCGATCTCCGCGTAGGCGAGGCCGTCGGCCAGTCCCAGCGCGATCTGCTGGCGTTCCTGCTGGGTGAGCCTGCCTCCCGGCATCGCGGCCTCCTTCATGGTTCGTGGCGTCTCCAGTATAGCGTTCACCCCGAATCCATTGCAACGCGCAGGGGCAGGGGTGTTGCGTTAGATTGAAAATCATTGCAACGATTTCCCGGTCTTTACCTGCAACGATGCCAATCATGCGCAACGAGTCTGTTGCCGGATCTGTGAATGCAACGTAGCTTTTCCGTCATCGGAAACAACGTGCCGAAGGAGCGCACGATGCAGAAGAAGGAGAGCACGATGCAGAAGTTCGACACCCCCGCCCCGGTCTCGGCCGTCCTCGACATCCCCGCGGGACGCGTGCAGTTCATCGCCGCCGACCGGGCCGACACCACGGTCGAGGTCCTGCCCGCGGACCCCTCGAAGAGCCGCGATGTGAAGGCGGCGGAGCAGACCACGGTCGAATACGGCGACGGAGTCCTGCGGATCGAGGCCCGAGCGGCGAAGAACCAGCTTTTCGGCCCCTCGGATCCGTGGAGGTGACCGTCCGGCTGCCCGCCGGCTCCCGCATCGAGGGCAAGGCGGCCAGCGCCGAATTCCGGGGCGTCGGACGGCTCGGCGACGTCGCCTTCGAAGGCGCGTACCGCCGGATCAAGATCGACGAGGCCGCGAGCGTCCGCCTCACTGCGATCGACGGCGACGTCGAGGTCGGCCGCCTCGGCGGCCCCGCGGAGATCAGCACCGCAAGGGGCGACATCCGGATCGCCGAGGCCGTGCGCGGCACGGTCGTGCTCCGCACCCAGTCCGGCGACATTTCCATCGCCGCCGCCGCCGGTGTCTCGGCCGCTCTGGACGCGGGCACCGACTACGGCCGCGTCAGCAACGCCCTCAAGAACGATGGCACCGCCGAACTCGACATCCGCGCCACCACCTCCCACGGCGACATCACTGCCCGCAGCCTCTGACCCGCAGCCTCCAAAGGAGCACCCCTCATGACCAGCTTGGCCATCGCGGCGAACGGGCTGCGCAAGTCCTACGGCGACAAGGTCGTGCTCGACGGCGTCGACCTGGCCGTCCCGGAAGGAACGGTCTTCTCCCTGCTCGGCCCGAACGGCGCCGGCAAGACCACCGCCGTGAAGATCCTCTCCACCCTCATTTCCCCCGACCCCGCCTCCGGCGGGATCCGCATCGGCGGACACGACCTGGCCACCGACCCCCAGGCGGTGCGCGCCGCGATCGGCGTCACCGGACAGTTCTCCGCCGTCGACAACCTGATCACCGGCGAGGAGAACATGCTCCTCATGGCGGACCTGCACCACCTCTCCCGCAGCGAGGGCCACCGCACCGCCGCCGAACTCCTCGAGCGCTTCGACCTGGTGGAGGCGGCATCGAGGCCCGCCTCCACCTACTCCGGCGGCATGAAGCGCCGCCTCGACATCGCCATGACCCTGGTCGGCAACCCCCGCATCATCTTCCTCGACGAGCCGACCACCGGCCTCGACCCGCGCTCCCGCCACAACATGTGGCAGATCATCCGCGAGCTCGTCACGGGCGGCGTCACCGTCTTCCTCACCACCCAGTACCTGGAGGAGGCCGACCAACTCGCGGACCGTATCGCCGTGCTCCACGACGGCAAGATCGCCGCCGAGGGGAGCGCCGAGGAGCTCAAGCGGCTCATCCCCGGCGGACACGTCCGGCTCCGTTTCTCCGACCCGGCCGCGTACCAGTCCGCCGCCGTCGCCCTGCACGAGGTCGCCCGGGACGACGAATCCCTCGCCCTGCAGATCCCCTCGGGCGGCAGCCAGCGCGAGCTGCGCTCCATCCTCAACCGGCTGGACTCGGCCGGCATCGAGGCCGACGAACTGACCGTGCACACCCCCGACCTCGACGACGTCTTCTTCGCCCTGACCACCTCCAGCGTGCCCAACCAGCCCACCCAGTCCCAGGAGGCTGTCCGATGAGCGCCCTCTCCCTCGCCGTACGCGACTCGAACACGATGCTGCGCCGCAACCTCCTGCACGCCCGGCGCTACCCGTCCCTCACCCTGAACCTGCTGCTCACCCCGATCATGCTGCTGCTGCTCTTCGTCTACATCTTCGGCGACACGATGAGTTCGGGCATCGGCGGCGGTGGTCCGGACCGCTCCGCATACATCGCGTATGTCGTCCCGGGCTTGCTGCTGATGACCATCGGCAGCACCGTGGTCGGCACCGCGGTCTCCGTCTCCAACGACATGACCGAGGGCATCATCGCCCGCTTCCGCACGATGGCGATCCACCGCCCTTCGGTGCTCGTCGGGCACGTCGTCGGCAGCGTGCTGCAGTCGATCATGAGCGTGGTCCTCGTCGGCGCCGTCGCCGTGGCCATCGGCTTCCGCTCCACCGATGCCACCATCCTGGAGTGGCTCGCGGCGTTCGGACTGCTCGTGCTCTTCGCCCTGGCGCTCACCTGGATCGCGGTCGGTATGGGCCTGATCAGCCCGAACGCCGAGGCCGCCAGCAACAATGCAATGCCCCTGATCCTGCTGCCACTTCTCTCCAGCGCCTTCACCCCGGTCGACTCCATGCCCGGCTGGTTCCAGCCGATCGCCGAGTACCAGCCGTTCACGCCCGCCATCGAAACCCTGCGCGGCCTGCTGCTCGGCAGCGAGATCGGCCACAACGGATGGCTCGCCATCGTCTGGTGCCTGGGCCTCGCGGTGCTCGGCTACCTCTGGTCGACCTCGAAGTTCAACCACGACCCGAAATAACCGCCATGACAACGCGGGCCACCTCCCGCAACTCGTCCCACCCCAGAGCGGCGTACACCGACACCCCGTCGGTGTACGCCGCCCGTTCGTGTGCAAGGAACGAGCACAAAGCCGAGCACTCCCTCGCCTTCGTCGGCATCGGCGGCGCACTCACCGCTACCGCCGCTGCACCGACCAGGACGACGTCTCAGCCGACACCGCTTCCTCGGCTTGGCCGTACGTGCCCGGCAAGCAGAATGACCTCTCGCGCTGAACGCCACCCGAGCCCCTCGGAGTGATCTCCGTCCCGTGATTGAGGGTGTTCACCGTGACGCCCTCGACCGGCCGAGGTGGCGTCACGCGGCTTGCGTGCATCCATTGGGCCTGATCGACCGTCCTACAAGAAGGCGAGCAGAACCCGAGGGAGCATGGATGGACACGTCCACGCGTGACCCCGATCGCGGACGCGACCGGAACGACAACTCTCCCGCACTTGGGACACAACCGTCGGCCGGGTTCGTTCTTGCGGTGAGGGCCGCCGGCTGCCTGGCCCTCATCGCCGGCGTGCTGGCACTGTGCGGGGCCGGCCACTTCGCTCACGAGTTCTCGGACTCGCTCACCGACCAACGTGCCCTCCGTTGCGCTCACGAATGTGGCTTCGGGGAGACCAGCCGAAATTGCCTGCGTCGCATCGACGCCACCGTCGCGGACGGGCACCCGGAGGGGTTGGTGTTCACTCTCGACGGACCGGACGCCGTCGCCGGGGAGTACCGCCTGAGCAACCCGCCCAGCACTTTGGAGGACCTGAGGTCCGGGGAACACGTCACCGTCACCGTCTGGCAGGGCCGCCGCACCGCCATAACCAGGGAGAGCACGGGTGGGACCCGCTTCCTCCCAGACGCCCCGCAAGGCAGAGTGCCTCTGCACCTGGCGCTGGTTCTGACATTGCTCAACGTGGCCGGCTGCGCCCTGTCCGCCACCTGGTGGTGCCTGTGGCGGACCCACGAGCTCATCAGGCCCCGCGGTGTACGGAAGCTGTGGATCGTCGCTCGGACAACGTTGGGTCTGGCCCTGGGGGCAGCTGTGATCGGCTACATCGCCGGCGAATTCGGGAGTCTCGTACCCCTCTTGATGTTCTGGCCGGTCGCGGCGATCTTCTTCGTGTCCTGGAATCGCCGGCGCTCTCTCGACAGCGGCTGAGTGGCCGTCGACTGGTTGTCCTCGGTGCCGTTGCCGTCGTCCCGAAGCAACTCGGGCGGGGTTCGATCAGCGGCCGGTGTGCCCCTCACCGGCCGGGTCGAGCCACACGTCCCGCTGCTACGACGGATTGGCCAGAGCCAGGACCACGGGCACGACGTGGACGCGCTGGTTCGCCATGAGTTGGGCGTCTTCGCTCACGGGTCCGAGCCCAGCGACGCCGGCATGAGGAGGCGCCGGCGCTCTCGGGAGCATCTGACCGGCGTGAGGACAAGGCCGGCCGCGCCCGGAACGTTGACGCTCATGGCCGTGGGGCAGCCGTCCGGGGCCGCCTTCGCGGACGAGACCAACACCGCTTCCCGCGACGGGCCGACGGTGTCGCTGGTCTCGACCGGTCAGGTCGACGACCCGCTCGAGGACGTCCTGGAGCACGCCTCGGCCGTCGGATCCCCGGGCGGGCCCTGACCAGGGTCCGGGGCGGTGCTACTGCCCCGCCCGCATCGCCTCGTACGCCGCCACCAGCGCGCCGACCCTTTCCGGGCCGGCGGACTGCAGCGGTTCCCGGACCGGGCCGGCGGGCAGACCCAGTGCGTCGAGCAGCGCCTTCGTCGTCACCGTCCCCGGCAGCCCGGACGCCATCATCAGCTCGGCGAGCGGGAGCGTCACACCGTTGAGCCGGGCGGCCTCCGCCGTACTGCCCGCGTCGAACGCATCGAGCACGGCACGCAGCGTGCGCGGCGCGACGTTGGCGACCGTGCTGACGAAGCCGGCACCGCCGACCGCGTACAGCGGTAGGTTCAGCTCCTCGCAGCCCGAGTAGTACGCGAGCGAGGTCCCGGCGATCACCTTCGTGCTGCCGAGCAGGTCGTACGCGCAGTCCTTCACGGCCACGATCCGCGGGTGCCCGGCGAGGCGCAGCATGGTCTCCGGTTCGATGCGGGTGCCGGTGCGCCCCGGGATGTCGTACAGCATCAGCGGAACGCCCACCGCGTCGGCGACGCCGAGGAAGTGCGCCTCGACGGCGGCCTGCGGCGGCCGGCTGTAGTACGGCGTGACGACGAGCAGCCCGTCTGCGCCCGCGGCCTCGGCGGCCCGGGCCAGCGCGACGGTGTGCCGGGTGCTCGCACTGCCGACCCCGGCGACGACGCTCGCTCGGTCGCCCACCGCCTCCCGTACCGCCCTGACGAGCGTGGTCTTCTCCGCGTCGGTGGTCGTCGGGGACTCGCCCGTCGTGCCGTTCAGCACGAGCCCGTCACAGCCCTCGGTGACGAGATGAGCGGCGAGCTTCTGCGCTCCGGCCAGGTCCACGTCGCCCGTGGCCGTGAAGGGCGTGATCATCGCGCAGAGGGCACGGCCGAAGGGACGTGGGCGCCGGGTGGGTTGCGGGCGTTGTGTGGTCATGGTCGCAGTGTCGGTCGCCCGGCCGTGAAGTTCCACTTAGTTCTGCTCGGGGTGAAGGGCAAGAAATACTGAAGAGTGGGCCGGCGGCCCGGCGCCCCTCAAGCCGGTCCGGCGCTCCTGATGCTCAGAGCGGCAGCTTGAACCCGTCGTGGCTGGGCACGAAGCCGAGGGGCGCATAGAAGCGGTGCGCCTCTGCGCGCCGCTTGTTGCTCGTCAACTGGACCAGTGCGCAGCCGCGTTGGCGGGCCCGCTCCACCGCACGGGACACCAGCTTCCGGCCGAGACCGGCGCCGCGCCGGTCGGCCCGGATCCGCACGGCCTCGATCAGGGCCCGCTCGGCGCCGTTTCCGCCGAGGCCCGGGATGTATGCGAAGGCCGCCGTCGAGGCGATGGCCGCCGCCTGGCAGCGCCGCGGCCGGCCGGATCCGGGACTGCTGTCCTACAGCGTGTACGCGAGTGACGACGGAGAGGCCCTGCTGCACTACATGCAGTGGGCGGGCGACGACGCCTTCCAGGAGTTCCAGCGCACCCGAAGCGCCGTCGAGGAGGAGTGGAACGCCGAGGTCGACGCCGCCGTGCCCGGCATCGAGCGGCTCGGGCCGCACGCCTACGAGCTCTACCGCAGCGGCCGGCGCGCCCCGGGTGACCAGCGGGTACCGGGCTGTGTCGTCATCGTCGAGGTCGACTTCGACGGCCCGGACGCGGCGCGTCTGCGCGACTGGGTCGACGCCGTGTTCGCCGCGCTGGAGAACGATCCGTACACGCACCCCGGCGGCATGGCCGCGCACTTCCACATCCGTACGGACGGCACCCGGGTCGTCAACTACGCCGAGTGGGAGAGCGCCCGGGTCCATCAGGAGGCGCTCGAGGCCCCCGGCGACGGCATCGGTTCGCGCACCGAGCAGTGGGAGCGCGTCCAGCACTACCCGGGGCTCACGGGCAGCCGCGTGACGCGCTACACGCCCGCACTCGGTATGAGCGCGGGCGTGTAGCGCACGGTGCGCGACGCCTACGGGCGGAAGCGCAGCACCTGCGGGTCGTGGTCGCTGTTCTGGTCGGCGAACTCCGCGTTGATGTGCACGCTGTCGTAGCTGAAGTCGTCGATCGACGGGCTGGTCAGGATCTGGTCGAGGACCTGACTGTTGCCCTGGTAGACGTAGGAGTAACGCTCCCCGCGCGGCAGCGACTTGATCGCCGGGTACAGCACCCCGCCGTCGGTGAGCGCCTTCGTCGTCTCCGAGAACTCGAAGTCGTTGATGTCGCCGAGGACCACGACATCGGCACTCCGCTGCGCCTTCAGGATGTCCTTGACGAAGGTGTTGACAGCCTGCGCCTGCTGGAGTCGCTTGGCCTCGGAGGAGCGGACCGGCGGCTGGTGGTGCGAGGTCAGACCCTCGTCGCCGCCCTTCGAGCCGAAGTGGTTGGCGATGACGAAGACCGTGCGGCCGCGGAAGACGAACTCGCCGGCGAGCGGCTTGCGGCTGCTCTCCCAAGCGGTGTTCGCCGGGTCGATCCGGCCGGGGGAGAGGGTCAGGGCTGCGCGGCCCCGCTCCTGGACGACACGGGTCGCGGCGGTCGCGGTCCCGCCCGTGCGGTCGGTGAAGGAGACCCGCTCGGGGTTGAAGAGGAACACCTGGCGGATGTTGCCGCCTGGCTCGCCGCCGTCCTTGTTGTTCTCCGGGTCGACCGTGCGCCACTCGTACGCCGGGCCGCCGGCGGCCGCGATCGCGTCCGTGAACTTCTCGACCGTCTGGTCGGCGGCGACCGTCCCGTCGTTGGTGGCGCCGTTGTTGTCCTGGATCTCCTCCAGGGCGAGGATGTCCGGCGAGGCGAGATTGTCGACGACCGCCTTCGCCAGCGCGTCGAACTTCTCCTGCGGGTCGGACGGGTCCAGGTTCTCCACGTTGTACGTGGCGATCGCCAGCTCGCCATGGCGCTGCGGGCGCGTCGACTCGCGCTCCAGCTCGCGGTCCACGACCGTGCCGAGGGTGCGGGCGGTGATCGTGTAGCCGCCGAACTGGTTGAAGTCCAGCGGTCCTTCTGTCGTCCCGGACAGCACGTCTCCGACGTTCGCCTTCGGGAACGGCTGCTGGGCGAGCGGGACCAGCGACTGGATCTGCAGCCGGCCGGTGTTCTGGGACTCGTACGAGCCGTAGCGCGTGCCGCCGCGCCAGGTCGGGTTCTCCCAGGGCTTCACCGTGACCCACAGCTCGGCGAACGGGTCCGTGGCGCCGACGACGCGGGAGGTGCCGATGCGCACGTTGCTGCCCTCGAGCGACTCGTAGTAGTCCAGGGCGTACGAACGGGGCGCGAGCGCGAGCGCGTTGATGCTGTTCGCGGCGGCCGGGTCGCCGGCGGGCGCGTACGCCGACGGGACGGTCCGGCCGGTGACGGTCACGGCCTGGGGCAGGGCGTTGCCGGAGGACACCACGGTGACGGTCGGCTTGGAGATCTGGGTCAGCGACTGGTTGCCGGAGCTCAGACCGCCCGGGACGAACTCGCCGACGGTGCCCGAGACCTTCACCGCGTCGCCGGCGGCGACGGTCGGGGTCGATCCGGTGAAGACGAAGATGCCCTCGCTGGTGGCCGGGTTCGCGTCCGCCTGGGTGTCCTGGATCCAGAACCCGCGCGAGGAGCCGTACGTACGGACGCCGATGACGATGCCCTCGACGTCCGTGACCTGCTGCCCGACGAGCGGGCTGACGCGGGTGGTGCCCTGGATGTCGTGAATGCGTACGCCGGCCGTGGCGGTGGCGGTGTCGGCGTCGGCGGCGGCCGAGGAGGAACCGGCGAGCAGGCCGGTGGCCAGGGCGATGGCCACGACGGATGCGACGGCGGCAGATCTCGGTATCGAAGGCATCGGAGAACTCCGGAGTGAGGGTGAGGGGTGGTTCGCATGTCTACGCGCGTCAATCTCTTGGCAGAGCGTGCCACTTGTCAAGAGCTGTCAGATATACGGGGGTTGACGCGTTCATGAACCGGAAGGCTTCGGGTGAAATGCGTCTACGCTGGGTGCCGCCCCGAGCCGGTACGCGCAAGCCGAGGAGAGCCGCCAGATGCCAGGAGACCGCCCCGCCGGACGCCCCGCCCTGCCGCCGGTGCGACTGCACTCGGAGGCGGAGTTGGCGCGCGACGCGCTGGGCACGCCGCTGTTGGCCCGGGCCGTACGCCTCGCGCGCTGGGCCGGGCAGGAGACGAGGGTCGGTGTGGGCGGGGAACTCGTGGACGAGCAACTTCCCGCAGCTGCCGAGGCATTGGGGATCCCGGCGGACGAGGACGGAGCGGCGGACGCCAGCGAGGCGTGGCGGGTCGCCGTGGACACGGGCCTCGTCGAGGTCAGCGACCCCGACGAGGCGGGAGAGAGCAGGGACGGGGACAAGGACGCCGGGCTCGGCACCGTCACCCCGGGCGGCAATCTGTCACTGATCACCGGCGGCAGCCCGCAGGATGTGCTCGCGCTCTGGCAGGACGCCTTCGACGTGGTCTTCGCCGACGCCATCGCACCCGCCCTGGACGACCTGTCCGAACTCGTCGGCGAGGACGGCGGGATCGACTTCGAGGCCCTCGGCTGGAACCCCGACGCGGAGGCCGAGTTCCTCGAGAGCGTGCTCGCCACCCTCTACCTGCTCACCGCCACGAAGGGCGGGGCCGGGGAAGGCCCGGTGCCGCTCCCGGTCCTCGCCGCATCGGCGGTCGTGCCCGACGACATGGGGGAGCCCACCGACGACGTCCTCGAGCAGGTGTCCGACGCGATGATGCGGCTGGACGACCAGTTCCGGCTGCTGGAGCCGATCGGGCTGGTGGAGTACCGGCCGGTCGACGAGGCCCTGATGGTGGAGGAGGGCGCGGAGGGCGCGGAAGGCGCGCCGCGGGGGGACGACGAGGACGTCTCGCGGTACGGGCTCGTGAAGCTGACGCCGCTCGGGCTGTACGGGGTACGGGCCCGGATGCTGGAGGCCGGAGCGGTCGCGCCGGCGGTGGGTGACCTCGTCGGCAGGGGCGCCGACACGCTGCTCGACGGGGTGGCCCACTACCCGGAGGCGGCCGCGCGCGCGGAGACCGTGGCGTGGCTCGCCAGGCGCGAGCCCGCTGACGCGGCCAGGGACCTGCTCAGCGCCGCCCGCGGTGCGGACCGCGGCGCTCCGCTGCGGCGGCTGCACTGCCAGCAGGCGCTGTCGCTCCTCGGCGCGCACGCCGAGCCCGCGGTGCGTGACGTCCTCGACGACCGGGAACTCGGCGGACTCGCGCGTGTGTGGCTCGCGGAGCGGGGCGCAAAGGACGTGCCGGCGCCGCCGGAATCCATGATCTTCTGGCTCGCCATCGACACGATCGCTGCGCAGCTGGACGCCGAGGGTGACTTGGAGGAGCTGCAGGACCTCGTGGAAGGGCTCGTCGGACGGCACAGCGGGTTCTTCGAGGCCGCGTGGCGGGTGGAGCATCCGGCGACGGCGGACGTGCTGGAGGCGATGGGGCGGCTGCACCGCGACAGGACGACCGCGAAGGACGCGCGCAAGGCGGCGTTCAAGGCGCGCTCGCGGCCGGAGGCATAGCGCCGGCACCGCTGCGCGGAGCCTTTCCCCTCCGTGCCCGTCCCGATCGTGTCGATACGCGGCTGTGTCGATGCGCGGCTCCGCCGCGCGCGGGGCGAGCTCTGGGCCCCCGGTCCGGGGCCGGGTCCCGGACCCCCGTTGCGGACTTCCCCAGGCCCTGCGGCGCGCCGCCCCGGTCGTGTGGGGACTTCCTGCGGCCTGCGGCGCGAGGCCCGCCGGTGAGGCTTTGTCTTGCCGCACTCGCCCCGGACCCCGTGGCGGGCGGGAGCTCCTCCCGGTCCGCGCTTCCATCGGGCGCCTGGCACGGCCGGCGCAGGTGGTCGCCTGCTCACGGAATGAGGGCAAGACCCCACACACCCGGTCGCTCACCGGTAGCGTCCGGTCGGCCCGGATGCCCGTCCTCCAACGCCGGACGGGCTCGCAAGGAGCCCGGGTGGGCGGGTTCATGGAAGCGGGTCTGTGGGTGCTGTGTGATGTCTCGCGGTGTTCAACCGGCGTTCAGGCGTGAGCGGGAGCGTTGCCCCGCAGACCGCAGACCGCAGACCGCAGACCGCAGACCGCAGACCGCAGACCGCAGGACCCGCACCGCCGCACCGCCCGACCTCCAGGCACCATGCCACCACCTTCCCGCAGGAGACCGCGATGCCGCTCAGCCGCAGGGAATTCACCCGACAGTCCGCGCTCACCGGCGCGGGAGTCGCCCTCACCGGTGCCGTCGGCGCACTCGCCACCGCACCCGGCGCACTCGCCGCCGAGGACAACGCCGAGGGGACGGCCGCGGAGGTGACCCGCGGCGACGGCCACGGCGACGGCCACGGCGACACCCACGGCCCGGGCTACGGCCCCCTGATTTCCGACCCGAAGGGCATCCTCGCCCTCCCCGCCGGGTTCTCGTACCGCATCGTCACCCACAGCGGTGTCACCAAGCTGGAGTCGGGCGAGTTCACCCCCGCCAAGCACGACGGCACGGCCACCTTCGAGGGCCCCCGCGGCGTCACCCTCCTCGTCAACAACCACGAGCTCAAGGGCCCGCGCACGAACTACGAGTACCCCGTCCCGCTCGCCGACGGCCTCGTCTACGACCCGACCGCGGCCGGAGGCTGCACCGTCGTCGAGGTCCACCGCGACGGCCGCACGGCCGAGTGGGTCGGCATCTCCGGCACCTCGCAGAACTGCGCGGGCGGCCGTACCCCGTGGGGGACCTGGCTCACCTGCGAGGAGACCGCCGACCGCGCCGGCGAGAACGGCATGACCAAGGACCACGGCTACGTCTTCGAGGTCGACCCCTACGACCGCCGTGCCAACCGCCACCCGCTGCCGATCAAGGCCTTCGGCCGCTACGAGCACGAGGCCGTCGTCATCGACACCAAGCGCGGCCACGCCTACCTCACCGAGGACGCCTCAGGGCCCAACGGCCTCTTCTACCGCTGGGTCCCGCCGACCGGCTTCCAGCACGGCCGTGGCCGGCTGCGCCACATTCCCGAGGACGCCGGCAGGCTCCAGGCGCCCAAGTGCTACGACGCGGGCGGCCGTTTCGTCGACGATCTGTCGCGCGCCACGAAGACCGGCACGGTGTACGGCGTGGACTGGGTCGACGTCCCGGACCGTGACGCGAAGACCGTGCCGGTGCGCAAGCAGTTCGGCGATGCCGGGGTCACCCGGGCCCGCAAGCTCGAAGGCATGTGGTGGGCGGACGGCGGCGCGTACCTCGTCTCCTCGTACGCCCGCGAGGAGAGTCCGGGGCAGGCGCACGACGGCCAGGTCTGGTTCTACGACCCGCGGCGCCGGACCCTGACCCTCAAGGTGCTGCTCGGTGTCAACGCGGACCCGTCGAAGGACGGCGCGTACGACGGCCCCGACAACATCACCGTCTCGCCCTACGGCGGCCTGATCATCGCCGAGGACGGGGAGGGCGTCCAGCACCTCTTCGGCGCGACCGAGCGCGGGCGTACGTACCCGATCGCCCGCAACGAGCTGAATCTCGGCACCGAGGAGGAGCCGGAATACAGCGAGTTCGCCGGAGTCGTCTTCTCGCCCGACGGCCGGACGCTGTTCGCCAGCATCCAGACTCCTGGGATCATGCTCGCCATCACGGGCCCGTGGAAGCGGGCCCGCTGAAAAACCCTCGAAGGCTTCGAGGCACGCGGCACGTTGCAGAACGGGTACCGGATCTTCTGGCGGAACGGCAAACGCGTGCCTGAGCACCGCCTTGTGAGGGAGCAGATCCTGGGGCGTCCGCTTGCGTCAAGAACCGAGAGTGTCCCTCACAAGAACGGCATCCGGGACGACGATCGGCCTGAGAATCTCGAGCTCTGGACATCGATGCAGCCCAGTGGCCAGAGGGCGAGTGATCTGCTGGAGTTCGCACGAGCGGTCCTCGAGCGTTGCGGGGACATTTCTGACGAAGCACTGTGAGGCACGTCGCAGTCCTGGTGCCGCCGTACCGACGACGGCACCAGGACGAAGTCAGAGCGCCTGGGCCGCGGGCTTGGACCGGTGGCGGCCGGAGGGCGCATACTTCGGGTAATGACAAAGTCAGCCGGATCCCGGCGCCATCTGCCCTCCAGTCCCTTCAACCGCCCCACCCCGGTCAGCCCTCCGATCGAGCAGTTCGAGGTCGGAGACCGGGTTTCGCATGATCAGTTCGGACTCGGAAGAGTCATCGCAGTCGAGGGCGCAGACGCCGTCCTCATCGACTTCGCCGGGCGACAGGGAAGGATCCTGAGCCCCTTCACCAAACTGGCCAAACTCTGACAGGGCCGGTCCTGGGGCCGCCGCACATGCGCGACGACCCCAGGGCCCGGTCCGGACGGCCAGACCGGTCAGGGCACCGTTGGTGGCGCCTCAGAGCGCCTTGGCCGCGGGCTTGACCATGCCGCGGACCGTGCGGGACTTCACGAACTCGCCCATCGCGGTCATCTCCCACTCGCCGGAGAACTGGCGGATGAGCTTGGCCATCATGACGCCGGTCTGCGGCTCCGCGCCGGTCAGGTCGAAGCGCACCAGCTCCTCGCCCGTCGCGGCGTCCATCAGCCGGCAGTACGCCTTCGCGACCTCGGTGAACTTCTGGCCGGTGAAGGAGTTGACCGTGAAGACCAGGCCCGTCGCGTCGGCCGGGATACGGCCCAGGTCCACGACGATCACCTCGTCGTCGCCCGCGCCCTCGCCGGTGAGGTTGTCGCCGGAGTGCTTGATCGCACCGTTCAGGATGGACAGCTTGCCGAAGTAGCAGCTGTCCAGGTGGTTGCGCTGCGGACCGTACGCGATCACGGACGCGTCCAGGTCGATGTCCTTGCCGCGGAACGCGGGCTCCCAGCCGAGGCCCATCTTGACCTGGGAGAGCAGCGGGCGGCCGCCCTTGACCAGGGAGACGGTCTGGTTCTTCTGGAGGCTGACGCGGCCCTTGTCCAGGTTGATCTTTCCGGCGCCGGGCGCGGGGGCGGGTGCCGGTGCAGCTGCCGGTGCGGCGGGGGCTGCGGGTGCCTGGGCGGCGGGTGCCGGTGCGGCGGGGGCTGCGGGTGCCTGGGCGGCGGGTGCCGGAGCGACCGCCGGTGCGGGGGCCGCGGCCGGCTCCTCCTCGACCGAGACGCCGAAGTCGGTGGCGATGCCCGCCAGCCCGTTCGCGTACCCCTGGCCGACCGCGCGGGCCTTCCACGCGCCGTTGCGCAGATAGATCTCCACGATCACCAGCGCCGTCTCCGCGCCCAGCCGGGGCGGGGTGAAGGTCGCCAGCACCGAGCTGTCGTCGGCGTTGCGGATCGTGGCCGTGGGCTCGATGCCCTGGAAGGTCTGGCCTGCGGCATCCGGGCTCGCCGTGACCACGATCTTCTCGATCCCGGGCGGGACGGACGCGGTGTCCACGATGATCGCGTCGGGCGCCGCGCCACCGCCGGAGCGGTGGGTCACGCCGGGGCCCGCCGGCTGGTTGTAGAAGATGAAATCGTCGTCGGAGCGCACTTTGCCGTCGGCCGTGAGCAGCAGGCCCGATACGTCGAGCCGCACCGGAGCGGCGACGTCCACCGCCACGCGTGCGGTGGTCAGGGGGATGTTCGAGCCGGGGGTCATAGCTGTCATGCCAGAGGTAACGAGCGACACCGCTTTGCCGTTCCCTTACCTTCGGCCGAATCGGTCCTGGTTCCTCGGGTGCCGACGGGCCGTCCGCTCGTTCCCGAAGCGGTAGGCACCGGTCCAGCGGGCCATCACCAGCTGCTCGTCCCCCGACTCCACCTCGGCAAGGAACTTCTCCGCGCGGGCGGCGCGCAGGGTGCCCGCGGCCCGGCCGTGGTGGGTGAGGACGACGCTGCCGTCGCCGTGACGGACGTAGCGGAAACCTGAAGGTCCTGGCATGGCCCGCATACTGCCCCGTCTGCCGGTGCGCGGCACCCGAATATCGCCTCAGTGAGGCCAGCGAGGCGGGTTCGTCACGAAGTGCCCGCCCAGATATGTGTGGTCCGGGTTGTCCGGGTCGAGCTCACCCTGTTCGGCGACGAGCTTCTCCGTGAACTGCTCGGAGTCGTCCTGCGGCTCGTACCCGAGCGCACGCGCCGTCGAGAGGTCCCACCACAGCCGTGTGTTGGCGGAGGAGCCGTAGACCACCGTGTGGCCGACGCCCTCCGCCGTGAGCGCCGCGTGGAAGAGGCGGGCGCCGTCGCCCGGGCTCAGCCAGACGGACAGCATCCGCACACTGCTGGGCTCGAGGAAGCAGGAGCCGATCCGGACCGAGACGGTCTCGATGCCGTGCTGGTCCCAGTAGAGCTGGGCGAGGTCCTCGCCGAAGCACTTGGACAGGCCGTAGTACGTGTCCGGGCGGTGGGGCGTGTCGACCGGGATCAGCGCGCCCGCATCAAGGGGTGTGTCTCCGCGCGGGCGCGGAGTGAAGCCGACGGCGTGGTTGCTGGAGGCGAACACGACGCGCCTGACGCCCGCCTCGCGTGCCGCCTCGTACAGGTTGTACGTGCCTTCGATGTTGGTGCGGAGGATCTTCTCGAAGGGGGCTTCCAGCGAGATGCCTGCCAGATGGATGATCGCGTCGACGCCCCGTACGGCCTCGCGCAGCGCGTCCCGGTCGGCAAGGTCGGCGGTGACCGCGTCCCGTTCCCCCTCGATGGGGGTCATGTCGAAGAGCCGGAGCTCGTAGCCGTATGCGGGCAGCAGACCCCGCATCAGGGTGCCGAGGCCCCCGGCTGCGCCGGTGAGCAGGACGGTGCGGGGTGCGGGCATGGGTGGTTCCCCTCGACGCGATGCGGGTCTGGCGTGCGACACGGTCTGATCCGTAGACGGCATTCACATGCGTGGACAAGCTAGGGACGTGCTCCACGCACCGTCAAGTGTTCCGTCCGGGACGGGACTCCGTCTCTCAGTTGCGTTTTTCCGTCATTCGAGTTGCGGTCGTCCGGCTTGACCTCCCCCTTGCGGCTGCCATAGCGTGGCGACGTTCAGAAATATAGACATCAATCAGATTGATGCACGAGCCCCGATCGCTCGGTGCACGGCCCAGGGAGCGCCCGTGTCCTCAGCCCCGCTCGCCGCCCGACTGACCCGTGCCAACGGGCCGCTGTTCTTCCCCGTCACCGCGTACGGACCTGACGGCGCCCTCGACCTCGACGCCTTCCGCGCCCATGTGCGTTCCGGCGTCGAGGCCGGTGCCGCCGCCGTCTTCGCCTGCTGCGGCACCGGCGAGTTCCATGCGCTCACCCCGGAGGAGTTCCGCGACTGCGTCGCCGCGGCCGTCCAGGAGACCGCCGGCCGGGTCCCCGTCGTCGCGGGCGCCGGATACGGCACGGCCCTCGCGATCCGGTACGCGAAGCTCGCCGAGGACGCGGGCGCCGACGGGATCCTCGCCATGCCGCCCTACCTCGTCGTCGCCGACCAGGAAGGGCTGCTGCGCCACTACACCGCGCTCGCCGCCGCCACCGCGCTCGACGTCATCGTCTATCAGCGCGACAACGCCGTGTTCACACCCGAGACCGTCGTCGAGCTCGCCGCCGTCGACGGCATCATCGGCCTCAAGGACGGGTACGGCGATCTCGATCTGATGCAGCGCATCGTCAGCGCCGTCCGCACCACGGCAGCCGGGTCCGAAGCCCCGGGGCGCGACTTCCTCTACTTCAACGGGCTGCCCACCGCCGAACTCACCGGCCTCGCCTACCGCGGCATCGGCATCACCCTCTACTCCTCCGCCGTCTTCTGCTTCGCCCCCGAGATCGCGCTCGCCTTCCACCGTGCCCTGACGACCGGCGACGACGCGACGGTCGAACGCCTCCTCGACGGCTTCTACCGCCCGCTCGTCGAGCTCCGCGCCCGGCGCAACGGATACGCCGTCTCGCTCGTCAAGGCCGCGGTGCGGCTGCGCGGACAGGACGTCGGAGAGGTGCGGCCCCCGCTCAGCGAGCCGACCGCCGACCACATCAAGGAGCTCGCCGACATCGTCGAACGCGGCTACGCCCTCCTCGCGGACGGAGCGGCCGAGTGAGGGCGAGCGCCTTCGCCTACCCCTGGGACATCGTCGGCGACCCCGACGCCCCAGCCCGGATCGCCGGCCTCGGCGTCCGGCAGGTCACCCTCGCCTCCGCCTACCACTCCACGCGCGCCCTGACCCCGCGCCACCCCCGCCACCGCATCGTCACCGCCGAGCACGCCTCGGTGCTCTACCCGCCTGACGAGGAGCGCTGGGAGGGGCGCCCGCTGCGTCCGTACGCGGCGGGTGCCTGGGCGCCGGGCGACGCGTACGGGCAGGCCGCCGAGGCCCTCGCGGCCGCCGGGCTCGACGTGCACACCTGGGTCGTCCTCGCCCACAACTCCCGCCTGGGCGCCGAGCATCCGGGCACCTGCGTCGTCAACGCCTACGGCGACCGATACCCCTGGGCGCCCTGCATCGCCCAGCCCGCCGTCCGCGCGTATCTGCTCGACCTCGCGGCCGAGGCGGCGGTACGGCCGGGGGCGCGCGGCACCGAGTTCGAGTCCTGCGGCTGGTACGGGCTCGCCCATCTGCACGCCCACGACAAGACCGCCGGAGTCGGGCTCGGCGAAGCCGCCCAGTACGCCATGTCGCTGTGCTTCTGCCCCGCTTGCCGGGACGGGTACGCCGCGCAGGGCGTGGACCCGGACGAGCTGAGTGCGGGCGTGCGCGAGGCGCTGGAACCGGTGTGGCGGGGGAGCGCGCCCGCCGACATCCCCGTCGAGAAGCTGCTGGGCGCCGAACCGACCGCCGTCACCCTGGAGTTCCGTACGCGGACCGCGCGGACCCTCCAGGAGGCGGTCGTCGCGGCGGTACGGGCCGCCGCGCCCGAGGGATTCCAGGTGCTGCTGCACGCGGACCCTGTGGCGTACCACTGCGGGGCGAACGCCGGGGTCGACCCCGCGCACGTCCTCGGCCTCGCCGACGGCGTGGTCGTGCCGTGTACAGGCGGGGCGCAGCTGGTGCCGCCCTTCGCCCGGCACGCCTCGGAGACGTCCGTCGTCGCCGCCAACTTCACGGTCGTCGGCGGCATGGGCGGCAGCCCGGGCACGCTCGCCGCCGACGCCGCCCGCGCCGCATCCCTCGGGGCGACCGAACTGCGGCTGTACCACGCGGGGCTGGCCGGTGACCAGGACCTGGCGGCCGTCAAGGACGCGCTGGCACAGCTCGCCTGACCGTCACGAGCGCCACGGCCGTCGCCACGCCCAGCGCTCCGACGACCGTCAGCATGACCCGGACGTCCACCACCGCGACCAGCCCCGCGCCCAGTGCCAGCGCGACCGCGTTCGGGAGGAACACGAGCGTCTGGGCGGTCGCGGCGGTACGTCCGAGCACCGTGTCCGGTGTCTCCCGCTGCACCGCCGTCATCGCCGCGACCAGCACACACGGCAGCCCGAACCCGACCGCCCCGCTGCACACCAGCGCCACCGCGTCGTACGGCATCGACCGCCCCGCCACCGCCACGGCGAACAGTGCGATGCCGCCCGCCGCGTACACCCGTTCCGGCAGCCGCCGCAGCAGGGCCCCGGAGAGCAGCCCGGTCAGTACGGACCCGGCGCCCTGCACCCCGTACAGCACCCCCACGAACGTGGGCGCATGCCCCAGCACCTCGTCGACGACCGCGAACAGCAGCGCGCCGTTCAGCCCGGCGAGCAGCATGGTGGCGCCGCCGGCCAGCACCAACGGCCGCAGCACCGGCGAGCGCCACAGGAAGCGCGCCCCCTCCGCCGTGCCCGCCCACGCGCGCCCGGGCCGGGCCGGCTTCTCCTCCCGTACCCGCAGCAGCGCGAAGATCCCGGCTGCCAGTGCGAACGTCGCCGCGTCGAGCAACGCCACCGACGCCCCGCCGTAACGGGCGAAGAGCCCGGCCGCGACCGGCGGCGCGATGAGCTTCATGCTCTCGTTCGCCGTCATCCGCAGCCCGTTGAAGTCCCCGAGCAGCCGCTGGTCGACCGCGCCCGCGAGCAGGGCGGCCTCCGCCGCGTCCTGGACGACGCCGCACGTTCCGTAGACCGCGAGGACGCAGAACAGCAGCCACACCCGGTCCGCGGAGTCGAGCAGCAGCAGCGACGGGAGCAACAGCGCCAGGGTGACGTTCACCGCGACCAGCAGCGGCCGCCTGCGGACCCGGTCGGCGACCGTTCCGAGCAGCGGCCCGGCGAGCGAGGGCGCCCACATGGCGAAGACCGTCAGCGCCGCGAGACTGTCCGAGCCGGTCAGCGACTTGACCCAGATGCCGGAGACCAGCCACATCGCGGTCGTCCCGAAGCCGGACGCGACGATGCCGGCGAGACAGAGCCCCGCGGTGCGGTCCCTGATGACCATGACCTTGCCCATCCGGGCATCGTGGCAGCGGGTGCGGTCCGGCCGGATGGGGCAGGTGACCTACTTTCCGGCGCGCCGGATCCTTAGCGGCGGCCGATCTGACGTAACACGACTGACGTTGTACAGCCGACGTAGCACGGCTGACGTTGCACAGCCGACGTAACGCGGAGAAGACCTGAAGGGCCTCATCGGTGGGAACAATGCAGCCACCACCAGAACCCGCCGCACCGTCACCCGCGAGGAGAGCCCATGCCGCTGCCCCCTGCCGTCGACCGCTACTTCAAGATCAGCGCACGCGGGTCGACCCTCGCTCGTGAGGTACGAGGCGGCTTCGCCACGTTCTTCACGATGGCCTACATTCTCGTGCTCAACCCGATCATCCTGGGCGGAGCCCAGGACAAGTTCGGCGCACAACTCTCCACCCACCAACTCGTGACGGTCACCGCGCTCGTGGCCGCCGTGATGACCGCGATCATGGGCCTCGGTGGCAACCTCCCGCTCGCCATCGCGGCCGGGCTCGGCCTCAACGCCGTCGTCGCGTACCAGATCGCGCCGCTGATGAGCTGGCCCGACGCGATGGGCCTCGTGGTCATCGAGGGCATCGTCATCTGCGTCCTGGTGGTCACCGGGCTGCGCGAGGCCATCATGCACGCCATCCCACAGCAGCTGAAGCAGGCGATCAGCGTCGGCATCGGACTCTTCATCGCCTTCATCGGCTTCATCGACGCGGGCTTCGTGACCCGCATCCCCGGCGAGACCGGGACCGTTCCCGTGCAACTCGGCGCCGAGGGGCACCTGTCCGGCTGGCCGGTGCTCGTCTTCTGCCTGGGCGTCCTGCTCACCATCTCGCTGATGGTGCGCAAGGTGCGTGGCGCGATCCTCATCTCGATCGTCACGATGACGGTCGTCGCGATCGTCATCGACGCGATCGCCGAGATCGCCCCGCTCGCCTGGGGACTGACCGTTCCCAGCGTCCCCAGCGACATCGTGGCCGCACCGGACTTCGGTCTCGTCGGCTCCTTCAGCCTCTTCGGCGCCTTCGAGCAGGTCAGCGTCATCACGATCGTCCTGCTCGTCTTCACCCTCGTCCTCAGCGACTTCTTCGACACCATGGGCACGGTCGTCGGCGTCTCCAACGAGGCCGGGCTGCTCGACGAGAACGGCGATGTCCCGAACCTGGGCCGGGTGCTGCTCATCGACGGCGCGGCCGCGGCCGTGGGCGGCGCGGCCTCCGCCTCCTCGGCCACGTCCTACATCGAGTCGGCCGCCGGCGTCGGCGAGGGCGCCCGCACGGGCGTCGCCAACGTGGTCACCGGCGCGCTCTTCGGCCTCGCCCTGTTCCTCACCCCCCTCGCCACGGTCGTTCCCGCCCAGGCCGCGGCCCCCGCGCTGGTCGTGGTCGGCTTCCTGCTGATGACACAGGTCCGGCACATCGAATGGGAGCGGTACGAGATCGCCATTCCGGCGTTCCTGACGATCGTCGTGATGCCGTTCACGTACTCCATCACCAACGGCATCGGCGCCGGGTTCCTCGCCTACGTCGTCCTGAAGACGGTGCAGGGCAAGGCGCGCGAGGTGCACTGGCTGCTGTGGGGCACGGCGGCGCTGTTCGTCGTGTACTTCGCGATCGGCCCGATCGAGCAGCTGCTGGGTATCGGCTAGCGGTATCCGGAAATGAGGCCCCGGCCATCGGCCGGGGAGCATCCGCGGGGCTGGGGCCGCCTCAGCTCCGCAGGTGCCCCAGCTCGGACCGCACCGCGCGGTCCACGGCGTCGCGTGCCTGATCGGTGTGGTCGATCGTCTCGAACCCGTGGTGGCCGAGCGGGACGTCGACCACCTCGACGTCGTGGGGCCCTGGCCGACGGCGTCACGCGGGCCGCCGGGCACCCCTGCCCTCGTACCGGAGCGCCACGCCCGTCACCAGCGCGCCCACGCCCTCCCACAGGCCCACGCCCAGGAAGCCGGACGGGGCGCGTCCGCCGATCACGGCGAGGGTGAAGACCGTGCAGGTCAGCAGGCGGAAGGGGACCGTCCAGCGGAAGAAGGGCTTCCAGTCGGCAAGGGACGCCAGGATGTAGTAGACGCCCATATTGACCGCCGCCATCGAGGACGCGGTGAGAAAGACCAGGGTGTGGTCGCCATCCGCGCGGCCGGAGTCGGGTGTGGGCTTGAACCCCATGAGGCTGAGCAGGGCGTCGGGGGCGATGAGTCCCACCACGCCGAGGGCGGCGGCGAGGATGCCGAACACCGCCATGGTCCAGCCGGACAGGGATCGGGGCAGGGCTTGCACAGAAGTCCTCCGCAGGCAAAAGGAGTTGACGGGTGAACACCCGTGAAGGACCTCTGCATACCGTGCGCCCCGCCCCGGCCCGCGACCGGGGGGCTACTTGAGCGCCGCCCTCATCATCCGCTCCGCGATCGGCGCCGCCAGCCCGTTGCCGCTGACCTCCGAGCGCGCCGCGCCCGAGTCCTCGACGATCACCGCGACCGCCACCTCCTTGCCCGTCTCCGCGTCCTTGGCGTACGACGTGAACCAGGCGTACGGCGTCTTGCTGTTGTTCTCGCCGTGCTGGGCCGTGCCCGTCTTGCCGCCCACCTCGGCGCCGTCGATCCGCGCGTTGCCGCCCGTGCCGTCCTCCACGACCGTGACCATGGCGCTGCGCAGCTGCTCCGCCGTGGCGGAGGACACGATCCGCTCGGAGCCGGCGTCCTCGTAGCTCTGCAGAGTGTCGCCGTCCGCGTCGACCACGTTCGAGACCATATGGGGCGACGCCAGCAGACCGTCGTTGGCCAGGGTGGCGGACACCATTGCCATCTGCAGCGGAGTCGCCGTCACATCGAACTGGCCGATACCGGTCAGCGCGGTCTGCGCGCTGTCCATGTCCGCCGGATACACGCTCTTCGTGGCGCGCACCGGTACGTCCTGCTCGCTGTCGTTGAAGCCGAACTTCTCCGCCATCGCCCGGACCTTGTCCTGCCCGAGGTCGGCGGCCATCTTCCCGAAGACGTTGTTGCAGGAGTACTGCAGCGCCGTGCGGATCGTCGCGTTCTGGCACGGCGCGGACTTGTTCTCGTTCTCCAGCACGGTCCGGGTGTCCGGCAGCGTGTACGGGGACGGGCTGTCCGTCCGCTCGTCCACCGAGGAGTGGAGCCCGTCCTCGAGCGCCGCCGCCGCGACCACCAGCTTGAACGTCGAGCCCGGCGGCAGTGGCTGCCGCAGCGCCCGGTTCAGCATCGGCCGGTCCTTGTCGCCGGTGAGCTCCTGCCAGGCGTCGCCGTCCGTCGTGCCGCTGATCGTCGAGGGGTCGTACGACGGCGTGCTCACCAGCCCCAGGATCCGCCCGGTCTTCGGGTCGATCGCGACCGCGGCACCCTTCTTGTCGCCGAGCGCCTCGAAACCGGCCTTCTGCACGGCCGGGTCGATCGTGGTGAGGACGTCACCGGGCTGGGCCTGCTTGTCGGTGAGCACGTCGAGCGGGCTCTTCAGACGGTTGTCGGTGCCGTCGAGCACGTCGCCGTAGATGCCCTCGAGCTGGGTGGCGCCGTAGGCCTGCGAGCTGAAGCCGGTGACGGGTGCGTACAGCTCGCCGTTCGTGTAGGTCCGCTTGTACGCGAGATCGCTGCCTTCCGTTCTCTTCGAGCCCGTGACCGGCGACCCGGCCACGACGATGTCGCCGAGCGGCTGTGCGTACTGCGCGATGGTGTTCCGCCGGTTGTGTTTGTCGTCCGCGAGGGCCTCGGCCCTGTACGCCTGCAGCCAGGTGGCCCGCACCAGCAGGGCGAGCACCAGGAGCAGACTGAGGACCGCGGCGCGCCTGATTGTCCTGTTCATCCCACGAAGGGACGAGCGGCCTGGACGGTTCCGTTCCGGTCTGCCGGGTTTCTCAGGAAATCCTCATCCGAGCGCCCGGAGCCCGGAGCCCGGAGCCCCGAGCCCGGAGCGGCCGTGCGGCCGGGCTGCGGCCCGGTGCGCCTCCTGCCTGGTGATGAAGCTCCGCCGCCGTAGGGCGGAGGGCGGTCACAGCCGCCGCGTCGCCAGCGTGAGCCGGTCCCGGGCGTCGAACAGCGCATCCTTGATCATCTGCTCGTGCGCCGGGGTCAGCCGGGCCACCGGCACCGAGCAGCTGATGGCGTCGCGCGCCGGGGTGCGGTACGGGATCGCGACGCCGAAGCAGCGCAGGCCCAGCGTGTTCTCCTCGCGGTCCACGGCGTAGCCCTGCTCGCGGATCTGCCGCAGCTCCTCGATGAGCTGCTCCCGGTCCGTGATGGTGTGCTCGGTGAGCGCCGGCAGCGTCTCAGGAAGCATCTTGCGGACCTGCTCGTCGCTGTGGGTGGCGAGCAGCGCCTTGCCGAGCGAGGTCGAGTGGGCGGGCAGCCGGCGGCCGACGCGGGTGAAGGGGCGCAGATAGTGCTGGGACTGGCGGGTGGCGAGGTAGACGACGTTCGTCCCGTCGAGGCGCGCCAGGTGGATCGTCTCGGTGGTGTCGTCCGACAGCCGGTCCAGGGTGGGCCGGGCGGCCGCGACGACCTCGTCGCCGTCGATGTACGACGTGCCGACGAGCAGGGCGCGTACGCCGATGCCGTACCGCGTGCCCGTGGCGTCCGTCTCGACCCAGCCCAGCTCCACGAGCGTGCGCAGCAGCATGTAGAGGCTGGACTTGGGATAGCCGACGGCCTCCTGGACGGCGGCGAGCGAGTGCATACCGGGACGACCCGCGAAGTATTCGAGCAATTCCACGGTCCGCACCGCGGACTTGACCTGTGCCCCACCCTGCTCGACAGCTGCCATGGCCCTTCGTCCTCCTTGACCGCGCAGAACGCCCGGAAATAGAGTCCCCGTACATTCAGTATCAGGAACTCCGTTCAGAATACCGAACGATTCCGGGAAGGAAGCCGTGGTGGAAGCAGCACCAGTCTGGAGCGTGGACCCCCGAACCGGGAAGCCGCGTGAGCAGGTTGCGGTGGAGGCCACGGCCGACGAGGTCGACAGTGCGGTACGGGCCGCGGACGCCGCACGCCCCGCGCTCGCCGACCGCACTGTACGGGCCGCCCTCCTGCGCACCGCGGCCAGCCTCCTCGACGAGGCGGGCGAGCACGTCATCGAGGCCGCCGACGCCGAGACCGCCCTGGGCCCTGCACGGCTGACCGGCGAACTGGCGAGGACCACCGCCCAGTTGCGGGCGTTCGCCGACGTCGTCGACGAGGGTGCCTTCCTCGACATCCGGATCGACCACGCGGACGCGGACCGCACGCCGCCGTGGCCCGATCTGCGCCGCTGGAAGATCCCCCTCGGGGTCGTGGCCGTCTACTCCGCGAGCAACTTCCCGCTCGCCTTCTCCGTGCCGGGCGGCGACACCGCGAGCGCCCTCGCCGCCGGCTGCCCCGTCGTCGTCAAGGCCCACCCGGACCACCCGGCCACCTCCGAGCTGTGCGCGGCGCTGCTGCGCAGGGCAGCCCGCCAGGTCGGGCTCCCGGAGGACGTCGTGGTCCTGGTGCACGGCTTCGACGCTGGCGTGGAACTCGTACGCCACCCGCTGGTCGCCGCCGCCGGTTTCACCGGTTCCGTACGCGGCGGGCGCGCCCTCTTCGACGCGGCGGCCGCCCGACCCGCACCCATCCCGTTCCACGGCGAGCTCGGCTCCCTCAACCCGGTCGTGATCACCGAGGCCGCCGCCGCCGAGCGCGCGGAGGCGATCGGCAGCGGTTTGGCCGGGTCGGTGACCCTGGGCGAGGGCCAGTTCTGCACCAAGCCCGGCTTCGTCCTGGCCCCGGCGGGCGACGCGGGCGACCGGCTGCTCAAGGCCCTCGGCGCCGCCGTGAGCGAGACCGAGCCCGGGATCATGCTCGACCACCGCATGCGCGACGCCTTCGTCGCGGGCGTCGCCGAGCGCACCGCGCTGGACGGCGTCGAGGCGCCCGTCACGCCCGGCGCCGGGGGAGCGCACACCGTGAGCGCGGGCTTCCTGACCGTACCGGCGCAGCGGCTGACCGCCGACGGCCCGCACGACCTCCTGCTGGAGGAGTGCTTCGGGCCGGTCACCGTCGTCGCCCGCTACGCGGCGCAGGACGAGATCGCCGGCGTACTGTCGCGGCTGTCCGGCAATCTCACCGCCACCCTGCACGCCGTCGACGACGACCCCGAGGCAGCCGGGCTCCTCGCGGCGCTCACCCCCCTCGCGGGCCGCGTCCTCGTCAACGGCTGGCCGACCGGAGTCGCCGTAGCCCCCGCCCAGCACCACGGCGGCCCGTACCCGGCCACCACCTCCACGTCCACATCGGTCGGTGCCACGGCGATCGAGCGCTGGCTGCGCCCGGTCACCTACCAGTCGGCGCCGCCCTCGCTGCTCCCCCCCGAGCTCCGCGACGACAACCCGCTCGGCCTCCCGCGCCGGGTCGACGGGCGCCCGGAGGGTCTGGAAAGCTGACCGGGTGACCGACGAGATCACTCTGCCCGAACTCCCCTTCCCGCTACGTCCGTACGGACCGGACGCCGACTGGTCGTACGAGACCGGCATGCTCACCGGCTGGGCGGGCGCACGTCAGGACCGCTTCGTGCCGCCCACCGGTGACGCCCTGGACCCGGCCTCCGACGCGCCCCGCCTCCTCGGCGCGCCGGAGGGGGACTTCCAGCTGATCGCCCGAGTGAAGGTGGGCTTCGGTGCCGCCTTCGACGCAGGCGCGCTCTACCTCCACGTCGCCGAGCGCGAATGGGCCAAGCTCTGCCTGGAGCTGTCCCCGGACAGGCCGACCGTCTGCACGGTCGTCACCCGGGGGCACTCCGACGACGCCAACTCCTTCGTCGTGGACGGCGACAGCGCCTGGCTGCGGATCAGCCGCACCGGGGCCGCGTTCGCCTTCCACGCATCGCTGGACGGCGAGCACTGGACCTTCGTCCGCATCTTCACCTTCGGTACGAAGGAGCAGGCCGGGGCGGCGCTCGTCGGCTTCATGGCGCAGTCCCCGGTGGGCGAGGGGTGCGTCGTCGGCTTCGACCGGATCGAGTACCGGAAGTCCTGGCCGGAGGGCCTGCGGGACGGCTCCTGATCACGAGCGGCTCGGGGTGCCGTCGCCTCGCCGAGCGGCACCGCGATCCGAGGCCGGATCCGCGTGGCCGCGGAATGAGCAGGCTCCCGCGCGCGTTGAGGGCGTGAGCGGAGGGTCCCTCCGTGCCCGTACGCCGTCCGGACAGGCCGTCCGGACCGACTGGAGAGAGCGGAGACATGCGCGTCGAGATCTGGAGCGACATCGCCTGCCCCTGGTGCTACATCGGCAAGGCCCGCTTCGAGAAGGGCCTCGCGGCCTTCGACCACCGCGACGAGATCGAGGTGGTGCACCGCTCCTTCGAGCTCGACCCCCAGCTCGCCAAGGGCGACACCGGGCCCGTGATCGACATGATCACGCGCAAGTACCGCCGCACCGTCGACGAGGCCCGCGCCATGGAGGAGCACGTCGCCTCCACCGCGCGCGCCGAGGGGCTTCCATACCGCACCGAGGGCCGGGACACCGGCAACACCTTCGACATCCACCGCCTCCTGCACCTGGCCAGGGCCCGTGGCCGCCATGACGAGCTGCTCGACCTTGCCTACCGGGCGAACTTCGGCGACGAGCGGTCCGTCTTCGACCTCGAGGTGCTGGCCGAACTCGCCGTGGAGGCCGGCCTGGACGCCGACGAGGCCCGCGCGGTCCTCGCCGATGACGACGCGTACGCCGACGAGGTACGGGCGGACGAGCGCGAGGCGGCCGAACTCGGTGCCAGCGCCGTGCCGTTCTTCGTCATCGACCGCCGCTACGGGGTCTCCGGCGGACAGCCCGCCGAGGTCTTCACCCAGGCGCTGGAGCAGGCCTGGCAGGGCCGGGCCATCGTCCCGCTCGGCGCGGACGCGGATGCCGCGGCCTGCGGCCCCGACGGTGCCTGCGAGGTTCCGCAGCCCGGAGCCCATTCATAAGAAATGCTTGGAGATATTCGGCAGAATCTCGCAATTGACTGATGGTTCGCGAGGTTCCAGGGTGGTCGTATGGACACTCCGGGAGGCGCAGAGTTCGCGCCGAAGTCGACGTATCTGAACACCTCCAGCTGCGGCGTGCTGCCCCGCCGCACGGTCGAGGCGATCAAGGAACTCGCCGAGGAGAACGGCGACGGGCGGCCGGACGGTGCGGGCGACTTCGAGACCATCGAGGCCGCCCGCGCCTCCTTCGCCCGTCTGGCCGGTGTGCCGGCGGAGCGCGTCGCCGTCGGCGGCTCGGTCGCCGTGCATGTCGCGCTGATCGCCGGCTCGCTGCCGCCGGGCGCGGAAGTCCTCTTCCCCGAAGGCGAGTTCAGCTCCGTCATCACCCCCTTCACGGTCCGCGGCGATCTGAAGGTGCGGTACGCGCCGCTCGACGCGCTCGCCGGCGCCGTACGTCCCGGCACCACGCTGATCGGGCTGTCCGCCGTCCAGTCGGCCGACGGCCGCATCGTGGATCTCGCGGCGGTCCGGGCCGCGGCGGCGGCGCACGGCGCCCGCGTCCTCCTCGATGCCAGCCAGTCGGCGGGCTGGCTCCCGCTCGACGCGGGAGCGTACGACTACACCGTGACCGGCGCCTTCAAGTACCTGCTCTGCCCGCGCGGTACGTCATTCCTCACCGTCACCGAGGAGGCGCAGGAATCGCTGACTCCGGCGCATGCGGGCTGGTTCGCGGCAGCGGACCGCTGGGGGAGCACCTACGGGCCGGTCGAGGAGTTCGCCACGTCCGCGCGGCGCTACGACGAGCCGCCGTCCTTCCTGGCGTACCACGGGGCCGAGCAGTCCCTGGCCCTGCTGGAGGAGATCGGCGTCGAGGCCATCCACGCCCACAACACCGCCCTCGCGGCCCGCTTCAGGTCGGGACTGACGGAGCTCGGTCACGCTCCCGTTCCCGGGGACTCCGGCATCGTCGCCATTCCCGGTCTCGGCGGCCGGCAGCCGGAACTGGCGCGAGCCGGGATCGTCGTCTCGGCCCGCGCGGGCAATCTGCGGGCCTCCTTCCACCTCTACAACGACGAGGCGGACGTCGACAGGGCGCTCGACGCGCTCTCGGGCTGAGGCTCCTGCGCCGTGGGCCGTTCGGGGCAGGCCGCCGTCTCGGTGCAGAGGTTCCGCTCGACCTTGGTCAGCAGCCGAGCCAGCTCGGCGCGCTCGGCCGGGTCGAGACCGGCGAGCGTGTGCTCCTCCAGCGCGCTCCAGGCGCTGCTCACCTCGGTGAGCAGCGCGCAGCTGCCCTCCGTCGCCTCGACGAGGACGGCTCGCCGGTCCGCCGGGTCGGGGCAGCGCCGGACGTGCCCGGACTGTTCGAGGCGCTGGAGCATCTTGGTGACGGTCGACGGGTCGAGCTCACAGGTCTTGATGAGTTCCGACTGCCGGACCGGCCCGGCCTCCCAGAGGTACATCATCACCAACTCCTGGCCCGGGTAGAGCCCCGCCTGCTTGAGCAGCCTGGCCGCCGCGGTGCGGTGGAGCCTGGCGACCCGGGAGACGGCGTGGCTGACCGGGCCGCCACGGGCCGCGGCAGGCAGGCGGTCGTCGGTACAGACGGGATCGGCCTCTGGTCTCATCGGGCCTCCTCGGGAATCCTCCGGCGGGTTCGCGGACAACTCCGACGCTCCCACATCTCCGTGCAACCAGATTATCTTGGTCGGCCAAGGAATGGGCTAGAGTGGTCCCGCGTTTTACTTGGCCGACCAATCTTATGTGTTCCGGGAGCCTTCATGACCATCGCCTTCGACCCGATCGACCTGTCCGGCACGCGGCTCGCCAACCGCATCGCCATGGCGCCCATGACCCGCAGCCGCGCCTTCGGCCCGGGCCTGACCCCGACCGACTCCACCGTGGAGTACTACGCCCAGCGCGCCTCGGCCGGCCTGATCGTCACCGAGGGCATCCAGCCCTCGGTGATCGGCCAGGGCTACCCCGACACCCCGGGCCTGCACAGCGCCGAGCAGGTCGCCGCCTGGCGCAGGGTCACCGACGCCGTGCACGCCAACGGCGGCAGGATCTTCGCCCAGATCATGCACGCCGGCCGGATCGGCCACCCGGCGCTCTGGCCGGACCAGGAACTGCTCAGCGTCGCGCCGTCCGCTGTGGCCCCCCAGGGCCAGCTGTACACCCACGAAGGTCCCAAGGACTTCCTCACCCCGCGCGAGCTGACCGGCGCCGAGGTGCGTGCCACCATCGGCGACTTCGCCTCGGCCGCCCGGAACGCCATCGAGGCCGGTTTCGACGGCGTCGAGCTGCACGGCGCCAACGGCTACCTCATCCACCAGTTCCTCACCGCCGGCACCAACCGGCGCACCGACGAGTGGGGCGGCCCCGTCGAGAACCGCATCCGCTTCGCCGCCGAGGTCACCAAGGCCGTCGCGGCGGAGATCGGCGCCTCCCGCACCGGTCTGCGCCTCTCGCCCGGGAACGCGCACAACGACATGGCCGAGACCGACACCGAGGCCACGTACCTCGCGCTGGTCGAGCAGCTGGAGCCGCTGGGCCTGGGCTACCTGCACATCACCGAGAACGTCCCCGGCCTCCGGGACGTGACGCTGGCGCTGCGCAAGCAGTTCAGCGGCACGTTCGTGCTCAACCCGTCCACCGAGGGCTTCACGGACCACGGCGCGCTGCCGCTGATCGAGGACGGCACGGCGGACATCCTCGCCTTCGGCGCGCTGTTCCTGGCCAACCCCGACCTGCCGGCCCGGCTGAAGACCGCGGGCCCGTACAACACCCCGGACACCGCCACCTTCTTCGGCGGCGACGACAAGGGCTACATCGACTACCCGACGCTCGCCGGCTGACGCACCGGAAGCGGACGATCAGGGGCCGGCCGCGCACCCCGCGACCGGCCCCTGGCTTTCGTCACCGCACGGGCGTGAAGTCCCGGGCCCCGATGCTGTGTTTTCCGGGGGACGACCCCCGGGCCCCCGGCAGGAGTCGGGTCACCGCACGGGCGTGAAGTCCCGAGCCCCGATGCTGTGTTTTCCGGGGGACGACCCCCGGGCCCCCGGCAGGAGTCGGGTCACCGCACCGGCGTGAAGTCCCGCGCCCCGATGAACGACGGCCGCGGAACCGGCGCGGCGAACGGTTCCTGCGCCGCGTTCTCCACGCTGTTGAAGACGATGAAGACGTTGCTGCGCGGGTACGGGGTGATGTTGTCCCCGGAGCCGTGCATCGCGTTGCAGTCGAACCAGGTCGCGGACCCGGCCTTGCCCGTGAAGAGCCGGATGCCGTGCCGGTCCGCGAGCGCGGTCAGCGCCTCGTCCGAGGGCGTGCCGGCGTCCTGCATCTGCAGCGACTTCTTGTAGTTGTCCTCGGGCGTCTCACCCGCGCATCCCAGGAACGTCCGGTGCGACCCGGGCATGATCATCAGCCCGCCGTTGGTGTCGAGGTTCTCCGTCAGCGCGATGGACACCGACACCGTCCGCATCCGCGGCAGCCCGTCCTCCGCGTGCCAGGTCTCGAAGTCCGAGTGCCAGTAGAAGCCCGACGCGCCGAAGCCCGGCTTGACGTTGATCCGTGACTGGTGGACGTACACGTCCGAGCCGAGGATCTGGCGTGCCCGGCCCACGACCCGCTCGTCGCGCACCAGAGTCTCGAAGACCTCGCTGATCCGGTGCACCTCGAACACCGAGCGCACGTCCTGGGACTTCGGCTCGACGATCGAGCGCTCGTCGGCCCGGATCAAGGGGTCGTCGACGAGCCGGTCGAGCTCGGCGCGGTAGACCTCCACCTCGGCCGGAGTGATCAGCTCCTCCATGGCCAGGAAGCCGTCGCGCTCGTACGACTGGAGCGCGGACGGGGCGAGCGGGCCCGGCGCCCCGGGCGGGGACCACACCACCGGGTCCTGGCGGGGGACGGCCACCTCCGCGGCGCCGCGGGTCGGGTAGAGATCGGTGAGTGCGGTGGTCATGATCAGCCCTCCTCGGTCAGGAGCGGGTAGACGCCGTTCTCGTCGTGGTCCTCCCGCCCGGTGACGGGCGGGTTGAAGACGCACACACAGCGGAAATCGGTCTTCGGGCGCAGGGTGTGACGCTCATGGCCGTCCAGCAGGTACATCGTGCCGGGCTCGATCCAGTGCGCCTCGCCGGTCTCGTCGTTCGTCAGCTCGGCCTCGCCCTCCACGCAGAGCACGGCCTCGATGTGGTTCGCGTACCACATCGACGTCTCCGTACCCGCGTACAGCACGGTCTCGTGCAGGGAGAATCCGGCCCTCTCCTTGGCGAGCACGATGCGCTTGCTCTCCCAGGTGCCCGACGTCGACCTGACGTGCCGGTCGGTGTTCTCGATGTCCTTGAACGATCGGACGATCACGGTGGTGCGCTTCCTTTCGTACGTACGGGATGGATCAGGCGGTCTCGCGGACGGCGCGGGCGAGCGTGCGCAGCCCCTCGTCAAGTTCGTCGGGCGTCACGGTGAGCGGCGGCAGCAGCTTCACGACCTCGCTCTCCGGGCCCGACGTCTCCAGCAGCAGACCGAGCTCGAAGGCGCGGGCGCAGACGGCGGCCGCCCGGTGCCTGTCGGTGAACTCCAGGCCCCAGACCAGGCCCCGGCCCCGGAAATGGGCCCCGTGCGCGGAGTTCTCGTCGGCGATCGCGAGCAGCGCCTGCTCCACCTGCTCGCCGCGGGTGAGGGTCTGCTTCTCCATCTGGCCGTCGGACCAGTACGCGTCCAGAGCGGCGGTCGCGGTGACGAAGGCCGGGTTGTTGCCGCGGAACGTGCCGTTGTGCTCGCCCGGCTCCCAGATGTCGAGCTCCGGGGTGAACAGGCAGAGGGACATGGGAAGTCCGTAGCCGCTGATGGACTTCGACAGGGTGACGATGTCCGGGGTGATGCCCGCCTCCTCGAACGAGAAGAACGCGCCGGTGCGGCCGCAGCCCATCTGGATGTCGTCGACGATGAGCAGCATGTCCTGGCGGTGGCACAGGTCGGCCAGCGCCCGCAGCCATTCCGCGCGGGCCACGTTGATGCCTCCCTCGCCCTGCACGGTCTCGACGATCACCGCGGCGGGCTTGTTGAGGCCGGAGCCCCGGTCGTCGAGCAGCCGCTCGAACCAGAGGAAGTCCTGGACCTGCCCGTCGAGGTAGTTGTCGAACGGCATCGGTGTGCCGTGCACCAGGGGGATGCCCGCTCCGGCCCGCTTGAAGGCGTTGCCGGTGACGGCGAGCGAGCCCAGTGACATGCCGTGGAAGGCGTTGGTGAAGGACACGATCGACTCGCGGCCCTTCACCTTGCGGGCCAGCTTCAGCGCCGCCTCGACCGCGTTGGTGCCGGTCGGGCCGGGGAACATCACCTTGTACGGCAGGTCGCGCGGCCGCAGCACGATGTTCTGGAAGGACTCCAGGAAGGCGCGCTTCGCGGTCGTCGCCATGTCCAGGCCGTGCGTGATGCCGTCGCGCTCCAGGTAGTCCAGCAGCGCGCGTTTCAGCACCGGGTTGTTGTGGCCGTAGTTGAGTGATCCCGCGCCGGCGAAGAAGTCGAGATAGGTGTGGCCGTCCTCGTCGGTCAGGCGGGCGCCCTGCGCGCGGTCGAACACGGCGGGCCACCCACGGCAGTAGCTGCGCACCTCCGACTCCAGGGTCTCGAAGACGCCATGAATTCCAGCTGCGGGGCCGTAGGTCGCTCCGCTGAGGGTGGTGGCGGGAGACGGGCGGGAGGGCGGGGTGATGGTCACAGCGGTCTCTCCTGTTGTGGGGGTCAGACGGTGACGGTGAGCGGGGTGATCGGGCCGATGCGGTAGAGCACTTCGGGCTGATGGGCCCCGTCGGGGAACATCCCGCCGTCGAAGAGGACTTCACGCTCCAGGGACGCGCCGCGACGGGCGGCGTACGACGTGAACAGCCGGTCGGAGGCGGTGTTGTCCGGGGTGACGGTGGTCTCGACCGCGCGGACGCCGCGCTCGGAGGCGACGCGGTGGGTCAGCGCATCGAGGAGCGTCCCGGCCAGTCCTCCGCCGCGGTGCGCCGCGTCGACGGCGACCTGCCAGACGACCAGCGTCTGCGGGCGCTCCGGCCTGATGTAGCCGGTGACGAACGCGACGGGTTCACCGTCCGTGCCGCGGGCCACCACGGAGGTCGCGGCGAAGTCGCGGCACCACAGCAAATAGCTGTACGAGGAGTTGAGGTCCAGGACCTCGGAGTCGCGGGCGATACGCCAGATTGCGGCTCCGTCCTCCACGCGTGGGCTGTCGATGCTCAGTGCGGTGGTCATGCGGATTGAATTTACCGAGTGAAATCGCAAATTGCATGGAGCGACAGGGTTGGGAGAAAGGGGGTTATGTGTTATCGCGCAGACGCGCGCACCGCGCGAGGTTGTAGTGAACTCTCCCCCTTTGACCGGGAGTTACCGGGTCAAAGAGATCCCTGGTGTTGGGTCCGTCACATGCTGGAAAGGCTGGCGGAATCCGTCCGGAATGAGGTAGTCCGTCCTGTCGAAACTTTTGCGTTTAGGGACGGGGAAACCGGGCAGAAGAATGCGGGGAGCTGCTCTCGATAAAGCAGCTCCCCGCATTCTGTCATTCATGCGCTATTTATTTGCCGATGAGTTTCCCGACATTACTTCCGCGACGCGTCGGCCGTGGTCCTCCACGCCTCGGCCGCGGCGCGCCGGGCGCCCTCCGGGTCCACCTCGCGGCCGTACTCGCGCAGCGCCGCGCCGAGGGTCGCCAGCGAGGACTCGACGGCTGCCGGTGCCGCGTCCACGCCGTAGTGGTTCACCCGGATCATCTCCGCTGACAGCGCCCCTCCGCCCGCGATCAGCGGCAGCGACGGGTCGGCTGCCAGCGCCTTCGCCACCAGGTCGGAGGCGTCGACCCCGGCCGGGGCACGCAGCGTGGTCGCGACGGGCGCCGCGTACCGCGCCTCGTGGACGTACGGGGTCAGCCCGCCGCCCAGCGCCATCGCACCGGCGCGCGTCGCCGCCGCGGCTGCGGCGTGCCGGGTCGTCAGCGTGTCCAGACCCTCCGCCTCGATCTGCTCCAGACACGCCTCCAGCGCCAGCATCTCCAGCTGCGCCGGCGCGTGCAGCAGCGCCCTGCGGCCGCCGTCGATCCAGCGCTCCTTCCAGTCGAGGAGTGAGAGGTACGAGCGGCGGGGCGCGGCAGGGTTCGCCGCGAACCGCTCCCAGGCACGCTCGCTCACCGAGACGGCCGACACTCCGGCCGGTCCTCCCATGGCCTTCTGCGCGCCGATCACACACAGGTCCACGCCCCACGCATCCGGCAGCAGCGGCTCGGCGCCCACCGAGGCGACGGCGTCCAGCATGAACAGGGCGCCATGGGCCCGTACGACCTCGCCGATCTCCGCGACCGGGTTGGTGTTGCCGGTGGCCGCCTCCGCGTGGACGAGCGACACGAAGTCGATCTCCGGGTGCCGCTCCAGGGCCCGGGCGATCTGCTCGGCGGTCACGGCGGTGTGGAAGGGGACCTCCAGGTCGACGACGGCCGCCCCGCAGTCCCGCAGCCAGTTCCCGAAGGTCTGGCCGTACGGGCCCGTCACCACGTTCAGCGCGGCCGAACCGGGCCGGGCGCCGCTGCGGATGCAGCCCTCCAGCGGGAGAAGCGCCTCGCCCTGTGTGATCACGACGTCCTGCCCGGTGGAGAGCAGGGCGGCCACGCGCCGCTCGATCGCGGCGAAGTGCGAGGCGGTCAGGGGGGCCAGGTTCAGAAACGGGTGTGTCACGGCGGTGCTCTCTTCGAAGCGGAGGTTCAAACGGGGTTCTCGGCTGCCCTCGGTCGAGGGTAGAGCAGGCTCGTAGAGTGCTGGCCATGAGCGATCGCGTGGTGCTGCATGTCAAGGGCCGGGTGCTGGTCGGGCCCGAGGAGGTCCGGGACGAGCTGTGGGTGGTCGGCGGCCGGATCACGTACCGGCGCCCGGCGGACACCCGTGATGTGCGGACCGTCGAGGGATGGGCCCTGCCGGGCCTCGTCGACGCCCACTGCCATGTCGGGCTCGACCAGCACGGCGCGGTGGACGAGGCGACCAGCGAGAAGCAGGCGCTGACCGACCGGGACGCGGGCACGCTCCTCGTCCGGGACGCGGGCTCGCCCGCCGACACCCGCTGGATCGACGACCGCGAGGACCTGCCGAAGATCATCAGGGCCGGCCGGCACATCGCCCGCACCCGCCGCTACATCCGCAACTTCGCCCACGAGATCGAGCCCGACGACCTCGTCGCGTACGTGGCCGATGAGGCGGTGCGCGGCGACGGCTGGGTCAAGCTCGTCGGCGACTGGCTCGACCGGGAGTCGGGCGATCTGGGCGCCTGCTGGCCGCGCGGCGCGGTCGAGGCGGCCATCGCAGAGGCGCACCGGCTGGGCGCGCGCGTCACCGCGCACTGCTTCGCCGAGGACTCCCTGCGGGATCTCGTCGAGGCGGGCATCGACTGCATCGAGCACGCGACCGGACTGACGGACGAGACCATCCCGCTCTTCGCCGAGCGGGGCGTCGCGATCGTCCCGACCCTCGTCAACATCGCGACGTTCCCGCAGCTCGCGGTGGGCGGCGAGAAGAAGTTCCCGCGCTGGTCGGACCGTATGCGGGGACTGTACGAGCGCCGCTACGACACCGTGCGCTCGGCGTACGACGCGGGCATTCCCGTCTACGTCGGCACCGACGCGGGCGGCTCCCTGCCGCACGGGCTCGTCGCGGCCGAGGTCGCCGAGCTGATGAAGGCCGGCATCCCGGCGGTGGAGGCGCTCTCGGCGACGACCTGGGGTGCCCGCAGCTGGCTGGGCAGGCCGGGGCTCGAGGAGGGCGCGGCGGCGGACCTCGTCGTGTACGAGGCGGATCCGCGGGCGGACGTACGGGTGCTGGGGGCACCGCGGAGGGTGATCCTGCGAGGGCGCGTCCTCGGTTGACGGGAGCGTGTCGGCCGGACGCCGGGCTCGTTGATATATCCGGCGTGCGCCCCGTACGTCCGCCTCAGGGGGCAATCACGGGAACGTCCGTGCCGACTTAATCGAATACGGGCACGGAAACGCCACTTTGGAGTGAACTCACCACAGGTGTCGGCCGGTTCACTCTCAGTGCGTAAAGATTCCGGTGTTCTCAGTCGCCGCCGTCGCGCACGAGTCCCCGTGGCGGGCGGGCCTGGCGACGTCATGTCTCCTGTGGGGGTTCCACCACCTTGAACAGCAACACCTTCCGCATGCCCGTACGCCGCTCCGCAGCCGCGGCGGCCGCCGTCGCGCTGGCGGCCGGGCCGGTGGCGCTCGCCGCCGCCCCGGCCGCCCACGCGACGGGCGGCGGCAACGGACGGGCGAGCGCGGTCGTGCTCCGTACCGGCCTCGACGTTTCCCTGCTGAACAAGACCGTCAACGTGCCGCTGAAGACCTCCCTGAACGAGGTGCAGGCCCCCGCGAGCGCGGAGAAGACCGCGCTCACCGTCCAGTTGGAGGGCGTCGACCAGGGACGGCCGTTCAGCGTGCTGCGCGCGGACGTGGCGAGCGCGAAGGCGACCGCCGACAGGGACAAGGCCGAGGGGACCACGACCCTCGCCCATGCGAAGGTGCACGTTCCCGGACTGCCGCTGCTCTCCCTGATCGAGGTCGAGAAGGTCACCGCCCGGGCGGTCTGCGAGGCGGGCGAGAAGCCCGTGGCCCAGGCGAACCTGCTCGGCACGGTCCGGGTGCTGGGGAAGAAGGTCACGCTGACGACGGGCGGAACGACGCGGGTCGAGCTGCCCGGCATCGGCGATGTCACGCTCGACCTCTCCCGTACGGAGACCACGTCGCGTACGGCCGCGGCGACGGCGCTCGAACTGAAGGTGTCCGTCAACCCGCTGAAGCTGAACGTCGCGGAGGTGGAGGGGGTCGTGACGCTGGCGGAGGCGACGTGCGAGGCGCCGGCGCCGGCCGGTGCGGCGGATGTGAAGCCGCAGACGGGGGTCGAGCCGGCGGAACCGGCCGCGGCGGAGTCGGAGGCGGCGTCCTCCGACTCCGGGGAGAACCTCGCGGCGACCGGCGGCAGCGCGGCGACCCCGTACTTCGCGGCCGGCGCGTTCGCCCTTCTGGCCGCGGGCGCGGGCGCGGTTGTGCTGGCCCGCCGACGGGCCCGGGAATAGCGTCCTCGGGCGGGGTGCGGGGTGCCTGCGGCGGTGTGGGGTGTGCGGTGGGCGGTGCGGCCGGTGCTCCCGGGCGTCCGGTGTGTCCGTCCTCAAGTGCCCCCCTACGCCCTGCGGCGTGGGGGGACCCCCGGACGGGCCGGGTGCGGCTGCTGTCGGTGGGTGGTGGTGCGGGGCCCCTCCGGGCTCGCCTCTACGAAATCGGTGGGCAGGGCGTCGTCCGGCACCACCGCGCGATTTCTGCGGGGGCGACCCTGCACGGCCCCGCCCCGGCCGTTCCCCCGACCGCGGCCCGGTGGGTGGCCACACACCACCGGCGAGAGCCCGCCCGGTTCTCCACGTAAGAGACGCACAGGGGCCGTGTTCTGGACGTAAAGGCGCCCGCAGCTCGCGAAGCGCGGTGAGCACCGACAGTCCAGGACACGAGCCCGTCGCGGCCCCCGACGGCAACCGCCCGGCACCGGGCAACTCCACACACCCAGCACGCATGGCGGTGGCGCACACATCCGGCCCGCATGGCGGTGCCGTACACATCCGGCCCGCACGGCGGTGCCGTACACATCCGGCCCGCACGGCGGTGCCGTACACATCCGGCCCGCACGGCGGTGCCGTACACATCCGGCCCGCACGGCGGTGCCGCACACACCCGGTCTGTCCGGCGCGACCCGAGCGTCAGGTACCGCCCACCGCCGTCAGCGCCTGGTCCAGGGCCTGGAGGAAGCGGTTCGTCGTCGTACGGTCGCGGACCGCCACGCGGATCCAGTGGCGGTCCAGACCGGGGAACGTGTCGCCGCGCCGCGCCGCGAAGCCCAGACCGCGCAGGCGTTTCCGTACCTCGTCCGCACGCGCCATGCGGAGCAGGACGAAGGGCCCCTCCGCCCCCGCCACCGCCCGCACCTCGTCGAACTCCGCCAGCCCGGCCACGAGATGCGCCCGGTCCTTGGCGACGACCTCGGCCGCCTCGGCGGCCTCCGCCAGCGCCCGGGGAGACATGCACGCCTCGGCCGCCACCAGCGCCGGAGTCGACACCGGCCACAGCGGCTGAGCCCGTTCCAGCGAGGCGATCGTCTCCGGCGGGGCGAGTGCGTACCCGATCCGCAGACCCGCGAGGCCCCAGGTCTTCGTGAGGCTGCGCAGCACCACGAGTCCGGGGACGTCGGTCCGCGACGCGAGTTCCTCCGGCTCGCCCGGCACCGCGTCCATGAACGCCTCGTCGACCACCACGATCCGCCCGGGCCGGGCCAGCCCGGCGATCGCCGCGGCCGGGTGGAGGACCGACGTCGGGTTCGTCGGGTTGCCGATGACGACGAGATCCGCCGAATCGGGCACGGCCCCGGGGTCCAGCCGGAAGCCGTCCTCCGCACGCAGCAGAACCCGCTCCACCGTGTGCCCCGTGTCCCGCAGGGCCGCCTCGGGCTCGGTGAACTGCGGGTGCACGACCACCGGCCTGCGCACCCGCAGGGCCCGCGCGAGCAGCACGAACGCCTCCGCCGCTCCCGCCGTCAGCAGCACCCGCTCCATCGGCAGCCCGTGCCGCGCCGCGACGGCCGCCCGTGCCGCGCGCCCGTCCGGATAGGCGGCGAGCGACAGCAGCGAATCGGCGATGTGCTCGCGCAACCACGCCGGGGGAGTGCCGGTCCGGACGTTGACCGCGAGATCGGTCAGCCGTCCGTCACGTACCTCCGCGTCGCCGTGGTGGTGAAGGTCGTGGCTGTCAGTGTGCGCCGGCATGAGCGTCCTGCCGCTGTACGGACGGTGGTCGGTGCTCAGGGAGCACGGGAGCGGACACGGCCTCCCGGAAGCGCTCCACTACCAGGTCGGCCAACTCCCCAATGGCGCCGATCACTTCCGCGAACCGTACGTCCGTCTCCGGATGCACCGCGGCCCAGCCCTCCGTGTGGAGCCGCGCCCGCTCCACCGGACCGCCGTCGAACAGGACGTAGGGCAGGACGACGATCCGCCGCGCCCCGAGCCGTACGCAGCGGTCGAGCCCGGCCGGCACGTCGGGCGCGGCCGACGACACGAACGCCGTCTCGACCCCCGCGTACCCCCGCCCCTCCCAGAGCAGCCGCGCCGCCCGGTGCACCTCGGCGTTGGCCCCGGGTTCGGTCGAGCCGGGGGCCACCAGGAGGACCGTCACCTCGGCACGGTCCCGCGGCGAACGGCCGGCCGCGCCCGCGCCCAGTGCCTCGTCCAGCCGCTGCTCCAGCACGGCGAGCAGCGCAGGATCCGGGCCGAGCGCACGAGCCTGGGTGACGGACAGCTCCGGGTGCTCCTCGCCCACGCCCGCGAGCGCATCGGCGATACCGTCCGTCGTACGCGCCTCGGGCACGAGCGCCAGCGAGACCGCGACGATCCGGTTCGCGCCCGCCGTGACGAGCTCGTCCACGGCCTCGGCGACCGGCCACCGGTCGGCGCCGACGAGCCCACCCGCGACGGGAATCCCGGGGTGGCGTCGGCCCAGCAGCGCCACGAGGTCCTGGAACGCCACCGCGGCGGCGTCGTGCCGGGCGCCGGGCGCGGCGATGAGCAGTGCGGGCGGGGAAGTCACGCGTTCTCCTCGGAGACGGGGCTGTGGTGCCGGTGCTACGGGTGGTGCGGGTGCTGCCGCTTCGATCATGTCCAACGCGGCGGGATCCACGCCGGACGGGTGCCGTCGGTTGCTCACGTGCCGGCGACGACTTCGCGCCGGAGCCCGCCGCCCGGGCGCGCGGCCGGTTCCGGAAGCCGTACGATCGCACAGGTCACTCTGCCAGGTCGCCCCTGCGTCCCCGACTTCCGTTTGGGTACGAGAAGTTCTCCGCCGCCCGCGAGCGCCGCGGCCTCCGCCACCGACGCAGTGCCCACCGCGTCCCGCGCCGTCCCGGACGGGTGCGGCACGGGCACCAGGGCCAGTTCCCCGGCCGAGTGCGTCCGCAGAGGGACGCCGAGCGCGGCCGCGGCCTCGACGATCCCCGCCTCGGCCGCCTTCGCCTCCACCGTAGCCAGGGCGACGACCGCCTCCGCCGGCTCTCCGGCCTCCCGCAGCACGCGGCGGACCAGCCCGAGCACCTCGTCGACGGGCGTGCCGCGGCACGCGCCGATGCCGACCACGAGGGCGCTCATGGCGTGGCACCCGGCGCAGGCGGGGGTGCATCCGCCAGCAAGAACGCATGGCGGTGTTCGTCGCGCTCGGCGCGTTCCTGATGACGCTGTTGGGCGCGTGGGCGGCGCAGCGTGTGACCGACCGGCGCCATCTCGTGCTGGGCCTCGCGGGCGGGCTCATGCTCGGCGCGGCCGGGCTCGATCTGCTGCCGGAGGCGGTGGCGGCGGCAGGCCACGAGATCTTCGGGGTGCCGCAGGCCATGCTGCTGTTCGTGGGCGGGTTTCTGTTCGCGCACCTCGTGGAGCGGCTGCTGGCAGTCCGTCAGGCGTCGCACGGCGCGTACGACGGCGGTCGCCACGACCACCGCGTACCTCAGGTCGGCATGACCGCGGCCGCGGCCATGGTCGGCCACAGCCTCATGGACGGCATCGCGATCGGCGCCGCCTTCCAGGCCGGCGGAGGCATGGGCGCGACCGTCGCGCTCGCCGTGATCACGCACGACTTCGCCGACGGCTTCAACACGTACACGATCACCAGCCTGTACGGGAACGAGCGCCGCAAGGCCCTCGCCATGCTCTTCGCCGCCGCGCTCGCCCCCGTGGCGGGCGCCGCGTCGACCCTGCTGTTCACCATGCCGGAGGAGCTGCTCGGCAGCTATCTCGGTTTCTTCGGTGGAGCGTTGCTCCACCTCGCCGCCGCGGAGATCCTGCCCGAGGCACACCACGAGCATCCGGCCCGCTCCACACTGCTGTGCACCGTTGCGGGCGTGGCGTTCATCTGGCTGGTGACGGGCGTGGCCGAGTGATGCCGTGCGGTGCCTCATGGCTGCCCTGACCTCTCCGCGCACCGCTCGACGAGGCGGCGGGCCGTGTCCGGCACCCCGGCCCAGTGCGTGTGCACGTAACTGGCGTGCACACCTTGCTGAACGAAGCCCTCGACCCGAGGCTCGGGCTGCCGCAGCCCCCAGGCCGCCTGCGGCCCGGCGCCCGGCTCCAGGACCGTGCGATGGAACTCGTGCCCGCGCATCCGCGTCCCCGCCGCGGCCAGAACGCTGTCGCTCACGGCGACCGCGTCCCGGTAGCCGAGGGTCAGCCGCTCGGACATCCGCGCATCGGCGTCGAGGACGCCGCACATGGGCTTCCCGTCCAGCGAACGCGCGAGGTAGAGCAGCCCGGCGCACTCGGCCACCACGGGCGCCCCGGCCTGGGTCAGCTCGGCGACCGCCTTGCGCAGCCGTGAGTTGGCGGACAACTCGGGGGTGTACACCTCGGGGAAACCGCCGCCGATGACGATGCCCGCGGTGCCGTCGGGGAGCTCCTCGTCGCGGAGGGGGTCGAAGGGGACGACCTCCGCACCGGCGGCGGTGAGCAGCTCTGCGTGCTCGGCGTACGAGAACGTGAACGCGGCGCCTCCCGCCACCGCGATCACGGGCCGGTGGGCGGTCGGGCGCCACTCGTACGGGTTCCATGCCTCGGTGCGGAGAGCCGGCGCACTCCGCGCCAACGCCAGCAGCGCCTCCAGGTCGCACCCCAGACGCACCTGCTCCGCCTGCGCCTCGACCGCGTCCAGCGCCTCCGCGTGCCGCTCGGCGACCGGCACCAGACCCAGATGCCGTGACGGCGTCGCGACCGCGGGCGCCCGCCGCAGCACGCCCAGCACCGGCACCCCGGACTCCTCCAGGGCTTCGCGCAGCAGCGTCTCGTGCCGGTCGGTGGCGACCTTGTTGAGGATCACCCCGCCGAGCCGTACCTCCGGGTCCCAGGACGCGAAGCCGTGCACGAGCGCCGCCACCGACCGCGACTGCGACGACGCGTCAACGACCAGCACGACAGGTGCCCGCAGCAGTTTCGCGACCTGGGCCGTCGAGGCCAGTTCACCGGCGCCCGCCGCGCCGTCGAACAGCCCCATCACGCCCTCGACCACCGCCACGTCGCAGCCGCGCGCGCCGTGCGCGAAGAGCGGCGCGACCAGCTTCGTGCCGCACATGTACGCGTCGAGGTTGCGGCCGGGGCGGCCGGTGGCGAGCGCATGGTAGCCCGGGTCGATGTAGTCGGGGCCGACCTTGTGCGGGGAGACGGCGAGACCGCTCGCCGCGAAGGCGGCCATCAGGCCCGTCGCGACGGTGGTCTTGCCGCTGCCCGACGCCGGGGCCGCGATGACGAGTCGTGCTACCACTCGGTGCCTACCATTCGCCGTCTACCATTCGATGCCCCGCTGGCCCTTCTGCCCCGCGTCCATCGGGTGCTTGACCTTGGACATGTCGGTGACGAGATCGGCGAAGTCGATCAGCGCCTGCGGGGCGTTGCGGCCCGTGATGACGACATGCTGGGTGCCGGGGCGGTCGCGCAGCACCTGGATCACCTCGTCCGTGTCCACCCACCCCCAGTGGAGCGGATACGCGAACTCGTCGAGCACATAGAATCCGTACGTCTCGGCGGCGAGGTCGCGCTTGACCTGCTCCCAGCCCTCGCGCGCCTTCTCCTCGTTGGACAGCGCTCCGTCCGCGGGGGCCCGCTGGATCCAGGACCAGCCCTCGCCCATCTTGTGCCAGTCCACGGCGCCGCCCTCGCCGGAGGCCCCGAGGACCTTCAGCGCGTTCTCCTCGCCGACCTTCCACTTCGCCGACTTGACGAACTGGAACACCCCGACCGGCCAGCCCTGGTTCCAGGCGCGCAGCGCCATCCCGAAGGCTGCGGTCGACTTCCCCTTGCCGACGCCCGTGTGCACCATCACCAGCGGGCGATTGCGGCGCTGGCGGGTGGTGAGTCCGTCGTCCGGTACGACGCTCGGCTGTCCCTGCGGCACTACGCGGCCCTCCTCGTTGTCGTTGCCTGTACGTCCCTGACCAGCCCGGCGATGCTGTCCGCGCGCAGTTCGTCCAAGGTGATGGCGGTGCCGCTCAGGTCGGCGGCGAGCCGTCCGGCGAGACCGAGCCGGACCGGACCGGTCTCGCAGTCGACGACCACCGAGGCGGTGCCGTCGGCGGCGTGCAGCCGCGCGGCCCGCCCGGCCAGTGCCACCGGGTCCGGGCCACCGGTCGCCCGGCCGTCCGTCACGACCACGAGCAGCGGCCGGCGCGACGGATCGCGCAGCCGCTCCACACGCAGCACGTCGTGCGCCTTGAGCAGGCCGGCGGACAGCGGCGTACGCCCGCCGGTCGGCAGCTGTTCCAGGCGCGTGGCGGCCGCGTCCACGGACGACGTCGGCGGCAGCGCCACCTCGGCGGCCGCACCGCGGAAGGTGACGAGGCCGACCTTGTCGCGGCGCTGGTACGCGTCCAGCAGCAGCGACAGCACCGCGCCCTTGACCGCGCCCATCCGCTGCCGGGCCGCCATCGACCCGGACGCGTCCACGACGAACAGCACGAGATTGCCCTCGCGGCCCTCGCGCGTGGCCTGGCGCAGGTCGTCGCGCCGGAGCACGAGGCCCGCGCCCGCCCGCCCGCGCACCCGCTGGTGCGGGGCCGCGGCCTGCACCGTCGCCGCCAGGTGGAGTTTGGTGAGCGCGCCTCGGGGCCGCCGGGCGCCGGTCGTCCTGCCGTGTTCGGTACGGGCGCGGGAGCGGCGCCCGGCCGCGCCCTCGCCGAGCCCGGGGACGCTCAGCATCTTCGTTCGGAACGGCTCGGCGGACCGTACGGCGGACTGCTCGCCCGCGCCGGGGGCCCGGGCGGGCTGCGACTCCGGCGGTCCGGTGGGCGACGCCGCATCCGCGTCGGGACCCTGGCCCTGCGGCGGAATGCCGCCATCGCCGTCCGGACCGCCGCCGGGCCCGCCGTCCGGGCCGTCGGGACCCGGACCCGGACCCGGACCCGGGTCCGGGTCCGGGTCGTGGTCGGGGTCCGGCTCGTCGTCCGCGCCGAACTGCTCCAGCGTCTGGTCGAGCCTGTCCTCGTCGAGGCCCGGCGCGTCGAACGGGTTCCGCCGCCGCCGGTGGGGGAGTGCCAGCAGCGCGGACTGCCGTACATCCTCCTCCAGCACGTTCGTACGCCCCGCCCACGCGGCAAGCGCCGTGGCGGCCCTGGCCATCACGATGTCGGCCCGCATGCCGTCCACCTCGAACGCCGCGCACGTCGCCGCGATCTGCCGCAGCGCCGCGTCACCCAGCTCCACCTGGGGCAGCAGCGCCCGGGCCGCGGCGATCCGTTCGCGCAGCGACGACTCCTCGTCCGCCCAGCGCGCCGCGAAGCCGTCCGCGTCGTCGTCGTACGCCAGCCGCCGCCGCACGACCTCGACCCGCTGCTCCGGCTCCCGCGACGCGGCCACCTCGACCGTCAGTCCGAACCGGTCCAGCAACTGCGGCCGCAGTTCGCCCTCTTCGGGATTCATCGTCCCGACGAGCAGGAAGCGGGCGGCATGCCGTACGGACACGCCCTCGCGCTCCACGTACGACGCACCCATGGCAGCGGCGTCCAGCAGGAGATCCACCAGGTGGTCGTGGAGCAGGTTGACCTCGTCGACGTACAGGATGCCCCGGTGCGCGTCCGCGAGCAGGCCGGGCTCGAACGCCTTTACGCCCTCCGCGAGCGCCCGTTCGATGTCGAGCGCTCCGACCAGCCGGTCCTCCGAGGCCCCGACGGGCAGCTCGACCATCCGCGCCGGCCGCGCCGTACCGGGCGCAGCCTCGTGCGGCCCGTCCGGACACCCGGGATCGGGCGCCCCCGGCGCACACGAGAACCGGCACCCGGCGACCACGTCCACATCCGGCATGAGCGCCGCGAGTGCCCGTACGGCAGTCGACTTGGCCGTGCCCTTCTCACCGCGCACGAGCACACCGCCGACCGCCGGACTCACCGCGTTGAGCAGCAGGGCCAGCCGCAGGTCGTCCATCCCGACGATCGCGGTGAACGGATAGGGGGAGGTCATCGCCCGATCACTCCTTCGCTGAAGCCGCGCCGACTGCGCGGCTCGCCGTTGCCCTGCCGAGGGCGATTGCCTTGCACGTACACGGGGCCTGCGCCCCCGCGACCCCGCTCATCGAGGGCCGGACGGGCTCCTTCGGATCCGGTCGGGCGGAACGGGCGGGGCGGGGAGATGAGCCCGTCGCAGGCGTCCGGGAGCGTCCCGCGCACTCGCGTCGCGCCCGTCCCGCGCCTCACGGCGCGCCCGGCGCGATGAAGGGGAGGTCCGCGGGCGCACCGCCCTCGATCAGGCGCAGGAGCGCGTCCGTGTCCGCGTGTTCCGCGATCAGATCGCCCAGCCGGTCCAGTTGCTCCTCGCGCAGCTCCCCGAAGCTCGTGTCCGGTGCCGGGACGAAGCGTCGTCCCGCCGCCGCAGCGACGACCCGCAGGAACGCCCGCCGGAAGCCGTCGCTCTCCAGCGACCCGTGCCAGTGCGTCCCCCACACCGCCCCGACCCTGCACCCGTCGAGGAAGGGTTCACCGTCCAGCACTTCGGCGACGCCGTGGTGGATCTCGTACCCGTCGACCCGTTCGCCCAGCGCCTGACCGACCGGCCGGGCGAGGGTCTTCTCGCGTGCGAACCGCACCCGCACCGGCAGCAGTCCGAGCCCCGCCACGGAGCCGGCACGCGACTCGACCTCGTCGTCGATGTGTTCGCCGAGCAGCTGGAAGCCGCCGCAGATGCCGAGCACGGGGCGGCCGTCCACCGCACGGCGCACCAGCGCGTCGGCGATGCCCCGCTCGCGCAGCCACTCCAGCGCGCGGACGGTACCGCGCGTTCCGGGCACGACCACCAGGTCGGCGTCCACCAACTCCTCGGCGCGGTCCACGAAGCGCACGACCACGCCGGGTTCGGCAGCCAGCGCGTCCACGTCGGTGAAGTTGGACATCAGAGGCACCGCGCACACCGCGACCCGCAGCACGTCCTCACCGGCCGGCGGGGCGACCACGGACTCCCTGACCGCGCCCCGCAGGGACACGCGCAGCCCGTCCTCCTCGTCGATGCCGAGGCCGTGCGCGTACGGCAGGACGCCGTACGTCCGCCGGCCGGTCAGCCCGTGCAGCATGTCCAACCCCGGTTCCAGCAGCGTCACATCGCCCCGGAACTTGTTGACGAGGTAGCCCGCGATCAGCTCCTGGTCCTCCCGGGCGAGCAGCGCCGTCGTACCGAAGAACTGCGCGAAGACCCCGCCCCGGTCGATGTCCCCGACCACCAGCACCGGGAAACGCGCGGCCCGTGCGATGCCCATGTTGACGATGTCGGTGCGGCGCAGGTTGATCTCGGCGGGGCTGCCCGCGCCCTCGCAGATGACGGCGTCGTACGTGCTCCGCAACTTCTCCAGGCACTCCATGACCGGCTCGAAGAGTGCCTGCTGCCTGCCCCCGTGGTAGCCGCGCGCGCTCAGTTCGCCCACCGGCCTGCCCATCAGGACGACCTGGCTGGAGCGGTCGCTGCCGGGTTTCAGCAGCACCGGGTTCATCAGCGCCGACGGCTCCACGCGCGCCGCCTGCGCCTGCATGGCCTGCGCCCGGCCGATCTCCGCACCCTCGCGGGTCACAAAGGAGTTGAGGGACATGTTCTGTCCCTTGAAAGGCGCGACCTTCACGCCCTGGCGCACCAGCCACCGGCAGATCCCGGCCGTGACGACGCTCTTGCCGGCGTCCGACGTGGTTCCGGCGACCAGCAGTCCGCGCCCGCTCATGCACGCCTCCCCTTCATCCCCTTCAGGGCCCCGGCGGCCGCCCGCGCGCCCGCGCACGCCACGAGTGCCAGCAGCCCCACGCGCCTCGACAGCCGCACCGCACGCTCGATGTCCGTGACCTCGACGGCCCGGCCGCCGCTGTTGAGCACGGGGCGGTGCTCGACCCGTCCGGCGTACGACAGCGTGCCGCCGAGCCGTACGCCGAGCGCCCCCGCGAACGACGCCTCCACCGGGCCCGCGTTGGGGCTCGGGTGCTTCGCGGCGTCGGCGCGCCAGGCCCGTACGGCACCGCGGGGGTCGCCGCCGGCGAGCACCGCGAGTGCGGCGGTGAGGCGGGCGCCAGGCCAGCCGGCGGCGTCGTCGAGCCGCGCCGAGGCCCAGCCGTACCGGCGGTGGCGTGGCGACTTGTGACCCACCATCGCGTCCAGCGTGTTCACGGCACGGAAGCCCACCAGCCCGGGAACTCCGCCGAGCGCACCCCACACGAGTGCGCCGACGACGGCGTCGGAGGTGTTCTCGGCGACGGACTCGACGACCGCGCGGGCGATCCCTGGGCCGTCCAGCGCTTGAGGGTCGCGCCCGCACAGATGCGGCAGCCGCTCCCGGGCGACCTCGATGTCGCCGGCCGCCAGCGCCCCGCCGATCGCCCGGGCCTCCCGCCCCAGCGACGTACCGCCGACGACGGCCCAGGTGGCCGCGGCGGTCAGCGCGATGGACGCCGTACGGGAACGGCGCACGGAAGCAGCGGCCAGCGCACCCGCCGCGATCGCGCCCCCGGCGCACACGACGGTGTGCACGGCGCCCCAGCCGCGGTGGTCGCGCCACAGCACCCGTTCGACGGCAGCGGCGGCCCGGCCGAACGCGGCGACCGGATGTCCTCGGCGCGGATCGCCGAAGAGCAGGTCGCCGGCGAGTCCGGCAGCTGCACCGCATGCAAAGGTCCGCTCTGCACGCATGTTCGTCCTCACTCAGGGTCCGCGCCCTGGCTCGACGTGACCGGCGGTGAGAGTTCCTGGCTCCGGGAGTGGAGTGCACCCGTGACAGTGGCGGGACCGCGCCGGATTCGCACCGGCTTCCTCTGCTGCCGCCGTAAATGGCTCCGGAAGTCCACCACGGCCGCGAACACCCGTCAACTCGCCCTTGACCTGCGGCGGGACAGTGTGCGCAGTCCCACAGCGGTGTCCTGCCGCGAGTCCGACGTACGACAGGGGCCGGACGCACTCGAAGGTGTGTCCGGCCCCTGTGACGAGAATGCGCCGGCTGTCAGACGACGATCAGATGGATCCCGTACGCCACGGCCCCGGCGCACAGCGCGAAGCAGGCGTAGGCGCCCGTGCGGGCGAGGGCCGCGGAACCGCCCGAACCACCCTGCGCGGAGGCGGCTTGCTGCTTGGCGAGGCCCACGATGCCCAGGGTGAACAGGCCCACCAGGGCGACGGTGACGACGAGGCTCACGCCGAAGACGGAGCCGAGAGCTGCCCAGTCGATCTTCATGCTGTTCGTTACTTCCTTACACCGTGGCGGCGGGTGCGGGGGCGGGCTCACCGCCGGCCGCGGGAGCGGCCGGCGCGGGGATGGTGACCTTGAGACCGTCCAGCGAACCGGCCCCGGCCTCGGTGCCGTTCGCGCCGGTCTCGTCGTCGGTGACATTGGTGTGGTCGACCGGCTTGCGGCGCGAGAGCGACCAGATCACACCCGAGCCCGCGATCAGCAGCAGCGCGACGGCGGCGATGCCCCAGGCGCCCTGGCCGGCCAGGAACTCGGCGGCGGCGCCCACGGCCGCGGCGGCCGGCAGTGTCAGACCCCAGGCGACGAACATCCGGGTGGCGGTGGACCAGCGGACCACGCCGCCCTTGCGGCCGAGGCCCGCGCCCATCACGGCGCCGGAGCAGGACTGGGTGGTGGAGAGCGAGAAGCCGAGGTGCGAGGAGGCCAGGATCACCGTCGCGGCGCTGGTCTGGGCGGCGAAGCCCTGCTGCGGCTGGAGATCGGTCAGGCCCTTGCCCATGGTGCGGATGATGCGCCAGCCGCCCAGGTACGTACCGAGGGCGATCGCCACACCGGCGGAAACGATGACCCACATCGGGGGGTTCGAGCCGGGGGCGAGGACGCCGCCGGTGACCAGGGCCAGGGTGATGACACCCATGGTCTTCTGCGCGTCGTTGGTGCCGTGGGCGAGGGAGACGAGTCCGGCCGAGGCGATCTGGCCGGCGCGGAAGCCCTTGGACGTGGCCTTGTCGTCGGCCTTGGCGCCGATCCTGTACGTCAGCTTCGTCGCGAAGAGCGCCGCGAGGCCCGCCACGAGCGGCGCGGCGACGGCCGGGATCAGGACCTTGGTGACGATGGTCCCGCCGTTGACGGCGGAGAAACCGGCGGACATCACGGCGGCGCCGATGAGACCGCCGAAGAGTGCGTGCGAGGAGCTGGACGGCAGGCCCAGCAGCCAGGTGAAGAGGTTCCACAGAATGGCGCCGACGAGCGCCGCGAAGATCACTTCGGTGCGTATGCCTTCTTCGTTGATGATCCCGCCGGAGATCGTCTTGGCGACCTCAACGGACAGGAATGCGCCGACAAGATTCAGCACGGCGGACATGGCCACCGCCGTCTTGGGCTTGAGCGCGCCTGTCGAGATGGTCGTCGCCATCGCGTTGGCTGTGTCGTGGAAACCGTTCGTGAAATCGAACACGAGAGCGGTGACGATCACGATCCCGAGCAGAAGCGTGATGTTTTCCATTTACCCAGGCTTCTTTTGGATGTCAGTGGCTCGCCGACCGTAGGCAACCTGGATGAACGGAAGGTGAACTGAGGCGGGCGGTGCGGTGTCCCAAGGGGATGTGCCCACTCCGCCTGCAAAGGGAAGGAGTGGAAGAAACCGGTCCATTGCAGCGTTTCGCGGGCGAGCAGCCGGGCCGCCGATCCGCCGAGGAGATCCTGGTCACTCCCGGCCGCTCGGAGGGCTCCTGCCGCTGCTCGCGTCGCATGCCCTGAAAGGATCACCGCATGACCAGGCAGCAGGGACAGGCACCGGGGCGGGACCAGCGGAACGACCAGCGACGCGAGCAGCGGCAGGACCAGCGGCAGGACGTGGTCGGGCACGCCTGGGCGGACCTCGTGGCCACCGCCCTCAGAACCGCGGTGGACGGACTCGTCGTCGGGACCTCGGGCAATGTCTCCGTACGGGTCTCCACGGACGACGGCGAGCTGGTCCTGGTCACCCCGAGCGGAGTGCCCTACGACCGGCTCGGCGCGCATGCCCCCGTCGCCGTCGGCCTCGACGGGCGGCAGCTGCTCGGCGAGCTCACCCCCACCAGCGAGCTGCCGCTGCATCTGGAGATCTACCGCGCCACGGACGCGACGGCCGTCGTGCACACCCATGCCGTGCACGCCACCGCCGTCTCCACCCTGGTCACCGAGCTGCCGCTGATCCACTACATGGCTGCGGCCCTCGGCGGCCCCGTCCGTGTCGCCCCGTACGCCCTCTACGGGACGGACGAGCTGGCCTCGAACATGCTCCGGGCCCTCACGGACCGCACGGGCTGTCTCCTCCGGAACCACGGGACCGTCACGTACGGAGCCTCGCTCGACCAGGCATACGACCGGACGGCCCAGCTGGAGTGGATGTGCCGGGTCTGGCTCACCGCGAGCTCCGTCCCCGGCCGGGAGCCGTCCCTGCTCTCGCCCGCCCAGCTCGACGAGGTGCGCGACAAGCTCCGGACCTACGGCCAGTCCCGCTGACAGCGCCGCGTACGCGGCTCCCTCCGGCCGCCTGGCCCCGCGCCGCGTCTCCGGCCGCGCCGCGTCTCCGGCGGCGCTGTGCACCCCGCTCCCGCCGAGTGCGCGGACCACGCTGATCGCACGGGAGCGTCACCCGTCGTGCCCTGTCCAGTGGCAGCACTGCGGTGACGTACCGACACTGGAGCAGTGCGCCCGGTTACAGCGACGGCAGCGGCCGTCACCACCCTCATAGGTCTCGGTGCGGCCACGTTCGCGGCCGGCCGTTACGCCAGCGACGCCGCACTCAAGGTGACGCCCGGACGGCCCTTGCCAGGTGAGCCCCGGCTCACCGTCCACGCCACGGGGCCGGGCCGTATCACCCTCACCCGCAGCCTCGTCTCGCTTCGGCCCGGTACGTACGGACTCACCGGCACGGATGTGCACGCGGTCGTCGGTCCCGTCCTCGAGGACGTACCGCACGCCGCGGACACCGTCGTGCGCCGGCTGGAGAGCGTCGGGCACGGCAGCCTCGACATCGGCACCAAGGTGCGGCTCACCCCGCAGGTGCACAGCGGCACCCCGAGCAGCGCCCTCGGCATCGACCACGAGGACGTGGACATTCCCGGTGAACTGGGCTCGCTGCCCGCCTGGTTCGTCCGCGGCCCCCGCAGCACCTGGGTCATCGCCGTGCACGGCCTGGGGGCCACGCGGCAGCACGCCCTGAACCTCGTGCCCTTCCTCGTCGGCCGGCAGCTGCCCGTGCTGGCCGTCGCCTACCGCGGCGACCCCGGCGCGCCAGACTCCCCGGACGGCCTCGGCCACCTCGGCGACTCCGAGTGGCGCGACCTCGACGCCGCCGTCCGGTACGCCGTGCGCAACGGCGCCGAGCGCGTGATCGTGCACGGCTGGTCCACCGGCGCCGCGATGGCTTTGCACGCCGCCGCCAACTCCTCCTACCGCGACCGCATCGCCGGGCTCGTCCTCGACTCCCCGGTGCTCGACTGGCAGGCCACCCTGCGCGCTCTCGCCACCGCCCGGCGCACCCCGTCCTTCCTGCTGCCGCTCGCCGTGCGCGCGGCCCAGGGCCGCACCGGGCTGCACGGCGACCGGCTGCGCGAGGCCGCCGACCCGGACGCCCTGCGCGTCCCCACGCAGATCTTCCACGGCCCCGACGACAGACTCGCGCCCTGGGGCCCTTCCCGGGAGCTCGCGGCCCGCCGCCCGGACCTGGTCAGCCTCCAGACCGTGCCCGACGCTCCGCACGGCGCCATGTGGAACGTGGACCCGGCCCGCTACGAGGAGGCCCTCCGCCGCTTCCTCACCCCCCTTGTCTAGCAACCATTCCCGCAGCCCCGCGGCACCTTCCGAGCAGCGGCGGAGCGACTCCGGAGCCGCCCCGCGGCAAGCCCGTTCCGCGCGATCACAGATTCCGTTTGGGCTTTCGGGCCGTCAACGGGAAGACTGCCCCCGTGACGTCCCGTAACCTGCGCGACTCCAGACTCCGTCTTGTCCGCCCTCGTCCCACCGTCACGGCCCGCCGCGCCGTGTCGAACCGGCGTACGCGCCCCGCTCCGCGCCCGCCCGAGGGCACCCCGCCCGCCGCGGAACTGGCCCGCCAGGCGCGCGAGGTCCTCGCCGACGCGGTCCGTGTCGCCCGCTGGGCGGCGGCTGTGCGCGACGCCGCCGTCGGCCCGGCCGCGCTGGAACGGGCCGCGGACGCGCTGGAGTTGACGCCGGACCAGGTGAGCGCCGGCTGGGACCGCGCCCGGCTCGCCGGACTCGTCGAGCTCCACGGCGCCACCGCGCGCCCCGGCTGGCGGCTGAATGCCTGGGACCGCGACGACACCGCCGTGCTGAGGGGCTGGGTCGCGCTCTTCGACGCCTGGTCCCTCGTCCACCCCGCGCCCGCCGACGTCGCCCCCGCGGCGGTCGCCGAGGTCGTCGAAGCCGTCCCCCAAGTGCTCTCCCTGCTTCAGCTCTCCGCCGGCCCCGTGCTCGTACCGGCCCTGCTCGACCTGCTGCAGCAGCGCGTCGTGGAACTCCGCGAGGAGCGCTGCGAAGTGCCCTACGGGGCCCAGCCCGACCCCGCCAAGACCGTGCCCGGGACGGTCCGCTCCGACGTGCCCCTCTCCGCTCTGCTCGACTGGGCACTGGAGGGCCTCGCCGCCGTGGGCGCGCTCACGCTCGGCCCCGGCCAGGCCACCCTCACCCCGCTCGGGAACTGGGCGGTCTGGGTCAAACTCGAACAGATCTGTGTCGCCGCCCAGAGCCCCGCAGGCCATATCGAGCACTCCGCCGAGGACATGCTCCGCGCCTGCGCCGGGCTCACCCCCGGGCCCGCCCGTGACGAGTACCGAGCCTGGCTCGCCGCCCGTACGGTCTCCAGCGCCGTCAGCGAACTCCTCGCCGCCGCCCGTGGGGAGGACGCCCTGCTCCGCGGCCTCGCCTTCGAGGCGCTCCGGGTCGTCGGCGCCCCCGCCGAGGCCGGAGTGCGCGCCGCGGCCGAAGAGTCCTCCCTGCGGCCGTACGCCCTGCTCTGGCTCGCCGAGTACGAGGGAGCGGACCCCGAGGACACCGCGGACGTGCTCACCCGCGAGGAGGCGACCTGGCTCTGGGTCGACACCGCGGCCGCCGTCGCCGACCACGGCGACACCGCGCTGCTCGTCCGCCACCTCGACTCGGCCGTCCAGGGCACCGTCCCCGCACTGCTGGACGAGGTAAGGGCCGTCGGTCACCCGCGCACCGTGCAGGTCCTGGTCGCCCTCGCGGCAGCCCACCCCGACCCCGCCCTCGCCAAAGCCGTCCGCCGGGCTGCCTTCCAGGTCCACACGGGAGGCGTGTAGGCCGGTCGGGCAGGGACGGAGTGCGGGCCGGTCCTCCGGATCCGGAGGGATGCCCCCTAGCTCTCCACCGCCCCCGGCCGGTACGTCCCGAAGCTCCAGAGATTGCCCTCGAGATCGCGTGTCGTGTAGTCCCGGGAGCCGTAGTCCTGGTCGGTGGGCGGCATCACGACCTCCGCACCGTGCTCCACGGCCCTGCTGTGGTGTGCGTCCACGTCGTCGACATGGACGAAGACCCCGGCCGGGCCGGCGCCCTCCATCAGTTTGTCGAACTGGCTCCCCGTGCCCCTGCTGCCGAGCATCACCATTCCGTTCCCGTACGACAGCTCGGCGTGGACGACCTTGCCGTCCTCGCCCTCGTACACGGCGCTCTCCGCGAAGCCGAAGGCCTCGGTGAGCTGCTTGATCGCGGCCTTGGCGTCCACATACAACAGCGTCGGACAGATGCTCGGTCCCTCCGCCATCTCGATCACCCCTAACTCCTCGCTCGACGACAGGAATGTGATCTGACTCTCAGTCTGGCAGGGGGTACTGACAATGCCCGGCACCCGAGCGGGAGCCGGTCACCGGAAGGTGTTGCACTGGGCCATGTCGCCTGTGCGGAAGCCCTGGTAGAACCACTCCTGGCGCTGCGCGGCCGAACCGTGCGTCCAGGACTCGGGGGTCACCCGGCCCTGGATCTTCTGCTGGATCCGGTCGTCACCCACCGCGGCGGCCGCGTTCAGGCCGTCCCGGATGTCCGCATCCGTCAGCCGGGTCAGCAGCGGCCTGCCGGTCTTCTCGTCCGGGGTGGTCGTGGCGTGGCGCGCCCACACTCCCGCGTAGCAGTCGGCCTGCAGCTCCACGCGCACCGCATTGCTGGCCGGGCCGGCCTGCCGGTCCTGCGCCCGGGCCAGCGTGCCCATCTGGTTCTGGATGTGGTGGCCGTACTCGTGCGCGACGACGTACGCCTGGGCGAAGGGGCCGCCGGACGCCCCGAACCTGGTCCGCAGATCGTGGAAGAAGTCGAGGTCCAGATAGACCTTGCGGTCCGCCGGGCAGTAGAACGGCCCGACCGCCGAGGTCGCCGAGCCGCAGGCCGTGCCGACCCGGCCCGTGAAGAGAACGGTCGGTGCATCCGTGTAGCGCCCTCCGCGCCTCGTGTACTCCGACCGCCAGAAGTCCTGCACGCTGTTGACCACCGCGACGGTCCGGCAGTCCTCCCGGATGTTCGCGTCCGCGCCCTTGCGGCAGGTCTGGCCCACCTCCGCAGCCGACGAGGCGCTCACGTCCGGTTGCGTTCCGCCCTCCGTGAGCCCGAGCTGGTCGGGGCCGACCCCGAAGAGCAGGCCCAGGATCAGCGCGATGAAGCCGACGATCCCGCCGCCGACTGTGGCCTTCCCGCCGGGGATGCGCCGACCGCGCACATCCTGGACCTCCGACGTGTCCAGGTCGGCGTTGTCGTCGAACTGCATTCCCCGAGTATCGATCAGCGCCGAGCGTTCCGCCTGTTTTGTCATGCTTCTTTCATTGCCGCGGAGGCCACTCCACCGTGGGGAGAACCACAGAAGACCGGTTGCATGCGCCCGGTAGACTGACCCGTATGGCAATTCTCCTCGTGGATTAGACGGCGTCGAAGCTGCCGCACGCCCCGTCGTCCTTCCGCCGTCCGTCCCGTTCTGGAGTCTTACCGTGATCACCGCTTCCGGCATCGAGCTGCGTGCCGGCGCCCGCATCCTCATCGAGTCCGCCAACTTCCGCATCGCCAAGGGCGACCGCATCGGCCTCGTCGGCCGCAACGGAGCGGGCAAGACCACCCTCACCAAATGCCTCGCGGGCGAAGGCGTTCCCGCCGCCGGCCAGATCGCCCGCTCCGGCGAGGTCGGCTACCTCCCGCAGGACCCGCGCACGGGCGACCTCGACATCCTCGCCCGCGACCGCGTCCTCTCCGCCCGCGGCCTCGACGTGCTGATCCGCAAGATGCGCGACAACGAGCAGCGCATCGCCACGGGGACGGGCGCGACGCGCGAGAAGGCCCTGAAGCAGTACGAGCGCCAGGAGACCGAGTTCCTGACGAAGGGCGGGTACGCCGCCGAGGCCGAGGCGGCCACCATCGCCGCCGCGCTCAACCTGCCCGACCGCGTTCTGGGCCAGCCGCTCCACACCCTCTCCGGTGGCCAGCGCCGCCGTGTCGAACTCGCCCGGATCCTCTTCTCGGACGCCGACACGCTGCTCCTGGACGAGCCGACGAACCACCTCGACGCCGACTCGATCGTGTGGCTGCGCGACTACCTGAGGACGTACCGCGGCGGCTTCATCGTCATCTCCCACGATGTCGACCTCGTCGAGACCGTCGTCAACAAGGTCTTCTACCTCGACGCCAACCGCTCGACGATCGACGTCTACAACATGGGCTGGAAGCTCTACCAGCAGCAGCGCGAGGCCGACGAGAAGCGCCGCAAGCGCGAGCGCCAGAATGCCGAGAAGAAGGCCGCCGCGCTCAACGCGCAGGCGGACAAGATGCGTGCCAAGGCGACCAAGACCGTCGCCGCGCAGAACATGGCGCGCCGCGCCGAGCGGCTGCTCGCCGGGCTGGACGAGGTGCGGGTCTCCGACAAGGTCGCCAAGCTCCGCTTCCCCGAGCCCGCGCCGTGCGGCAGGACCCCGCTGATGGCCGAGGGGCTGTCCAAGTCGTACGGCTCCCTCGAGATCTTCACCGACGTCGATCTCGCGATCGACAAGGGCTCCCGCGTCGTCATCCTCGGCCTGAACGGCGCCGGCAAGACCACGCTGCTGCGGCTCCTCGGCGGTGCGGAGACGCCGGACACCGGCCAGGTCGTCGAGGGCCACGGCCTGAAGCTCGGCTACTACGCCCAGGAGCACGAGACGCTCGACCCTGACCGCACGGTCCTGGAGAACATGCGCTCCGCCGCGCCCGACCTCGACCTGGTCGAGGTCCGCAAGGTACTGGGCTCCTTCCTGTTCTCCGGCGACGACGTCGACAAGCCGGCCGGGGTCCTCTCCGGCGGTGAGAAGACCCGGCTCGCCCTGGCCACGCTGGTGGTCTCGTCGGCGAACGTGCTGCTCCTCGACGAGCCGACCAACAACCTCGACCCGGCCAGCCGCGAGGAGATCCTGAGCGCGCTGCGCACGTACAAGGGCGCGGTCGTGCTGGTCACGCACGACGAGGGCGCGGTCGAGGCGCTGCAGCCCGAGCGGATCATCCTGCTGCCGGACGGCGTCGAGGACCTGTGGGGCGCCGACTACGCGGACCTCGTCGCGCTCGCCTGACCCGGACCGCCCGCCGCCCGGACGCGGCGCGTTGACCGGGCGGCCGCGGACCGGTCGACGCCGACCCGCCCGTGACCGGGCGGGCCTCGTGTCGCCACCCCGCGGCCGGCCCTGCTCCGAACGGGCGGGCCTGATCCACTTCGTATGGATCATTCGGCTCATGAGTGATCCTTCATCTGAGTGAGTGTGTCTCGTACCTCGGCGTGGCGATCTGCCGAAACGGTCCTCCATGGGCGGCCGGCACCCGGAACGGCCCCGTCCGCAGCACACCGGCCCTGACCTGGAATTTCACCCGGTGGGACGTCGAAATTTCTTGGCAGCCCACATCGGAATCCTGAATTCCGGTTGGAGTGGCGCCCTTGCGGCCGCCAAAGCTTGTCGTACGGACCTTGTCGAATGGGTGGCCATGGAGCCCTCGAGGGGTGATCATGAGAGTCCAGAGCGCACTTCCCATGAGGAGGCACGGGTGGCCGAGACTCTGAAGAAGGGCAGCCGGGTGACCGGCGCCGCGCGCGACAAGCTCGCGGCAGACCTGAAGAAGAAGTACGACTCCGGTGCAAGCATCCGGGCGCTGGCCGAAGAGACCGGCCGCTCCTACGGATTCGTCCACCGGATGCTCAGCGAGTCCGGAGTCACGCTGCGGGGACGCGGCGGAGCGACGCGCGGCAAGAAGGCCGCCTCGGCCTGACGGCCGGGAGTGGCAACTGTCGAGAGCGGCGTCTGAGGCCGACCGGCCGGATCCGGTGCCGGCCACCCGGTCGACCGTGTGGTCGGCCGGGTGGTTACTGTGCAGTCACTTAATTGTCGCTGCACCGACTGCACCGCCCGGAACCGGAGGCACCTCATGACTTCGCTCGACTCGCTGGACTCTGTGCTCGACAAGGACGGCGTACGGCTCACCGTCGAAGACGCGGTGGCCACGGTGACCCTCACCAACCCGGACAAGCGCAACGCCCAATCCCCCGCTCTCTGGCGGGCGTTGGCCGAGGCCGGGCGGTCACTGCCGGGTAACGTGCGGGTGGTCGTGCTGCGCGGTGAGGGCAAGTCCTTCTCCGCGGGGCTCGACCGGCAGGCGTTCACGCCCGAGGGCTTCGACGGCGAGCCGTCGTTCCTCGACCTCGCGCGCGGCTCGGACGAGGAGCTGGACGCGGTCATCGCCGAGTACCAGGAGGCGTTCACCTGGTGGCGCCGCAACGACGTCGTGTCGATCGCGGCGGTCCAGGGCCATGCGATCGGTGCCGGGTTCCAGCTCGCCCTCGCCTGCGATCTGCGGATCGTCGCGCAGGACGTGCAGTTCGCCATGCGCGAGACCAGCCTCGGTCTGGTTCCGGACCTCACCGGAACCCACCCGCTCGTCTCCCTCGTCGGCTACGCCCGGGCGCTCGAGATCTGCGCCACCGGGCGCTTCGTCCAGGCCGATGAGGCGGAGCGGATCGGCCTCGCCAACCTCGTCGTGCCTGCCGTGGAACTCGACGCGTCCGTACGCGACTTGGCGGCCGCGCTGCTTGCCGCGCCGCGGGACGCGGTGATCGAGACCAAGGCGCTGCTGCGCGGTGCGCAGGAGCGCACGTACGAGGAGCAGCGGACGGCCGAGCGGGCCGCCCAGGCCCGGCGCCTGCGGGACCTCGCGGGCCTCGCGGACTGACGGCGCGCCTCGCCCGCGCCCGGCCCCGCCCGCGCGGCGGGGCGTGCGCCTTGCCGCGGGGGCGCACGCCGCAGCGTCCTCAGGGCCCGGTCGGTACATCCGTGATCAGGACCGCCACGGGCACGGGTGACGGAAGCACCGGAATGACCGCCTCCCGGACGGCCAGTGCCACCGCCAGCGGGCGGTGGCCGGGTGACGTCGCGCATTCGACGCGTACGGAGGCCTCCTCGATACGGACCGGTACGCCCAGCGTGCCCGTGAGGTGGGCGACGCCCGGCACGGCGGCCGCCGTGGTGCCCACCTCGTCCTGCGGGGTCACCGCGGGTACTCCGGCCGGCGGATTCACCGGCTCCGGCTCCGCCACGGCGTCCAGCAGTGCCGTCACCCGCAGGTCGATCTCCGTGACCGCGAGGTCCAGCCGCTCCGCGGACGCGGCGTGAAGGGCCGCGCGGAGCCGCTGGGCCAGGGCCGGGATCGGTTCGTCGGGGGCCGCCTCGAATTCCGCTTCGATACGCAGCGGGCCCGGCGGCAGGGCGGCCGGTGGCGGCGGAACTGCCGGTTCCGCGGTCGTCTCCGTCCCGACGAGCCCGATCCGCAGCCGGCCGAGCACGGCGCCGCGCACCTCCCGTGCCGCCGCCGCACGCAGGACCCCTTCCGCTGCGCGCTCCGTCAGCCAGGCCCCGTCTCCTGCTCCGCCGAGCGGGAGGAGCCTGCCCAGCCCCATCCGGGCCCGCACCGTCGCGGCCCATCCGCCGGCCGTCGTCATCGCCCGAGCCCTGTCATCGCCTGCGCCCCGTCATGGCTCCCGCCTCGTCATTGCCCCAGCCTGCCGCATCCCCGGCGCGAGACCGGGCAAGCACACTTAGTGTGGTCATCGGAGTCAGGAGTTGACCACCGCCCGGAAAGGGACGAATGGCGATGACCGAGACCGACGTCAATGTCAAGAAGGAGCCGTCCCCTGTCCGGCGGGGCGGCGGAGATCCGGGCACGCGGGGGCGCACCACCATTGCCGACGGCGTGGTCGAGAAGATCGCCGGACTCGCGGCCCGGGACGTGCTGGGCGTCCACGCCATGGGCAGTGGAATCTCCCGTACGTTCGGCGCCGTGCGTGACCGTGTGCCCGGTGGCGGCGGTCGTTCGAGCAGCGCCACCCGTGGTGTGAAGGCCGAGGTCGGCGAGGTCCAGACGGCGCTCGATCTCGAGATCGTCGTCGACTACGGAGTATCGATCTCGGACGTGGCCCGCGCCGTGCGCGAGAACGTCGTCGCCGCGGTGGAGCGCATGACCGGGCTCGAGGTCGTCGAGGTCAACATCGCGGTCAGCGATGTGAAGCTGCCGGACGAGGAAGAAGAAGAGCCGGAACCGCGGATCCAGTAGCCCAGTGGCGGATCCAGTGGCTCCAGCAGGGGAGCGAGCTCACGAGAGGGGCTCACGATGAGCATGGCGGTGGCCGGCCTGTTGGCCGGCATGGCGCTCGGATTCGCCGGGTACTTCGGCGGTTTCGGGGCCTTTCTCCTGGTGGCCGCGCTCGGCGCGGTCGGGTTCGTGGCCGGCCGCTTCCTGGACGGCGACCTCGAACCGGGTGACTTCTTCCGGCGCCGCGAGCACGGCGACCGGCGGAGGTGACACGGCGTGGCCGCGGAGTCGACTCCGCCCGTGGCGACGAAGGAGATCGAGGCGGCGGAGCGGGGAGCGACGACGATCGCCGACCGGGTCGTCGCCAAGATCGCCGCGCAGGCGGCGCGGGAGGCCCTCGTACAGGTGCCGGAGGGCGGTGAGGCTCCCCACGCCACGGTCACTGTGCACCATGACCACGCCCGCGTGCGGATCAGCCTCGAACTCGAATACCCCACCGACATCGGCGAGCAGTGCCGCGCCGTGCGTCGCCGTGTCGCGCAGCGGGTAGAGGCGTTGGCGGGGATGGAGGTGCCCGAGGTGGCCGTACAGGTCGAGCGGCTGCACTCCGTCCACACGCGCCGGGCGGCCCAGGGGAGGCTCCGATGACCGAACCCGTGAAGGAAGAGGAACAGGAGAAGGAACTGGACCAGTCGGCCTCCGCGGCCGCGTACCGGCCCGCCGCCGTGGACCAGGACGACCGCCGCGGACGCTTCTGGTCCAAGCGGCGGATCCCGGCCGGACTGCTCGCGGCCGTGGTCGCCGCCGTCGCGGGGATGCTCCTGTACGACGTCGCGGCCGTCCGGGCCGACCGGCCCGCCATGGCCTGGCGCCAGGGGATCGCCGACCGGCTGGAGCGATGGCCCGTCGACAACACCTGGGTGCTGGTGGGCGCGGGCGTCGCGGTGCTGCTCGGGGTGTGGCTGCTCGTGCTCGCGGTGACGCCCGGGCTGCGGGGACTGCTGCCGATGCGGCGGGACCCGTCGGACACGGACGTACGGGCCGGACTGGACCGGGAGGCCGCCGCGCTGGTGCTGCGCGACCGGGCGATGGAGGTGTCCGGGGTGCAGTCCGTGCGCGTACGGATGGGGCGGCGCCGGGTCGGGGTACGGGCGGTGTCCCACTTCCGTGAACTCGACGACGTGCGGTCCGACATGGACGCGGTACTCGGTGCGGGAATCCGGGAACTCGGGCTGGCGCATCCGCCGGCGCTGTCCGTGGTCGTCCGGCGGCCTGCGAAGAAGGGGTGACCGGGATGCTCCGCGTCGTCAACCGCGTGCTGCTCGGCCTCGCCGGGCTGGTGCTGCTGGCCGTGGGTGGAGGGGTGCTCGCCGCCGGGCTCGGCCTGGGCGTGCCGTCCTGGTGGCCCTGGTCGGGTCCCGACGACGTCCTGCTGAGCGGGAGCGCGCGGCAGCGGTGGCGGGCCGAGGGCTGGTGGTGGCCCGTCGTCATCGCGGCGCTCGCGGTCCTCGTGCTGCTCGCCCTGTGGTGGCTGGTGGCGCAGTTGCGCCGCTCGCGCCTCGCGGAGGTCCTGGTCGAAAGCGGCGACGGCGAGGGTGCGCTGCTTCGGGGCCGGGCGCTGGAGGCCGTCCTTGCGGGCGAGGCGGAGCACCTGGACGGCGTGGCCCGTGCCCGGATCGCCCTCCACGGCCGGCGCACGGCGCCCACGGCCCGGGTCCGCCTGCTCCTGGAGCCCTACGCGTCCCCGGGCGAGACCCTGCACCGCCTCTCGACGGAGGCGCTGACCCATGCCCGTGACTCGGCGGGCCTCGCGTCGCTCCCGTCGGAGGTCCGCCTCCGTGCGGAGAAGCACCGCGCACGCCGTGTGACGTGACGGGGCGCGCCCGTCGGCCCCCGGAGGGCCCACCGGGGCGAGCCCGCACACCTTCGGTTCCGGCGCCCACGGCCCGGGTGTCCGTTCCCAGGTGCCGGACCGGCTGGGCGCGGCCGTTGCAAAGCCCTCAGCAGGCGGCGACCTCGGGGCCGGGCCGGACGGTCGCTCGGGATGCGGGCCCGCGGGGGCGCTGGTTGGCTGGAGGAGCCCGCTCATTCCGACGTCCGAGGAGTGACCATGAGCGTTGCAGGTGAATCCGGTGGGCGCGTCCGGCAGATGCGTCAGAAGGCAGAGGAATTGAAGCAGGCTGCGGAACGGGCGACCGACCCGGAGGAGCGGCAGCGGCTCCAGGACAAGGCCCGCAGGTTGCAGGAGCAGAGCGAGCAGGAGAGCGCCATGGGCGCGGGGGACATATACCCCCAGGAGTAAGCACTCAGGCGTTCACCGGCCGGTGGCCGCTCGCGACACACCAGACGCGAGCAGTCACCGGCTCCGTGCATAGGGGCAGCCCTCAGCAGCCCTGAACGGCCCCGGCCGACCCCACCGAAATCCACCCCGGCGCCGCCGCGCCGCCACCGTGCTCAGAAGCCGTGCCGAGCCCCGCCGTCCACCGGGAGCATCACGCCCGTCAGATACGACGCCGCAGGGGACAGCAGGAACGCCGCCGTACGGCCGAACTCCGCCGGAGTGCCGTAGCGCCGCAGCGGAATGCGGGACTCGTTGACCGCGCGGGCCGCGTCCGCGTCGCCGGAGAGGGCGTCGAGTTCGCGGACGCGGTCCGTGTCGATGCGGGCCGGGAGCAGCCCCACGACCCGAATGCCGCGCGGGCCCAGTTCGTCGGCGAGGGACTTGGCGAAGCCCGCGAGGCCCGGGCGCAGACCGTTGGAGATGGTCAGGCCCGGGATCGGCTCATGGACCGAGCCGGACAGCACGAAGCCGATGACCCCGCCGTCGCCGAGCGCCTCCGCCGCAGCACGCGCCAGCCGCACCGCGCCCATGAAGACCGAATCGAACGCCGACCGCCACTGCTCGTCCGTGTTGTCCGTGACAAAGCCGGGAGGCGGGCCGCCGACGCTGACCAGGACGCCGTCGAGGCGGCCGAAGTGCTCGCGCGCTGCTGTGATCAACTGCTCGGCGACCGCCGGGTCGGCGTTGTCCACGGCGACTCCGACCGTCTGCGGGCCCAGCTCGGCGGCGGCCTTCGCGACGGACTGCTCCTCCCGCCCGGTGATGACCAGCTTCGCGCCCTCCGCCGCCAGCGCCCGCGCCGAAGCGTTGCCCAGTCCCCGCGTCGCTCCGGTGACGACGTACACACGGTCCTTCAGTCCAAGATCCATGGGCCCCATCCTGCCGCCTCGCACCAGGACAGGGACAGACCGGGGACGCTTGGGACCGCACCGCGGCCGACCGGGCGGCCGCCCGCGGAGCTGCCTACGCGGCCGCCGTCACCGACTCGGCCGCATCCTGCTCGCCCGCGGCCGCCGCGCGGTCGCGCTTCTCGCGGCGTACGAGGATCACCCAGCCGACGGGCACACCGGCCGCGAACAGCCACCACTGCACGGCGTACGCCATGTGCGCACCGATGGAGTCGTGGTCGGGGTCGGGGATCAGCTCGGGGGAGCCGCCGGCGGGTTCCGGCGCGGTCTGCTCCAGATAGCCGCCGAGTACCGCACGGCCGAGACTCTTCCCCTGCTGCTCGCTGTTGATCAGCATGATCTGGCGGGGCGGCAGCCCGGACAGGTCCTTGATCCCGCTGGAGCTCGTCGTCTGATCGGCCATCAGCCTCCCGGTGACGGTCACTTCGCCCCCGGGCGCGGGCGGCACCTCGGGGAAGGCCGCCTGGTCGGCCGCGGTGGGCACCCAGCCGCGGTTGACGAGGACTGCGCGGCCGTCGGTGAGGATCAGCGGGGTCAGTACGTGGAAGCCGACCCGGTCGTCGGCATTGGTGCGGCGGCGTACGACGACCTCGTGGGCCGTGTCGTACGTGCCGGTCGCGGTGACCCGCCGCCAGTAGTCGGCGCGGGGGACGGTGTGACCGGGGGAGGTCAGCTCGGCGACCGGGACGGGCCGGGCGGTGAGGTTGTCCGAGATCAGCTCGTTCTGTGCGACCCGGTGCTGGTGCCGGTGCAACTGCCAGAAGCCCAGTTCGACCATCGCGGGAATGAGGACGAGGCTGACGAGGGTGAGGATCACCCACTGCCGGGACAACAGGAAGCGGTACACCCCATGACCGTACAACTCGGCCATGGGGTGCTCGGAGGGAGGGTCCCGGGGCCGGGGAGCCTCGGGGAGTCCGGGAGTCCGGGACCCGCGCGGGAGGATCAGACCTTGTCGATGATGCCCACCTTTCCCTCGGAGCGTGCGCAGTGGGCGCCGCAGTACCAGTGCCCGTCGGCCTCGACGCCCTGGCCGATGATCTGGACCCGGCAGTGTTCGCAGACGGGGGCCATCCGGTGGATGGCGCAGGAGAAGCAGTCGAAGACGTGCACCGCGCCCTGCGCGTGCACCTCGAACGACATGCCGTAGTCGTTTCCGCAGACCTCGCAACGTGCCATGCGCCGCATGCTGCGGAGCACGGGGCACCGGAGCAAGATCCGCGCTGGCGGGTCGGCGCGGCAGCACCCGACCGGCGCAGCAGCGGATCCCTGCTGGTGCGGCCGGCGAGGCGGCATCCGGCCGCGTGGCGGCGCGGCGCCCTCCGGTCTGTATGGAGCCGAGAGCCGGCGTCCCGGCCGTCGCGGAGCACCGGGACGGCCCGGACTCAGTCGTCGGCCGCGGCCACGTCCCTCAGCAGCTGTGTGAAGGCCGCCTCGTCGACGATCGGCGTCCCGTACGACTTCGCCCTGACCGTCTTCGAGGTCGCCGCGTCGGGGTCGTTGGTGACGAGCAGGCTCGTCAGCCGGGAGACGCTCGTCGCGACATGGAGCCCGGTCTCGATCGCGCGGTCCTCCAGGAGCTCGCGCTCGATGGACGTGTCGCCCGAAAAGGCCACCCGCATGCCCTGCTTGAGTGGTTTGTCCGGCTCGTAGCGGCCAGGGTTCGGATACGGACACGCGGGACGCCTGCGCGACGGGCGCCAGCTGTTCGGCCGGTACGAGGACCCCGACGCCTGGTGGCCGATGCGTGGTGTGGTGGGCGTGGACGACCACTCGGTCAGCGGTCGGCACTCCAGCAGGGGCAGCCGCACTCCGCGCTCGGCGGCGGCGTGCAGGCTGGGCCGGAACGCCTCGGCCAGCACACGCGCGTCGTCCAGCGCGTTGTGCGCGCGCCGCTGGACGACACCGAAGTGGGCGGCCAGCGACTCCAGCTTGTGGTTGGGCAGCGGGAGCGAGAGCTCCTTGGAGAGGGCGATCGTGCACAGCCGCTGCCGCACGGGCGCGACGCGCTCCGCCCGCGCGTACTCCCTGGCGATCATCGACCAGTCGAAGATCGCGTTGTGCGCGACGAGGACCCGGCCGTCGAGCCGGTGCGCGAAGTCGTGGGCGATATCGGTGAAGAGCGGTGCGCTCTCCAGCACCTCGCTCGTCAGTCCATGGATCCACACCGGACCCGGATCCCGCTCCGGATTCACCAGCGTGTACCAGTGGTCCTCGACATTTCCCTGGGCGTCCAGCCGATAGACGGCAGCCGACACTATCCGGTCGTCGCGGGCGAGTCCGGTGGTCTCCACGTCGACGACCGCGTACCCCTGGGGATACGCGGCCGGCCACGCTGCTGCTGTCGTACGGTCGTCGAGCATGGTCACAGAGCTTACGGGCCGCCACTGACACGGCCGCCCCGGCCCGCTCGCGACCGGGTCGAACGGCCCGGGTCGCGACCGGCTCGGCCGAGCGCCGCCACGAGGTCCCCCGCCGCCAGCTGTTCCAGGCCGCAGCCGTCAACGGGCCCCGGCAGCAGGCGGTATACGGACCCGCGCGCACCCGACGGCGCGAGGTCGCCCTGCACCAGTGCGAGCAGCACCTCCCGCCCCTCGGCGGCCTGCTCCGCGTCGACGGCCTTGCCCCGGCCCTGCGGCTCCGTCAGCCCCCGCACGCGGGCGGCGAAGTCCGTGCTCCGCTCACCCTCGCGCCGCCGGTAGTGCCACAGCTCCTCGCGGTGTACGACCGCAACCTCGTCCGTGCGCGCGGCCGCGTGCCAGACCGCCAGATCCCACAAGGTCGTGCGGCCCGCCGTGAAGTACTGGTACAGGTCCTTGCCGATCCGGCCCAGATCGGCGCTGTGCCGGTACACGCTGTGGTAGCCCTCGGCCGGCGGCAGATGCACGTCGGTCCACAGGAACGTGCGCCGCTCCAGGTCGACCACCATCGGCACATGGATCCGGGAGTCCCCGACCAGGTCGTAACGCTGCCGCACGGTCCGCGGGTCGTACGAGGCGTCCCGATCGCTCTCGCGGGCCGAAGGAAGCGCCATGAACCCGGCGAAAGCGTCCAGGAGCTTCTCGAACGGCACATTGTTGAAGCTGAAGACGATGGGCATCGCGAAGCGCACGCCCGCGGCGGCGAGCCCCGCCGTGTCCAGGTCGACGTACTCCGTCGCACCGTCCGGCGCGGGAGCGGACGTCAGATCGCCGGAGTGGACGGCGACCCGCTTCCCGTACACGAGGCTCGTGTAGTCGCACAGTCCGACGTACTTCCACTCGGCGTCGAACATCGCCACCGACAGGTCGAGGTCCACCACGGTCTTCGCGGGCTCGGTCCAGTGCAGGAACATCCGCAGGATCTCGCCCTGCGGCAGCGGCTGCGTGCTGCCGCGCGGCAGGGAGACCAGGGCCTTCACCGCCGCGCTCTCGGCCGCCGGGACAGCGAGTCCGGCCAGGTCCGCGTCCAGGACGGCCACGTCGAACCGGGACGCACCCGACAGCCGGCGCACGACCTCGCGCTCCAGCAGCTCGCACACCCGCTCGACCGTGGCCGTCGGCAGCGGAGCGCGGGTGTCGTCCAGCGTGTACGAATGAGCCACCTGGCCGCGTGGGAAGAACACCCGGCGGTCGCCGGACATATGACGGATCCTCAGCCGTCCGAGAGCGGCCAGCAGCGGGCCGGGACCGGCCTTGGCCAGCCCCTCCTCCAGGACGGTGATCACCGCGGACGACGGTTCCCCGCCCTCGTGCAGACGCAGGACGTGGTCGAGCCGGCGCAGCAGCTCACCCGGCCGCTGTGCCAGCAGGCGGACGGCTGTGTCCAGTTCGCGTCCGGCGAGTGCCTGTTCGACCCGTCCCGTCCAGGTGTTCGGCTTGATCCGGGCGCCGTCGATCCGTACCGCCGCAGGGTGCCCGGCGGCCGTACGCAGCAGCGCGGCGCCCATCGGTCCCGCGGACAGGTCGGTGGCGCGCACCACCGCGAAGGCGAGCGCCGCCCTCGGGTGGCGTTCGTGGCGCTCGTACGGATGAAGGATCTCCGCCGCCCGCTTCCACCGCATCGAGTGACGCAGTACGTCCTCGACGAGTGACGTCGCCTCCAGCGCGTCGAGCACGCCGAGCAGTTCGCGCCGCAGCCCGCGTGGAAGCGAGCGGAACCGCCGCTCGTCGAGCAGGTCCGCCTCGCCGCCCGACCAGACGCTCAGCAGCCGCAGCACATCGGTCGCGGTGGTCAGATACACGGGCAGCAGCGGCCGTACGGCCTCGCGCGTGCGCCGGTCCAGCAGGAGCGTCCCGAGGACCAGCGACTTGGTCTCGCGTACGGGGATGTCGTCCGGCAACCAGTCGAGATCGGCAGGGGCGTGCGCGAGCAGCACCTTCACGTCGTCACGGTCCCGCGGCGGCAGCGGTGTGCGGCGGGCCAGCAGCTTGTCCAGGGCTCTGGCCGCGTCGGCGCCGGCGTCGATCCCGAGCGTGAGCGGCTTCAGCGGGCCCGCATAGCCGTCGGCCGTATCGGGAGAGGCGGGCCGGGAGGGCCGGAAGAAGGGGTCGGTGCGGTCGATGCGACGGTTGCAGACCGGGCAGCCGGCGTAGTCGGCGCCGTCCCAGCAGGTCCGGCACACGAGGTGCGCGCACGGCGCGACGGGATGCACGCTGCCGACCGTGCCGCACAGCACGCACGGCTGGTCGGGCCACTGCAGGAGCAGCGTGAACACCCGGTCGATGTACAGCTGGTACGTGTTCCCCGGCACGGACACCGGGAAGCTCCGGAAGAGCGGCATGTGCGTGCGGTCGGCGCCCAGCTCCGCGTCGATCAGACGCAGCAGCTCCTTGCCGGCCTCGCCGAGGCCCGCCGGGCCGAGCCAGGCGAGGGCATCGCGCAGTTGCGCGGTCGGGGTGAACCCGCGGTCGAGCAGTTCGGCTTCGAGGGCGACGAGCCCTTCGTCGGTCGGTGCGTCACCGGGGCGGGGCCCGGCCTGGGTGACGTAGACCGTACGGAGACGGCGCAGCAGCACGGGCGCGAGCGACGACGGCGACAGCACGGACAAACAGATCCCCCCGGACCTCGGAAAGTGTGAAGCGAGGGCGGAGAGTGAGCGCGCTACGGATTCATAGAAAGAGAGAGAAGGAAGCACGCTTGCGGAGCCGCCCCCGCTGGGAACGACTGTACGAGAGGCCTCCGCGGCGTTCCACCGATTTAATTCGCCTGTCCCGCCTGTCGATTCCCCTGGGAAAGCAGCGACTCCACCAGAGCCCGCACGGAGACGGCGAACAGCCGCTCAGGGTCGGCCGGGCGGGCGAGCGCACGTGCCAGCGCCGGGTCCTGCTCGGCCGGGTCGTCCTCCGCGCTCGCGCTGCCCCACAGCTCCTCCTCGCCCGGTGACTGCACGGGCGCGCGCTCCCGGTTCCGCTCGACGAGGACGAAGCCGACGATCTGGACCTGCACGGCCCGTACGGCCTCGGCGGCACGCGCACCACGCAGCCCGGCGGCATGCACTTCATGGACGAGCGCCCGCTGGGCGGGCAGGAACATCCGCTCGGTCAGACCCCGTTCATGGACCATCGCGATCAGATGCGGCCGTGCCCGCAGCTCGCGGCGCAGACGGCGCGCGACCGAGACGATCCGCTCCGCCGGGGTGCGCCCGGTGGGCCGGATCGCCCCCATCTCCTGGACCGTCCGCTCCACGAGCGCGTCCAGCAGCGACTCCCGGTTGCCGACATGCCAGTAGATCGACGTGACGGCCGTGCCGAGCCCGGCGGCGAGCTTGCGCATCGTGAGGGCGTCGGGGCCGTGCTGCTTCACGAGGCCGGCTGCCGCCTCCAGTACCTGGTCACGGCTCAGCGCGTTACGTGACATCGGCTCCTCGACTCCTGTCGCTGCAGGGCTCTTTACCCTTCATCGGCGCCGGTGTAACAGTGTTACAGGACCGGCCCCCGACGAACGACGAAGGGTGGTACGACATGGCACGCGTACGGTACGGCGCGCGCACCGAGGCCGAGATCACGGCCGCCCGCGCAGCCGGCGCCAAACTCCCCGGCATCTGGTCCACGGGCGTCGTGGCGGTCTGGGAGACCGACCCGGACGCGGTCGCGGCCGTCCTGCCGCCGCCGCTCAAACCCACCGAACGCCCGCTCGTGCGGGCCAACATCAGCAAGGTCGATCTGCCCGGCTGTCCTCCCCCGCAGCCTTCGGCGCGGGAGGTACTCCCAGGCGCGGGCTCGGTCGCCGTCGCCGCCGCACACGGCGATCGGCAGGGCTGGTATCCGCTCGTCATGCCGATGACCCATGAGCGGGCCCTCATCGGCGGCCGTGAGGTCTTCGGCGAGCCGAAGAAGCTGGGCGAGGTGACCGTCGAACGCGACGGCCTGGTCGTCCGGGCCGCCCTCGCCCGGCACGGGATCGCCTTCGTCGAGGTGCGGGCCGCGGTGTCGGGCCCCCTGCCGCTGCCCGAGCCGGGCGAGAAGCTGGACTTCTACTTCAAGTTCCTGCCGTCGGTGGACGGTTCGGGATCCGGATTCGACACCGACCCGGTCCTCGTCCACTGCGTACGGGGCGAGAGGTTCCGCAGGCTGGAGCAGCTCACCGGCGATGTCGTCCTGCGGGAGTCGATGTACGACCCGGTCGCGGACCTGCCCGTACGGAAACTGGTCGGGCTCACCATCGGTGAGAAGACCACCGACCAGAAGGGCCGCGTGGCCGAACGGGTCAGCGCCCGGGCCCTGCTCCCGTACATCCACCAGCGGTACGACGACCCGCAGCAGATCCTCGACGGACCGCCGGAGGGGAGCGTCCGGTGAGGCTCGCGGAAGGGCAGGTCGCCGTCGTCACCGGGGCGGCGGGCGGCATCGGACTGGCGATGGCCCGGCGGTTCGCCGCGGAGGGGCTGAAGGTCGTCCTCGCCGACGTCGAGGACGCCGCCCTGAGCAAGGCCACGGACGACCTCGTGGCGGCCGGCGCGGACGTCCTCGCACGGGTCGTCGACGTGTCCGACCGGGACTCCGTACAGCAGCTAGCCGACGCCGCGTACGAGACCTTCGGCGCCGTCCATGTCCTGTGCAACAACGCGGGGGTCGGCTCCGGTGCCGAGGGCAGGATGTGGGAGCACGAGCCGAACGACTGGAAGTGGGCCTTCGCGGTCAACGTGTGGGGTGTCTTCCACGGCATCCAGGCCTTCGTCCCGCGCATGATCGCCGGCGGTGAGCCCGGCCATGTCGTCAACACCGCGTCCGGCGACGGCGGTATCGCACCCCTGCCCACGGCGTCCGTGTACGCCGTCACCAAGGCGGCCGTCGTGACCATGACCGAGTCGCTGTACGCGCACCTGAAGGCCGAGGGTGCCCGGGTCGGCGCGTCCGTGCTCTTCCCCGGCCCGCACATGCTCCGCACCGGACTGTGGGAGTCGCACCGCAACAGGCCCGCGCGCTACGCCAAGGAACGGCCGCGCAGGACCCCGTACCGCAGCCTCGACCAGTGGGAGGCGGCGATGAGGGCCGCGGGGCACGAGGTCACGTTCACGCCGGTGGAGCAGGTCGCCGAGCACGTCGTGGACGGGATCAGGGCCGACCGCTTCTGGATGCTCCCGGCGAGCGAGCACAGCGACCGCCAGATCCGGGCGCGGTCGCAGTCGATGCTCGACCGGGCCGACCCTTCGTACCTGGAGAGCTTCATACTCGACTGAGGGAGCCGCGATGACGGACCCGTACGCACCGGCACCGAACGACCCGTACCTGATCATCTCCTCGGACTGCCACGCGGGACTTCCCACCGAGCGGTACCGGTCCTACCTCGACGCCCGCTTCCACCGGGACTTCGACGAGTTCCTCGCCGGGCGCGACCGCCGCCGCGAGGAGATGACCCGCCTCGGCGTGCGCAACGAGGCCTTCGCCAACAAGTGGTTCAGCGACAACGAGGAGGGCCTGCGCGGCGGCTGGGACACCGCACAGCGTCTCAAGGAGCTCGACGGGGACGGGGTGGCCGCCGAGGTCGTCTTCCCCGACGCGGACGCCGTCGACAGCGGGACCGCCGCGCCCTTCGGCGTGGGTCTCGGGCTCTCCGGCGACCAGGATCCGGACCTCGGCATGGCGGGCGCGCAGGCGCACAACCGCTGGCTGGCGGAGTTCGTCGGCGGGAACGCCGAGGACGCGGCACGGCACTGCGGTGTCGCGCTCCTCCCCGTCACCGGCGAGGTCGACAAGGTCGTCGCCGAGATCCACCGGGCCAAGGAGTCCGGGCTCGGCGCGCTGATGATCCCGTCGATGTGGGTGGACAAGGCCCCGTACCACGACCGGCGCTACGACCCCGTCTGGGCTGCCGCCGCCGAGACCGACATGCCGCTCGTCACCCACTCCGGTGCCGCCCCGCGCCACGAGTACGGAGACCACCTGGGGATCTACGTCTCCGAGGTCACCTGGTGGCCCGCCCGGCCGCTCTGGTTCCTGCTCTGGTCCGGGGTCTTCGAGCGCCACCCCGGGCTGAGGTTCGGCGTCGCCGAGTCGGGCTGCTGGTGGCTGCCGAATCTGCTCTGGTTCATGGACCGCCTCTACCTCGGCGCCCACGGCGGCAAGAAACTCTCGCCCTTCGCGGAGCTGCGGCGGCCGCCCAGCGAGTACCTGGACCGGCAGGTCTTCATCTGCGCCACCAACACCAAGCGGCGCGAACTCGCCCAGCGGTACGAGATCGGCATCGACAACATCCTCTGGGGCTCCGACTTCCCGCACCCGGAGGGCACCTGGCCCCACACCCGTGCCTGGCTGAAGAACACCTTCCACGACATCCCCGTCGCCGAGACCCGCCGCATCCTCGGCCTCGCGGCCGCCGAGGTCTTCGGCTTCGACACCACGAAACTCGCGCCGGTCGCCCGCCGCATCGGCCCGACCCCGGCCGAACTCGGCCAGCCCGACGACCAGGCCGCCGTGGAGGCGTCCTGGGCGCGCTCGCGCGAGGTCGGCCGGCACTGGCTGACGGACCACGACTTCCCGTCCCTGGGGGTGGACTGACCGATGGAGCGCTACACCGTCATCTCCGCCGACTGCCACGCAGGCGCCGATCTCCTCGATTACAAGCCGTATCTGGAGAAGCGCTTCCACGACGACTTCGACGCCTGGGCGGCGGCGTACGTCAACCCGTACGAGGACCTCGTCGCCGACACCGCGGACCGCAACTGGAACTCGGACCGCAGGATCGCCGAGCTGGAGGCCGACGGCATCGTCGCCGAGGTCGTCTTCCCCAACACCATCCCGCCCTTCTTCCCGTCCGCATCGCTGATGGCGCCGGCGCCGGCGCGCGAGGAGTACGAGCTGCGGTGGGCCGGGCTGCGCGCCCACAACCGCTGGCTCGCCGACTTCTGCTCCCTCGCCCCGGGCCGCAGGGCGGGCGTCGCGCAGATCCAGCTGAACGACGTGGACGAGGCGGTGGCGGAGGTCCGCCGCAGCAAGGAGGCGGGCCTCACCGGGGGGATCCTGCTGCCCGGCGCCCCGCCCGGTTCGGGCGTCCCCGAGCTGTTCTCGCAGACGTACGACCCGCTGTGGGCGGTGTGCGAAGAGCTCGACGTACCGGTCAACCACCACGGCGGGTCGGCCTCGCCGCCGCTGGGCGACGAACCGGCCGCACGGGCCGTGTTCATGGTGGAGACGACGTGGTTCTCGCACCGGGCGCTCTGGCATCTGATCTTCGGCGGCGCCTTCCGCCGCCACCCCGGGCTGAAGCTGGTGCTCACCGAGCAGGGCTCGGGCTGGATCCCCGCCGTCGTCGAGATGCTCGACTACTACCACGGCCGGCTCGTTGCCGCCGCGACCAGGGCAGCGACCGCGGAGTCCAAGTTCGGCGCCGGGCTTGCCGCCTCGATGGGCAAGGGCCCCAGCGAGGTGTGGCGCGACAACTGCTTCGTCGGCGCGAGCTTCATGCGGCCCCACGAGGTGCCGCTGCGCGACAGGATCGGCCTCGACAAGATCATGTGGGGCAGCGACTACCCGCACGACGAGGGCACGACCCCGTACTCCCGCGAAGGCCTCCGCATCGCCTACGCGGGGCTCCCGCGCGACGAGATCGCGGCGATGGCGGGCGGCAACGCCGCCCGGGTGTACGGCTTCGACCTCGCCTTCCTCGACACCGTCGCCGCCGTGCACGGCCCGACCGTCGAGGAGATCGCCGAGCCCCTGAAGGAGGTCCCGGCCGGTGCCACCAGCCCCGCCTTCGCGCCGGGCGGGTCGGTAAGGGTGTGGTGACTGGGCCCGCACCGCCCGAGGTGAGACCCTCCCCGCGTGACCGAACCCACCCACCACGAGCCCCACGGCGAATCCCTCGGTACACGTCTCAACTGGCTCCGCGCCGCCGTCCTCGGCGCCAACGACGGCATCGTCTCCACGGCAGGTCTCGTCGTCGGCGTCGCGGGGGCGACGAGCGACCGCGGGACGCTGCTCACCGCCGGCCTCGCCGGACTGCTCGCCGGCTCCATGTCGATGGCGGCCGGCGAGTACGTCTCGGTCTCGACCCAGCGCGACTCGGAGATGGCGGCGCTGGCGACCGAGAAGCGTGAGCTGCGCGAACAGCCGGAGGCCGAACTCGACGAGCTCACCGACCTCCTGGAGGAGCGCGGCCTCTCGCGCGACGTGGCACGTGAGGCCGCGGTCCAGCTCACGGAGCGCGACGCCCTGCGCGCCCACGCACGCGTGGAACTCGGCATCAACCCGGACGAACTCGCGAACCCCTGGCACGCGGCGGGCGCCAGCTGCCTGGCGTTCACGGTGGGCGCGCTCCTGCCCCTCCTGGCGATCGTGCTCCCGCCGTCGTCGGCCCGCCTGTGGGTGACCGTCGTGTCGGTGCTCGTCGCCCTGACCTTCACCGGCTGGTGGAGCGCCCGGCTGGGGGACGCGCCGGCGGGGCGGGCGATGGGGCGGAACGTGGGCGGGGGAGCGCTGGCGATGGGGGTGACGTACGCGGCGGGGTCACTGCTGGGGGCGGCGGGGGTCTAGTCGTGTGGTCCGGTCGTGTGGTTCGGCTGCGTGGTCCGTTGCGTGGCCGGCCGCTTCGTCCGGCCCTGTCGGCCAGTCGCGTCGCACGATGCGACCGGGCGGGAACAGCTCTTCGCCGATCACCGACGTACCGCGGCTCAGGGTGAGGACCAACCGCTCCATGCCGAGCAGCGGCCGCAGGCCGAGGCCGCATCCATCGGGGCCTGCGCACGCCGAGAGCCACAGCGAAGTCAGCTTGGGCAGCTCGCGCAGGGCCTCGAGCCCGTTCGGCAGCCCGCAGCGCCACATGATCAACCGGGCCGGTTCGGGCAGGTGAACGATCCGGCGCAGGTCGAGCGAGCTCTGTATCCGGAACCGCAGGCCGGTCGCCCGACGAGTGACGGCATCTCCGCGACCTGCCGGCCCTGGGCGTCGCCCACCACGGTGAGAACACCACGGACGACACCCTGCGGCGGCACGCTTGGCAGAAGTCACCAAAGACGCTGACAGGTTGTCTCGCATACTTGTTGGTAACGGCATCTAGCCGAGCCGCCGCACGCGCCTCTACGGTGCCCGCATGCCGTCCAACCTGCCCGATGTCGTGCTGTGGTCGATACCCGCCTTCGTCCTGCTCACCGTCCTGGAGATGGTCAGCTACCGGCTCCATCCCGACGAGGACGCCGCCGGCTACGAGGCCAGGGACGCCGCCACCAGCATCAGCATGGGGCTCGGCAGTCTCGGCTTCGACCTCCTCTGGAAGATCCCGGTCGTCGCCGTCTACGCGGCGGTGTACGAACTCACCCCGCTCCGCGTGCCCGTGCTGTGGTGGACCGTCCTCCTGATGCTGCTCGCGCAGGACTTCTTCTACTACTGGTCCCACCGCGGCCATCACGTCATCCGGGTCCTGTGGGCCTGCCACGTCGTCCACCACTCCAGCCGGAAGTTCAACCTCAGCACGGCGCTGCGCCAGCCGTGGACCGGGTTCACCTCCTGGCCGTTCTACCTGCCGCTGATCGCCTGCGGCGTCCACCCGGCCGCCCTCGCCTTCTGCTCCTCCGTGAACCTCGTCTACCAGTTCTGGATCCACACCGAGCGGATCGACCGGCTGCCGCGGCCCTTCGAGTTCCTGTTCAACACCCCCTCCCACCACCGGGTCCACCACGCCTCCCAAGGCGGCTATCTGGACCGGAACTTCGGCGGGATCCTGATCGTCTGGGACCGGCTCTTCCGGTCCTTCGCGGCCGAGACCGAGCGGCCCGTCTACGGGCTCACCAAGAACATCTCGACGTACAACCCGCTGCGCGTCGCGACGCACGAGTACGTCGCCATCGTCCGCGACGTGCGCGCCGCGAGCAGCTGGCACGAGCGCGCCGGGCGGATGTTCCGGGGTCCCGGATGGCAGCCGGGGCCGGCCGCCGTGCAGGGGAGCGCCGGGGACGCCGTACCGGGTCCTGCGGCCGCCGCGGAGCGTACGGCGTGAGCGCGGATGCGGATGCGGATGCGGATGCGGATGCGGATGCGGATGCGGATGCGAGCGCGGGCGCGGAGGCGGGGGCCGCGGCGGGCGCCTCCTCCGCGGCGCCTGCCGACTCCGACTGCGACTCCGACGTCGGTGAGCGGAGCTCCGGCCGCAGCGCCGGCAGGAAGAGCCTCGCCCGGCTCCTGCAGGCCCTCTTCGCGGCCGCCCTCCTGCTCGACCTCGGTGCCCTGCTCGGTGGCTGGGACACCGGGCATCTGATCGCCAAGCCGCTCCTGATGTCGCTGCTCGCGGCATACGCGGCGACCCGCGGCGCGCCCCGGCTCCTTGTGGCCGCACTCCTCTGCGGCTGGGGCGGGGACGTGTTCCTGATGGCCGACGCCGACTGGGCGTTCCTCGTCGGGATGGGGCTCTTCGCCGCGGGGCACGTCTGCTACCTCGTGCTCTTCGGCCGGAGGCGTACGAGCCCGGCGCTCGGCATCGCGTACGGCGCGTTCCTCGTCGGCGCCGTCGGGCTGCTCTGGGCGGACCTGCCGGCAGGGCTGCGGATCCCCGTCGCCGGCTACTCGCTGCTGCTGACCGCCATGGTCTACCGGTCGGGCGCGCTCGGGCGGACCGCAGGGGCGGGCGGGGCGCTGTTCCTGGTCTCCGACATGCTCCTGGCGACCGGCCTCGCCGAATGGCCGCAACTCCCTGCGCCCGACTTCTGGATCATGCTCACGTACGCGGGGGCGCAGTACCTGCTGACGACGGGCGCCCTGGGCGCCCTGGGTCGGTCCGGGGACGCGCCCTCGCCCGACCGGGCGTACCGTGAGGCGCGTACCGCCGTCTGAGAAGCCCCCGAGAAGGACCGCCGTCATGCGCGCCACCACGATCCACGCCCCGTTCGACATGCGCGTGGAGGACGTTCCCGACCCGGAAGTGCAGCAGCCGACCGATGCCGTGGTGCGGGTCCTGCGGGCCTGTATCTGCGGCAGCGACCTGTGGGCGTACCGCGGTGAGTCGGAGCGGCGGCCCGGGCAGCGCATCGGCCACGAGTTCCTGGGCATCGTGGAGGAGGCCGGCCCCGAGGTGACCGGCTTCGCGCCCGGGGACCTCGTCGTCGCGCCGTTCGTCTGGTCCGACGGCACCTGCGAGTACTGCGCCGAGGGACTGCAGACGTCCTGCCCGCAGGGCGGCTTCTGGGGCTCGCCCGGCTCCGACGGCGGCCAGGGCGAGGCCGTGCGCGTGCCCTTCGCCGACGGCACCCTCGTCAAGCTCCCGGCCGGCGCTGCCTCCGACGAGCGGCTGCTGACCGCCCTGCTCGCACTCTCCGACGTGCTCGGCACCGGCCACCACGCCGCCGTCGGCGCGGGCGTCACCAGGGGCGGCACCGTCGCGGTCGTCGGCGACGGCGCGGTCGGCCTGTGCGGGGTGCTGGCCGCGAAGAGGCTCGGCGCCGAGCGGATCATCGCGCTCGGACGCCACCAGGTGCGCACCGACATCGCCAGGACCTTCGGCGCCACGGACGTCGTCGCCGCGCGCGGGGACGAGGCGGTGGCCGCCGTACGCGAGCTGACCGGCGGTCACGGCGCGCACGCCGTCATCGAGGCAGTCGGCACCGAGCAGTCCATGCGCACGGCCGTCGGGATCACCCGCGACGGCGGCGCCATCGGCTATGTCGGCGTCCCGCACGGCAGCGGCACGGGCCTTGACCTCGGCGTCATGTTCGACCGCAACATCGCGCTGCGCGGGGGTGTCGCGCCCGTCCGCGCGTACATTTCGGAGCTGCTGCCCGACGTCCTCGACGGCACCGTCGACCCGTCCCCGGTCTTCGACCTGACCATCGGCCTGGACGGCGTCCCCGGCGGCTACAAGGCGATGGACGAACGCACGGCCCTCAAGGTCCTGATCAAGCCGTAGCCCACCCGCTGCGCCCTTCGGGCGCCTGCGGCGGGCTCTCCCCCGCTCCGCCCTTTCCGGGGTCAAGCCCTGTGGAGCGTCTCTGATTGGCTTAGGGGACCTGAGTACTGCTCAGGGTGTGAGCCAATCGCCTTCGTGCCCTGGTGCTGAACGGCAGGAGCCGTCAGCCCGCGTGGCACGTCCCTCCGGACGCTGGTCGGCTGGGCCGTATGACCCGACCGAGGAGGGTGCCCGACGTCGCCTGGGCGCCGGGCGTGCACGTAACACTCTGCCACAGGATCGCTACGTTTCGCTAATCCGAATGGTGAGCCTGGCCGCGTTCGAGGACGGAGACCCGGGTTGCCGGGTGGGTACCGATCCAGCCCGGCGCTCGAGGACGGACACACCGGACGACCGTCCGGTGAGGCGGATCCGCAGCGCGGTGGAGCCGCACCATGGGTGGGGCGGGACGCCACGCCCGCCGCAGACGCCGGTCAGAGCCACGTCGGCGCGTCCGCGCCCCAGACGCCCGGTGGGCGTGACCAGGTCGTCGGGCCGCCGTCGTACGACACCGGCGGCAGGGCGTACCGCAGCCTGCCGAGCGGGCTGTCGGCCTCGGCGAGCAGGCGACCGGCGTCGTACGACTCGGCCTCGCCGCCCGCCACGGACGACAGGCCGTGCGTCAGGAAGTGCGCGGTACGCGCCAGCGCCAACCGCACGAGACGCGTGCCGCCGTCCCGCTCCTGCTCGGTCAGCGACCGCAGCACCGCCGCTGCGAGCAGGTATCCGGTGCCGTGGTCGAGCGCCTGCGCGGGCAGGGTGCCCGGACGGTCCGGGGAACCCTCCACGACGGCGATCCCGCTCGCCACCTGTACGAGGCTGTCGAAGCCGCGCCGGTCGCCCCACGGCCCGTCGTCACCCCACGCCGACACCTGCGCGACGACGAGTCCGGGCCGGGTGAGGCCGTAACCGTCGAGCGCCCCCGGACGGTAGCCGGTGACCAGCACGTCGGCCCGGTCGAGGAGTTCGTCGAAGGTCCGCCGGTCCGCCGGGCTGTCGAGGTCCAGCGTCGCGGACCGCTTGCCGAAGCCGGTGTCGGCATGCTGGTCGGGGAGCTCGGGCAGCCCGGGCGGGTCGACGCGCAGCACATCCGCGCCGAGCAGCGCGAGCGTCCGCGTGGCGACAGGTCCCGCGATGACCCGGGTCAGGTCGAGCACCCGCAGCCGGTGCGAGCGGCGTCGCGGGGCGGTGTCGTCGAGCCGCTCCCGCGCCACCAGCCGCTGCCGGGCCGCCGCCGCGCCCTGCGGGTGCGCCGCCCACTGTTCGGGGGTGCGCAGGGCGACGGCCAGTCCGCCCGCCGCGTGCACCGTCTCCTCGACCTCCAGCGCCCGGCGCCCGGCGAGTGCTCTCTCCACACCGTCTTCGTCGGTGTCCAGCGCGGTGAGCAGGGCCGCCCGGTGGTGCGGGTAGTTGGCGTGCGTACGGACCCAGCCGTCGGCCGTGCGCCAGAAGCGGGACATCGGGGCGAAGTTGACCGGAGCCCGCCCGTCGAGCAGCAGATGCCGCTCGCTGACGAACGCCGTGGCGACCGCGCCGTCGTCGACCCGTACGGCGGGAACCGGGCCCGCGGCCCCGCACGCGGCACGCTCGGCGGCCGCGAGCGCGCACACCGCGACCGTGGCGCGGGCCAGTTCCATGACGGGGAGCCGGGCCGTGAGCAGCCCGCGCGGGCCGCTGTACGAGATCCGTCGGGTCAGCTCGGGGTCACCGCCGAGGGCCGCCCACAACTGCGCGGTCCCTTGCGACGTCCTCGGAGCCCCTGATGTTCCCGGAGTTCCCGGAGTTCCCGGTGTTCCCGGAGTTCCCGGAGTTCCCGGAGTTCCCGAAGTGTCCTGCGGAGTCCCGTGCGGACGAGTGTCGCTCACGGCCGCACTATGGCACCCCGTGCCGGACCGTGGCACAGGAAGGGGCCCGGGCGCGATCCACACGCCCGGGCCCCTCGGCACAACTCGCCTACCGGCGCACCGCGTCCAGCGCGTCCGTCAGCCCGGTTCCGTAGAACCCGTTCTTGCCCTTGCCGCCCTCGCACACGGCGTCGACGGTGCCGTCGCCGTTGATGTCGTACGGAGCGCCGCACGCCGTGTCGTCGGCCTGCGCGTACAGCAGCGCCTTGACCTCGGCCGCCGAAGCACGCGGGTGCGTCGACTTGATGAGCGCGGCGACACCCGCGACATGCGGGGACGCCATCGACGTACCGGCCTTGTAGCCGTATCCGCCGTTCATCACGGTCGACAGGATCAGGCCGCTGGTGGCGGGGGCGTCCGGCTTCTGGTAGGCCGTCGAGTCGCCGCCGGGCGCGGAGATGTCGATGTTGCCGTGGCCGTAGTTCGAGTACGACGACTTCAGACCCTTGGCGCCGGTCGCGGAGACGGTGACGACACCCGGCAGCATGGTCGGGTAGTCGAGGCACTCGCGCGGGTTGATGACCCGCGTCACCGGCGTGGTGTCGTTGGGGCTGGTGGTGTCGGTGAGCTCGTTCGCCGCAAGGTCCATCCGGGAGTTGCCGGCCGCGGCGACGTTCACCGCGCCCTTGCGCTCCGCGTACTTCGCGGCCCGCGTGACCGACTCGAGCAGGGCCTTCTGGTCCTCGTCGGTCTTGCAGGCGAACAGCCACGGGTCCGTGTAGTAGCTGTTGTTGGTGACGTCGACGCCGTGCTCGGCGGCCCAGACGAAGCCGCAGACGACCGACTCGGTGTAGAAGAAGCCGTCGGGGTTGGCCACCTTGATGCCCGAGACCTTGACGCCGGGGGCGACGCCGGTGACGCCGACATCGTTCTTCGCGGCGGCTATGGTGCCCGCGACATGGGTGCCGTGGTCGCTCTCGCCCGCGGCCGGCCGCCACGAGCCGGGGGTGGTGTCCGGCGCGCCGGACACGCAGTTGGCGGACGCCTCGACGTCGAAGTTCGGCGCCAGGTCGGGGTGCGTGTCGTCGACACCGGTGTCGATGACGGCGACGGTGACCTTCTTGCTCCCCAGCGTCTTCTGGTGGGCCTTGTCCGCCTTGATGGCGGGCAGGTCCCACTGCAGCGGCTCGAGCGGGTCCTGGTCGCCCGTCGCGCGTGCCGCCGCCTCGGCCGCCTCGGCCGTGCCGAGGGGCTGTTCGGCGTCGATGGCCGTGTCGGTCTGCGGGGCCAGCGGGTTGGTGCGGGTGGCGCCCGCCGAGGCGACGCCCTTGACCGCGCGGATCTGCCGCGCGAAGTCCGGGTTCTGCGAGTGGACGACGATGACGCCTATCTGGTCGTAGGCGATCACCACCGTGCCACCGGCCTTCGCTATCGCCCTCTTCACGGCCTTGGCGGTGGAGTGACCGCCGTGCGTGTTGACGACGTACGACAGCTTCGGACCGTCGGTGGCGACGGCGGCCGGCGTGGAGTCGTCGAGGGATACGGCCGACGCGGCGCCTGCGGGCATGAATCCGAGCGAGGCCGTGAGCGCCAGACCGGCGGGCAGGGCTATTGCGCGCGTCCGTCTGGATCGCAGATGAGCCATGGGTTCTCCACATCATCCGTAAAGCCGCCCAGACACCCGGTGCGAATGGGCGGGTACATGACGAGTGAAGTTATCCCGATCATCGGGGTACATCAACGACTTCCGATGGAAAACCCTGACGGGAAAAGACCGGAAGTGAACCGCTTCGCTGCCGCTTCCGTGCCGTTGTCAGGGGTGGAGCAGCATGCGTCCGTCCCCGTGAGGTCCCCGTATCCATACCTGCCGCACCCGCGTCGCGAGGAGATTCCGTGTCTACCGATGCACCGCCACCGCCCACGGGCGGTACGGACACCAGCCCTGCCCAGCCCACGACGGAGAAGTTCGCCGAGGTGCAGGAGAGTGCGGAATTCGGCGAACTGCGCCGCACGTACCGCTCCTTCGCCTTCCCTCTGACCATCGCCTTCATCGCCTGGTACCTGCTGTACGTCCTGCTGTCCAACTACGCGGGCGGCTTCATGGGCACCAAGCTCTTCGGCAACATCAATGTGGCGCTCGTCCTCGGGCTCGCCCAGTTCGCCACCACGTTCCTCATCGCCTGGTTCTATGCGCGGCACGCGGCCGAGAAGCTCGACCCCAAGGCGGATGCCATCAAGTCCCGTATGGAGGCCGACGCATGAGCAGCACCACCCTCCACAGCGTCCAGCTGGCCGCATCGAGTGCCACCAGCGAGCACCGGCCGCTGATCATCTCGCTCTTCGCGGCGTTCGTCGTCGCGACGCTGTTCATCACCGTCTGGGCCGGCCGGCAGACCAAGAGCGCCGCCGACTTCTACGCGGGCGGCCGCCAGTTCACCGGCTTCCAGAACGGCCTCGCCATCTCCGGCGACTACATGTCCGCCGCGTCCTTCCTGGGCATCGCCGGCGCCATCGCCCTCTTCGGCTACGACGGCTTCCTGTACTCCATCGGCTTCCTCGTCGCCTGGCTGGTCGCCCTGCTGCTCGTGGCCGAACCGCTGCGCAACTCCGGCCGGTTCACGATGGGTGACGTCCTCGCGTACCGCATGCGCCAGCGCCCGGTCCGCACCGCGGCCGGCACCTCCACCATCGTCGTCTCGATCTTCTATCTGCTCGCTCAGATGGCGGGTGCGGGCGTGCTCGTCTCGCTGCTGCTCGGCATCACCACCGACGCCGGCAAGATCGCGATCGTCGCCCTCGTCGGCATCCTGATGATCGTGTACGTCACCATCGGCGGCATGAAGGGCACCACCTGGGTGCAGATGGTCAAGGCCGTCCTGCTCATCGCGGGCACCCTGCTCATCACCTTCCTGGTGCTGTGGAAGTTCAACTTCAATGTCTCCGACCTGCTCGGCAAGGCCGCCGAGGAGAGCGGCAAGGGCGCGGCGTTCCTGGAGCCCGGCCTCAAGTACGGCGCCACCGGCACCTCCAAGCTGGACTTCATCTCGCTCGGCATCGCCCTGGTCCTCGGCACCGCCGGACTGCCGCACATCCTGATCCGCTTCTACACGGTGCCGACCGCCAAGGCCGCCCGTAAGTCCGTCATCTGGGCCATCGGCATCATCGGCTCCTTCTACCTGATGACGATCGCGCTCGGCTTCGGTGCCGCGGCGCTCGTCGGCCCCGAGGAGATCACCGCCTCCAACAAGGCCGGCAACACGGCGGCACCGCTGCTCGCGCTCCACATCGGCGGGGTCGACTCGGCGGGCGGCGCGATCCTGCTCGCCGTGATCTCCGCGGTCGCCTTCGCCACCATCCTCGCCGTCGTCGCCGGACTCACCCTGGCGTCCTCGTCGTCCTTCGCGCACGACATCTACGCCAACGTCATCCGCAGGGGACAGGCGACCGAGAAGGAGGAGGTCCGCGCGGCCCGCTGGGCGACGGTCCTCATCGGCATCGTCTCCATCGCCCTCGGCGCACTGGCCCGCGATCTGAACGTGGCGGGCCTGGTCGCGCTCGCCTTCGCGGTCGCCGCCTCCGCCAATCTGCCGACGATCCTCTACAGCCTCTTCTGGAAGAGGTTCACCACCCAGGGCGCCCTCTGGTCGATCTACGGTGGCCTGATCTCGTCGGTGCTGCTCGTGCTCTTCTCCCCGGTCGTCTCCGGCAAGCCCACGTCGATGTTCCCCTCGGTGGACTTCGCCTGGTTCCCGCTGGAGAACCCCGGCCTGGTCTCGATCCCCCTGGGCTTCCTGCTCGGCTGGATCGGCTCCCTGCTCTCCAAGGAGGAGCCGAACAAGGGCAAGTACGCGGAGCTCGAGGTCAAGTCCCTCACAGGCGTCGGCGCCCACTGAGGAGGATTCCGTCATTCGCCTGAGCGCGGCCGCGTCGTAGAGTCCTACGACGCGGCCGCGTCGTACGTCGTGTCATTCGGCACCTGGCGATGTCACAGGTGTCACGTAGGCTCGGCTGTATACACGAGTTCCTGTACGACTTCCGGACACCGGGGAGGGGGCCCGCAGTGCTCATCGACACCTACGGCCGTGTGGCCACTGACCTGAGGGTCTCGCTCACGGACCGGTGCAATCTGCGGTGTGCCTACTGCATGCCGGAAGAGGGACTCCAGTGGCTCGGCAAGTCCACTCTGCTCACCGACGACGAGATCGTCCGGCTCATCGGTATTGCCGTCACGGATCTGGGGATCACCGAGGTGCGCTTCACCGGCGGTGAGCCGCTGCTGCGGCCCGGCCTGGTCGGCATCGTCGAGCGCTGTGCGGAGCTCGCTTTCCGCCCGAAGATGTCCCTGACCACCAACGGCATCGGACTCAAGCGCACCGCGACGGCGCTCAAGGCCGCCGGACTGGACCGGGTCAACATCTCCCTCGACACCCTGCGGCCCGATGTCTTCAGGACCCTCACGCGCCGCGACCGCCACCGCGACGTGCTGGAAGGACTGCAGGCCGCCCGCGACGCCGGACTGACCCCGGTCAAGGTCAACTCGGTCCTCATGCCCGGACTCAACGACGACGAGGCTCCCGAGCTGCTCGCCTGGGCCGTGGAGCACGACTACGAGCTGCGGTTCATCGAGCAGATGCCGCTGGACGCCCAGCACGGCTGGAAGCGCGACGGCATGATCACCGCCGGTGACATCCTGCAGTCGCTGCGTACGCGCTTCGACCTCACGCCCGAGGGGGACGAGGCCCGTGGCTCCGCACCCGCCGAGCGCTGGATCGTGGACGGGGGACCGCACCGGGTCGGGGTCATCGCCTCCGTCACCCGTCCGTTCTGCCGTGCCTGCGACCGCACCCGCCTCACCGCCGACGGACAGGTCCGCACCTGTCTCTTCGCGCAGGAGGAGACCGATCTGCGCGCGGCCCTGCGCTCCGACGCGCCGGACGAGGAGATCGCCAGGATCTGGAAGCTCGCGATGTGGGGCAAGAAGGCCGGGTCCGGCCTCGACGACCCGTCGTTCCTTCAGCCCGAGCGTCCCATGTCAGCCATCGGCGGCTGAGTCCGTCCCCGCCGTCCCGGACCCCTGCTCCCACTCGTCGAGCGTCACGACATCCTTCAGGAAACCCCGGACACCGAGGAACTGGGACAGATGCTCGCGGTGCTCGTCGCACGCGAGCCAGGTCTTGCGGCGCTCCGGCGTGTGCAGTTTCGGGTTGTTCCACGCAAGCACCCAGACGGCGGCGGCACGGCAGCCCTTGGCGGAACAGATCGGGGTCTCGTCACTCACTCGATCATTGTCCACGACCATCGACGATCGCCGGTCGGCGAGTCATCGGACCCGGCGGGATCAGTGCGCCCGCAGGATCGGCGGGCGCTCCGCGATCGCTGGCCCGAAAAGGCGACGCCGAGCAGCCACGGGGGGAGCTGCCCGGCGTCGGTCCGTCGCTCCGACGGGGGATGCGGAGCGCACACGCAGTATGTCACGCGGAACCGCCCGCGGTGCACTGGAACTTCACGATTGATCTGAGGTTTTCCTGAGCTTCACAGAGCCCGGTTTCCGGGCCCTGTGAGCCGCGGACGCCGGCCCGGGGCCGACGGGGCGTCAGCTCTGGCGGGCGGGCCGTTCCGCCTGCTCCTCCGCTCTGGGGCCGCCCACGTTCGCTGCGGGCGACTGCACGTCCGGCGTGGAGCCGCCGGCGTCGATCATCGGCCGCAGCGGCGGGGCGAGGTATGTCGACGGCAGGGACGGCGCGTTCTCCCGGCCGGCATTGGCGATCACCACGGCTATGTACGGAAGCAGCACACCCAGCGCCAGCGCCACGATCGCCACATGCCGCTCGACATTCCAGAGCACCGCGGCCAGGATCACCGACAGGGTCCGGACCGACATCGAGATCACATAGCGACGCTGCCGGCCGCGCACATCGTCGGCGAGCCCCTGGCGGGCTCCGGTGATCCGGAAGACTTCGTTCGTATTCTTCCGCTTCCGCATGACATTCCACCGCCCGACCGCCGCGCCGGACTCTTCCCGGCTCAATCCTGGCTCCACGGTACGCCGCGGCTGCGACGCATTCGAGACCGGGTCACCGCTCAATCGGGCATAGGCCCGCCGCCGTACCACGTACGGAGCTGTCCGACATGCGTCGTATGGCTGATAAGCCGAGACTGTCCCGTAACTGCTCACGTCGATCCGAAACCGGGAGGCAGCCATGGGCTGGTTGTGGGCGATCATTGTCGGGTTCGTGCTGGGACTGCTGGCCAAGGCGATCCTGCCGGGGAAGCAGCACAGCCCGCTCTGGCTGATCACGATCTTCGGCATCATCGGCGGGATCGTCGGCAACTCTCTCGCCATGGCGTTCGGCATCGGCGAGACCCGGGGCATCGACTGGGGCAGGCACGCGCTGCAGATCGTCGCCGCGCTGGTCGTCGTGTGGCTCGGCGACATGGCCTACATGGCCCTGCGAGGCAGAAAACAGAGCGCCTGACGGACCCCGAGCGCCTGACCATCCGACAGGTCCGGGCGACCCGGGCCCAGGGCGCAGGCCCAGGCACGGCAGCGGCCGGGTGGGGACGGTCCCCCGGCCGCTGCCGTGCGTGTCGTGTCTTCGCTGCCGGTGGCTGTGCGCCGGTCCTGCGCGACGGGTCAGCCGCCCGCGACCTCGACCGCCGCCAGGTTCTTCTTGCCGCGGCGCAGCACGAGCCAGCGACCGTGCAGCAGGTCCTCCCGGGCCGGGACCGCGTCCTCGGCCGTGATCTTCATGTTGTTCACGTAGGCCCCGCCCTCCTTCACGGTGCGGCGGGCCGCCGACTTGCTGGCCACCAGACCCACCTCGGCGAAGAGATCCACGACCGGAGCGAGGCCGGCCACCCGTGCATGCGGCAGCTCGGCGAGCGCCGCCCGCAGCGTCGGCTCGTCCAGCTCGCCCAGCTCGCCCTGCCCGAACAGCGCCTTCGACGCGTTCACGGCGGCCGCGCACTGGTCGGCGCCGTGCACCAGTGTCGTCAGCTCCTCGGCCAGCGCACGCTGGGCAGCGCGGGCCTGCGGACGCTCCTCGGTGAGCTTCTCCAGCTCCTCGATCTCCTCGCGGGACTTGAAGCTGAAGATCCGCAGGAACTTGGAGACATCGCGGTCGTCCGCGTTCAGCCAGAACTGGTAGAACGCGTACGGCGTGGTCCGCTCGGCGTCCAGCCAGACCGTGCCGGACTCCGTCTTGCCGAACTTGGTGCCGTCCGCCTTGGTGATCAGCGGAGTGGCCAGGGCGTGCACCGCCGCGTGCGGCTCGACCTTGTGGATCAGATCGGCGCCCGCGGTGAGATTGCCCCACTGGTCGCTGCCGCCGGTCTGCAGCACGCAGCCGTGCCGCCGGTACAGCTCCAGGAAGTCCATGCCCTGCAGGATCTGGTAGCTGAACTCGGTGTAGCTGATGCCCGCGTCGGAGTTCAGCCGCCGGGCGACGGCCTCCTTCGCGATCATCTTGTTGACCCGGAAGTGCTTGCCGACGTCGCGCAGGAAGTCGATCGCCGACAGGCCCGCCGTCCAGTCCAGGTTGTTGACCATGGTCGCGGCGTACGGACCCTCGAAGTCGAGGTAGCGCTCGATCTGCGCGCGCAGCCGCTCCACCCAGGCCGCGACGACGTCCGGCGCGTTGAGCGTGCGCTCGGCGTTCGGCTTCGGGTCGCCGATGAGGCCCGTCGCGCCGCCGACCAGACCCAGCGGGCGGTTGCCCGCCTGCTGGATCCGGCGCATGGTCAGGATCTGGACCAGATTGCCCAGGTGCAGGCTGGGCGCGGTCGGGTCGAAGCCGCAATAGAACGTGACGGGACCGTCCGCGAACGCCTTGCGCAGTGCGTCCTCGTCAGTGGACAGGGCGATCAGCCCCCGCCACTGCAGTTCGTCGACGATGTCCGTCACGTCTCTCGTGTCTCCTTGCATGTGCTTACGGATGTCCTGGCGAAAGTCCTCGCGGACGTCTCCGAGGTTATACGCCCTGGCTGACCGAACTCATATTGAAATCGGGCACCCGGAGCGCGGGCATCGCGGCCCTGGTGAACCAGTCGCTCCACTCACGCGGCAGCGTCTTCTCCGTCCGGCCCGCCTCGGCGGCCCGCGACAGCAGGTCGACGGGTGACTCGTTGAACCGGAAGTTGTTCACCTCGCCGACCACCTCGCCGTTCTCGACGAGATAGACGCCGTCCCTGGTCAGCCCGGTCAGCAGCAGCGTCGCGGGATCGACCTCGCGGATGTACCAGAGGCAGGTCAGCAGCAGTCCGCGCTCGGTGCTCGCGACCATGTCCTCCAGGGAGCGCTCGCCGCCGCCCTCCAGGATCAGGTTGTCGATGCCGGGGGAGACCGGCAGGCCGGTGAGGCCGGCGCTGTGCCGGGTGGTGACCAGCCGGTCCAGCTTCCCTTCCCGTACCCACGCGGTCGAGGACAGCGGAAGACCGTTGTCGAAGACCGAGGCGTCGTCACCGGAGGCGTGCGCGATCACGAACGGCGCGGACTCCAGACCCGGCTCGTTCGGGTCGCTGCGCAGGGTGAGCGGCAGCTGGGACAGCGTCTCGCCGACACGGGTGCCGCCGCCGGGCTTGGAGAAGACCGTACGGCCCTCGGTGGCGTCCCGGCCGGTCGACGACCACATCTGGTAGATCAGCAGGTCCGCGACCGCGGTGGGCGGCAGCAGCGTCTCGTATCGCCCGGCGGGCAGCTCGATCCGGCGCTCCGCCCAGCCGAGGCGCGTCGCCAGCTCCGCGTCCAGCGCGGCCGGGTCCACGTCCTTGAAGTCGCGCGTCGCCCGGCCCGCCCACGCGGAACGGGTCCGGTCAGGGGACTTGGCATTGAGCTCCAGCGTGCCGGTGGGCTGGTCGTGGCGCAGCCGCATGCCCGTGGACGTGCCGAGATACGTCGAGGTCAGCGTGTGGTGGGCGAAGCCGTACAGCTCACGGTCGCCCGAACGGGCCCGGGCGAACGCCTCGCCCAGCGCGGGCGCGAAGTCCGCGAAGACGGCCGACGACGTCTCGGCCGGCGCGTCCGTGAAGTCCCCGGCGACCGGCACGCCCGGCACCAGAGGCTGCGCGTCCTCGGCGGGCCCGGCGGTCCGGGCCGCCGCCTCCGCGGCCCGCACCAGCGGTTCCAGGTCCTCGGCCGTCACGGCCGACCGCGACACCACACCGGACGCGGTGCCCTGCGTCCCGTCGACCGTGGCGATGACGGTGAGGGTGCGGCCACGGGTGACGCCGTTGGTGGTGAGGGCGTTCCCCGCCCAGCGGAGATTGGCGGACGAGTGCTCGTCGGCGATGACCACGCAGCCGTCGGCGGTGGACAGCTCGAGGGCGCGCTCGACGATCTCGTGCGGCTTGCTGACGGGGCTCATCGAGCGGCCTCCTGCGTGGTGTCGAGACGGTGCTGTCCCGGGGGACACTGCATCGGACCGCGGCCGGGCCGCGGTCCGGACCCCGGGCAGGGGACGGTGCGGGCGCGACCCGTGCTCATCGTCCGGCCTCCTGCGTCGTGTTCAGGATGTTGACGTCGCGGAACAGGGCGGACGGGCAGCCGTGCGAGACCGCCGCGACCTGGCCCGGCTGGGCCTTGCCGCAGTTGAAGGCGCCACCCAGGACGTACGTCTGCGGGCCGCCGACCTTCTCCATCGAGCCCCAGAAGTCCGTCGTCGTCGCCTGGTAGGCCACGTCGCGCAGCTGACCGGCCAGCCGGCCGTTCTCGATCCGGTAGAAGCGCTGCCCCGTGAACTGGAAGTTGTAGCGCTGCATGTCGATCGACCATGACCGGTCGCCGACCACATAGATCCCGCGCTCCACACCCCCGATCAGGTCCTCCGTCGACAGCCCGCCCGGCTCCGGCTGCAGCGACACGTTCGCCATCCGCTGCACCGGTACATGCGAGGGCGAGTCCGCGAAAGCACATCCGTTGGACCGCCCGAGGCCCGTCAGCCGGGCGATGCGCCGGTCCAGCTGGTAGCCGACGAGCGTGCCTTCCTTGACCAGGTCCCAGCTCTGCGCCTCGACGCCCTCGTCGTCGAACCCGACCGTCGCGAGACCGTGCTCCGCGGTCCTGTCGCCGGTCACGTTCATCACCGGCGAGCCGTACCGCAGCTTGCCCAACTGGTCGAAGGTCGCGAACGACGTCCCCGCGTACGCCGCCTCGTAGCCCAGCGCCCGGTCCAGCTCGGTGGCGTGGCCGATCGACTCGTGGATCGTCAGCCAGAGATTGGACGGGTCCACGACCAGGTCGTACCGCCCCGCCTCGACGCTCGGCGCGCGCATCTTCTCGGCGAGGAGCTCCGGGATCTCCTCCAGCTCGCTGCCCCAGTCCCATCCCGTGCCGGTCAGGTACTCCCAGCCGCGGCCCGCCGGTGGCGCGATCGTCCGCATCGAGTCGAACTCACCGGTCGTCTCGTCCACGGCGACCGCCGTGAGCTGTGGATGCAGCCGCACCCGCTGCTGGGTGGTGACCGTACCCGCCGTGTCCGCATAGAACTTGTTCTCGTGCACGGTGAGCAGCGAGGCGTCCACGTGCGCCACGCCTTCCGCGCCCAGCAGCCGCGAACTCCAGTCCGCCAGCAGCCCGGACTTCTCCGCGTCGGCGACCGTGAACGGATCGATCTCGTACGACGAGACCCACGTCCGCTCCGCGTGCACCGGCTCGTCGGCGAGCTCCACCCTCCCCCAGGCTTCGCCGGGGGGACCCCCAGCCGACCCGGCCGCCGCGATCACCTGAGCGGACAGCTTCGCCATCGCCACCGCCTGGCCCGCGACCCGGGCGGCGGCGTCCATGGTCAGATCCACGCCGGAGGCGAAACCCCACGCGCCGCCGTGCACCACCCGGACCGCATAGCCGAGATCGGTCGTGTCGGACGAGCCGGCCGGCTTGGCGTCCCGCAGTCGCCACGCCGCACTGCGCACCCGCTCCAGCCGGAAGTCGGCGTGCTCGGCGCCCAGCGCACGGGCCCGCGCGAGCGCCGCGTCGGCGAGGGCCCGCAGCGGCAGCGCGAGAAACGTTTGATCGATGTCATGGGCCACAGGCGGCCACTCCTTTTCACGCGTGCGTGCTCGGATCACTACGCGAAGTCAAGCACGCGGCCAGGACGGTTCCGAGGGGGTTTCCACACTCGTCGTCGCCGCTGTCACCGTCCTCGCCGTCCCACCGGGCCGTCCTGCGCCACCGTCGGCGCCGGACGGCCCGGTGGGACGGCGCGTCGCCCCGGCGCGCGTCCCGATCACCGGGGACGCCGACTGTAGGGTCCCCACAGCAGACGCGGGGAGCCACTGTCGGTGGCCGGTTCTCGTGATGCCGGGCGGTACCGATAGGTTTTCGCTGTAGAGACCGTATGCAGACCGCTATCGAAAGGGTGATCCGTTGAGCCGCTCGGTTCTCGTCACCGGAGGAAACCGGGGCATCGGCCTCGCCATCGCCCGCGCCTTCGCCGACGCAGGCGACAAGGTCGCCATCACGTACCGGTCGGGTGAACCGCCGGAGGAGCTGACCAAGCTCGGCTGCCTGCCGGTCCGCTGCGACATCACCGACGCGGAACAGGTGGAGCAGGCCTACAAGGAGATCGAGGAGAAGCACGGTTCTGTGGAGGTGCTGGTGGCCAACGCCGGTATCACCAAGGACCAGCTGCTGATGCGGATGTCCGAGGAGGACTTCGTCTCCGTCGTCGACACCAACCTCACCGGCGCCTTCCGCGTCGTGAAGCGCGCCAACCGCGGCATGCTGCGCGCCAGGAAGGGCCGCGTCGTGCTGCTCTCCTCGGTCGTCGGGCTGCTCGGCTCGGCGGGGCAGGCCAACTACGCCGCCTCCAAGGCCGGACTCGTCGGATTCGCCCGGTCCCTGGCCCGCGAACTCGGCTCGCGGAACATCACCTTCAACGTCGTCGCACCCGGTTTCGTCGAGACCGACATGACCAAGGTGCTCAACGACGAGCAGCGTGCGGGCATCGTCTCGCAGGTGCCGCTCGGCCGTTACGCGCAGCCGGAGGAGATCGCCGCCGCGGTGAAGTTCCTCGCCTCGGACGACGCCTCGTACATCACTGGAGCCGTCATCCCGGTTGACGGCGGATTGGGCATGGGTCACTGATCACATGAGTGGAATCCTCGCCGGCAAGCGCATCCTCATCACCGGTGTGCTGATGGAGTCCTCCATCGCCTTCCACACCGCGAAGCTGGCCCAGGAGCAGGGTGCGGAGATCATCCTGACGGCCTGGCCGCGGCCCACTTTGACCGAGCGGATCGCCAAGAAGCTCCCCAAGCCCGCCAAGGTCATCGAACTCGACGTCACCAACGACGAGCACCTCGGCCGCCTCGCCGACCTGGTCCGCGAGGAGCTCGGCAGCCTGGACGGTGTCGTCCACTCCATCGGCTTTGCGCCGCAGGACGCGCTCGGCGGCAACTTTCTGAACACCCCGTTCGAGTCCGTGTCGACCGCGATGCACGTCTCGGCGTTCTCGCTGAAGTCGCTGACCATGGCCTGCCTGCCGCTCTTTCCGCACGAGGGCGCGTCGGTCGTCGGCCTGACCTTCGACGCCCAGTTCGCCTGGCCGCAGTACGACTGGATGGGCCCGGCGAAGGCGGCGCTGGAGGCCACCTCCCGCTACCTCGCCCGCGACCTGGGCAAGCAGAACGTCCGCTGCAACCTGATCTCGGCGGGCCCGCTCGGCTCGATGGCCGCCAAGTCCATCCCGGGCTTCAGCGAGCTCGCGGACGTCTGGAACCACCGCTCCCCGCTGGAGTGGGACATGGCCGACCCCGAGCCGACCGGCCGCGGTGTCGTCGCGATGCTCTCGGACTGGTTCCCGAAGACGACGGGCGAGATCGTCCACGTCGACGGCGGCGTACACATGATGGGCGCGTAACGCACCGTTACGCGTCAGTACGGATTCACCCGTTCGCCTGTGATGCCCCGGTCACCCGCTGTGTGCGGCGTGGCCGGGGCATCGCCCGTTCGGAGTAGTGGAACAGGCGCCAGGGCCGCCGGCGGGTGACTCTGGAGAGGCAATCCCTCCCTTGTGGTGCAGCAGCGGTCCAGCCGCAGTACGGCCGAGGAGGTCTGCCTGTGCGTACGACCTGGCGTTCCATGCCCGCACTCGGGGTGCTCGCGACCCTGTTCCTGCCGGTGTCCACCGCAGCCGCGCTGTCGCCCGGGGATTCCGCCCCGCGGCCCTTCGGGGCCGACTGCGACGTCGTCGTCGAGGGTTCGCGTGCCACGGCGTACTGCCGCAACTCCTATCTCGACACGGACCGGGTCCAGCTGCATGTCGAGTGCGCGCGGTGGTGGGACGTCGATGCGGACAGCCGCCCCGTCGACGTCGCTCCCACCGCCCACGCCACGCTCACCGAGCGCTGCTGGAAGGAGATACGTACCGCCTGGGTGAGTCACGTACGCGTCTTGTGAACGCGGTGGTCCTGCGGCTTCGTGAGCGGGTCCCCGCGGCATCGTGGGGCCGTCGCCCTACGACTGCGCCGGGTTGCGCAGGCACATGAAGGGGTAGCTCGCCGCCTCCGCCGCCGCGGTGTCCCCGTCCCCCTCGCGGATGGCGTCGACGAGCCGTGCGTGGTCCATGTGGTTCTCCGGGCGCAGCTCGTGGCCCACGTCGTCGCGGAGCCAGTCGCGCAGCAGATCCCCGAGATCCGCGTAGAGCCCGGTGAGGACCTCGTTGTGGGACGCGGCGACCACGGCCAGGTGGAAGGTCGCGTCGGCGGTGACGAACAGCTCCGCGTCGCCCGTCTCCCAGGCCTCCTCGCGGCGCGCCAGCAGCGCGTCCAGTTGCTTCAGATCCCGTTCGGTGCGGCGCTCGGAGGCCATTCGCGCCGCCGACGACTCGAGCGTGGAACGCACTTCGGCGACATGACGTGGATCGGCGTCGGCGAACCTCCTGTGCATGACCCCGGCCAGTTCGCTCGTCGCCACGACGTACGTGCCGGAGCCCTGGCGGATGTCCAGGAGGCCGTTGTGCGCGAGCGCGCGGACCGCCTCGCGGACGGTGTTCCGGGCCACGCCGAGCTGCTCGACCAGCTCGGGCTCGGTCGGAATCCGTGAGCCCACAGGCCACTCGCCCGAGGTGATCTGGTTCCGCAGCTCGGTGATCACCTGGTCCGAGAGCGCGGAACGCCGGGGAGAGGACAGCGCCATGGTGCTCCTTGTCGACGAGACTCGTTCGGGATTGGACAACCAATCATCCTATGATTCTATGATGGCTCCATGGCGGACGAGACGCAGACCCAGACCGAGACCCACACTCGGACCAGGACCCTCAGCCCCGCCGCCACGACACTTCGTACCGGCATCGATTCTCCCGCCGCCAACCCCTCGGTCTGGCTCATCCGGCTGGTACTCGTCGGCCTCGCCCTCTCCGCGCTCAATCTCCGCCCGGCCATCACCAGCCTCGGCGCGGTGCTCGAGGAGGTGCGGGGCGGGCTCAACATGAGCGGCAGCGTGGCCGGGATCCTCACCTCCGTACCGCCGCTCTGCTTCGCCGTCTTCGGCCTCACCGCGCCACGGCTCGCCCGCCGCTTCGGGCCCGCCGCGATCGTCTGCGCCGGGATGGCGGCGATCGCCACGGGACTGCTGATACGGCCCTTCGCGGGCGGCACCCCCGGCTTCCTCGCCGCCAGTGCGCTCGCGCTCATGGGCATCGCCGTCAGCAACGTCCTGATGCCGGTGATCGTCAAGCGCTACTTCCCGGACCGCGTCGGCACTGTCACGGGGCTCTACTCCATGGCCCTGTCGCTCGGGACGGCGCTCGCCGCGGCCGCAACCGTGCCCATGGCCGAGGCGCTGGGCGGCAGTTGGCGCACGGGCCTCGGGGTGTGGGCCCTGGTCGCCGCCGTCGCCGTACTGCCGTGGATCCCACTGGTGCGCGACCGGGACCGGGACCGGAACCGGAACCGAGGTCGTGGTCGCCGGCCGAAGCGGGCCGGCGTTCCCGCCCAGGCCGTTCCCGCCCATGCCGCTCCCGGTCAGGCCACTTCCGGTCGGGCCGGTCCCGCCCAGGTCCCTCCCGTCCTGCGCATCACCCGCAGCCGCACCGCCTGGGCCCTCGCCTGCTTCTTCGGCCTCCAGGCCACCGGCGCGTACATCACCATGAGCTGGATGCCGCAGATCTTCCGCGACGCCGGCGTCTCGGCGGGCACGGCAGGCGTCCTGCTCGCCGTCACGATGGTCATGGGTGTACCGCTCGCCTTCGTCATCCCGCGGCTGGCCACCCGGCTCAGGACCCAGGGCCCGATCGTCGCCGCCCTCGGCCTGTGCGGACTCACGGGCTACACGGGTCTCTTCCTCGCGCCCGCCGCGGGTGCCTGGGTCTGGGCCCTGCTGCTGGGCATCTCCAACTGCGCGTTCCCGCTCGCCCTGACGATGATCGGCATGCGCGCGCGGACCGGAGCCGGCGTCGTACGGCTCTCCGCCTTCGCCCAGAGCACCGGCTATCTGATCTCCATCCCGGGCCCGCTCCTGGTCGGTGTGCTCTACCAGCACAGCGGCGGCTGGGGGCTCCCGCTGGCGCTGATGGCCGGGCTCATGGTCCCGCAGATCGTCGCCGGCAGCCTCGCGGGCCGGGACCGGACGATCGAGCACGAAGCCGGGATGCGAGACTGACCGCATGCCTGTGCTCGACCCGAACCCCCCGAACGGCCAGAAGAAGCTCCTGCTCGTCTTCGGCGCGATGATCGCCATCACCGTCGTGATCGGCGTGATCGCCTCGATCGCCGCACCGTGACGTCCGCCGTGCGTGCGGCGGATGGTGGTGCCGGCACCACCATCCCCTAGGGGGCCAGTGTCAGGGTGAAGTGGGTGGGTCACCGGATGGGAGACCGGGCCCATGATCCGTAGGTTTGAAAGCAGCTGAGCAGCCCGGCTCGGCAGCGCACCTTCAGACTCCACGGAGGCGGCCATGTCGGCCCGTACGCACACCCGCTCCCATGCCCCGGCCGCGGGCCGTGTGGACATACGGCTGCCGTGGTGGGCGCTCGTGCTGCCGGTGATCGCCTTCGCCGCGCTGCTGGTCCTGATGACCGCGTCCGGCGAGGCGCATGCCGTCCCCGGTGTCGCCGGTGACCCCTCGGTCGGCCTCATCCTGGACCGGATACAGACCCTGACCGGTCCATGACCAGTCCGTTGACCGGTCCATGATCGGTCCATGACCGATCGCTCATCGGCCCGGAGCCCCTGAGGGCTCCTGACCAGCCGGTGTCGTGACCCCGACACGACTCCGGACGCACGACGTCATCCTTGGCGGGGATGCGCATCAACACCCTGCGCCCGATGGCTGATTTCATGCGAAGCTGGGGACCATGAGCGCCGCTGAGCTTTCCGGGGGAACAGCCCCCGGATCCCCCGAAGCCCGAAGGATCGTCCTACTCCGCCACGCGAAGGCCGACTGGCCCCAGGTGTCCGACCATGAGCGGCCGCTCGCCGATCGAGGCCGCCTGGAAGCCGCCGTCGCCGGACGCAAGCTCGCCGACACCGGCATCCGCGTCGACCTGGCCCTCTGCTCGACCGCGGTCAGGTCGCGCGAGACATGGAAGCTGGCCGTCCATGAGCTGCCGCACCGTCCGCGGACGGTGTACGAGGAGCGGCTGTACGAGGCTTCGCTCGGTGACCTGCTCGCGCTGATCAACGAGACGCCCGACGATGTCGCCGACCTGCTCCTGGTCGGCCACAACCCCGGCATGCACGCCCTCGCCGACTCCCTCGCCGGTCAGGCCGAGGGCGACGCCCTGGCCAGGATGAACCGGGGCGGCTTCCCGACCGCGGCGTTCGCCGTCATCGGTTTCGAGGGCTCCTGGAAGTCCGTCGAGCACGGCGTCGGCAAGCTCCTCGACTACTGGGCCCCGCACGACTGACCGCCGCGCACCGGCAGACGAACGGCCCCGGTACGCGGATCGCGTACCGGGGCCGGATGCTTACCGGGGCCGGGAGTTGGCGCCGCGGACGGCCGGGCGCCCATGCGCCCCGGGGACCCGCCGCTCGTGCTCAGCCTTCGTGGACGTCCGCCGCCTCGACCTCTTCACGGGTGATCCCGAGCAGATACAGCACGGCGTCGAGGAACGGCACGTTGAGCGCGGTGTCGGCGGCCTTCCGCACCACCGGCTTGGCGTTGAAGGCGACGCCGAGCCCGGCCGCGTTGAGCATGTCCAGATCGTTGGCGCCGTCACCGATCGCGACCGTCTGGGACAGCGGCACCCCCGCCTCCGCGGCGAACCGCCGCAGCAGCCGCGCCTTGCCCGCCCGGTCCACGATCTCGCCGGTGACCCGGCCCGTCAGCTTGCCGTCCGCGATCTCCAGCGTGTTGGCGGAGGCGAAGTCCAGGCCGAGACGCTCCTTGAGGTCATCCGTGACCTGCGTGAATCCGCCCGAGACGACGCCGACTTGGTAGCCGAGCCGCTTCAGCGTACGGATCAGGGTGCGGGCGCCGGGCGTGAGCCGTACCTCCGCACGCACCTTCTCCACGACCGAGGCGTCGAGGCCCGCCAGCAGCGCCACGCGCGCGTGCAGCGACTGCTCGAAGTCCAGCTCCCCGCGCATCGCCGCTGCGGTCACCTCGGCGACCTCGTTCTCGCAGCCCGCGTGCGCCGCGAACAGCTCGATGACCTCGTCCTGGATCATGGTGGAGTCCACGTCCATGACCACCAGCCGCTGTGCCCTGCGGTGCAGCCCCGTCGACACGACGGCGACGTCCACCCCGATCTCCGCGGCCTCGGTGGCGAGCGCGGTGCGCAGCGGTTCGGTCTCGCAGCCGGACACCGCGAACTCGACGGCGGTCACGGGGTACTTCGCCAGCCGGAAGATACGGTCGATGTTGCCGCCGGTCCCGGTGATCCGCGCCGCTATGGCCGCGGTGGACTCCGCGGTCAGCGGGTGTCCGAGCACGGTGACATGGGAACGGCCACTGCCACGCGGCCGGTTGTCGCCCGTGCCCGAGATGATCTCGGCCTGGAGCTTCAGCGACTCGGCCCAGCTGTGCACGGTGGCCCGCAGTTCGCCCTCGCCCCCGACGGACGGCTCCGTGACGAGCGCGCACAGGGTGATGCGGCCTCGCGTGACGACCTGCTCGATGTCGACCACGTCGACGGAGTAGGCGGCGAGAGTGTCGAAGAGTCCGGCGGTGATCCCGGGACGGTCCTTCCCGAAGATCTTGACGAGGAGGGTGGGGACGTCGGAAGTCTCTGGGGACTGCGGTGCGCTCATGGTGCCTCCACCGTATCCGGCACCCGGTGCCACGCGCCGCTCCGTCCCGCGTACCGGACACGGGGAATGCGCCACCGGCCCGCACGGCGGAACGACTGATGACAAACCGCCCACAAACCCACCCGACGGCAACTGTCCGACGGCCACCCGGCGGCCTCAGCGCCAGGTACGCGGCACTCCGGGAGGCGGCGGCCCGTCGGGCGGCCCCTTCGACGGCGCTTCGGGCGGACCTGCCGGCGGCGGCCGGTCCTGCGGGCCCGGCAGGGGCGGCAGCCGCAGATAGGGGTTCGTGTCCGGGTTCGGCGGGCGGTAGGGCACCGACGGCCGGTACGGCCCGTCGGGCGGAGCGGGCACCGACGGCCCGCCCACGGCGAACGGCGCCGCCCGCCTCCCCGCCGCCCCGACCCCGTACGCCAGCAGTGCCCCCACACCTCCCGCCCCAGCTCCCCACACCGCTCCCAGTACCACCGCCATCCCCGGATGCCCGTGCAGCTCGATCCCCGCCCCGAACGCGTCGATCCCCAGCACCGAGAGCGACGCGTCCGCCGACACATCGGTCAGCACCACCAGCACCGGCAGTGCCACCGCTGTCACCACCCCCAGCGCCAACGCGCACCGCCCCGCGAACCCGGCGGCCCCCACCCCCTTCCGCAGCGGCGTCCGCGCCCCCACCAGCACGCCGGCGCACAGCATCATCGACGCGCACGCCACCGCCAGCAGCCACACCCGCCCGTCGAGCTCGGCCAGCCGCCCCACCGTCACCGGCTCGTCCGCCGAGATCCGCAGCAGCTCGTCCAGCGGATCGGGCAGCACCTTCGCCAGCTCGCCGGTCGCCTTCCCCTCCCACGGCACGAAGAGCCCGAGGGGCACACCGAGCCACGCGCCGTTCGGCGCGCCGAGCAGGGCCGCGCCGCCGATCCTCGCCGGGTGCTCGTCGCCGATCGCGGCGTACGCCGCCGCGGCGATTCCCGCCGTCACGGCGACCAGCAGCACGGTCACCAGGGCCGAGACCGCCGGCCGCACCGACCGGTGCACCGCCTCCCAACCGGGCGGCAGCGGCGTCCGGCGCGAGGCGAGCAGCGCGACGAGCAGCACTCCGAGCACCCAGAACAGCGCGCCCGCCAGCGAGTCGGCGGTGTCGACGCTGAATCCGACCGACGCTTGCGCGTCCACCAGATCCCCGAGCCGGTCGGGCAACAGCCCCCCGATGTCGCCGATGTCGCCGATGCCCCCGACGTCACCGAGTCCCGGGATCTCGAACCCGCCGTCCGTGTCTGCGTCCCCGCCCCCGTCGCCGTCCGGCAGTTCGTCCAGCCGCACTGCACCGCCGTCGAGCGTGATGACGTCATGCCCCGCCCAGGCCAGCCCGCCGACGACCCCGAGGAAGAGCGCCACCAACACCCCGGCCCGCGCGGCCAGTTCCGTACCCGACACCCACGCGCCCGCCGCGCGCAGCGACCTCAGGAAGAAATGGGACAGCAGCAGTGCCCCGACCAGGGCAACGCCGAGGGGCGTGAAGTCGAAGGCCGTCGACGCCTCTGCTCCCTCCAGGCCGAACAAGGACACATCGCCCGATGGCGTGATGGATCCCCCGACCGCGAGCACGGTCACCGCCGCGGTCATCGGTCCCAGTGAGCCGCTCGCATCGGCGCCCAGCAGATGCAGTCCGAGCGCCGCCGTGCCGGCCATCCCGGCCATCGCCCAGCTCACCGCGGCGATCGAGGCGAGCACCACATCACCCCATGGCACCGCACGTTCCGGGCCCCTGCCGTCGCTCGCCGCCATCAGGACCCCCCGATCCGTACGGACTTGTCCCCCTCGTGCCGGATCCGTGCGCACTCATGGGCGCTTACCACTCTCCGGGCACGTTTCTCCGCCGTCAACGGCGCGCCCGTCCGCGCCTGGACACCGTCTTGAGGAGGGCCGACTTTCGGTTACGGGACCGGGCCTGAAATAGTTCCTCACGATGTTCACCATCCCTAGACTCCCTGCGACGGGGGTAACTCGGGGGACAACTAGTGGGGCATGGAGTGCCTGAACTCGTACTGGAATTGAACGGAAGGACCTGGACCCTCGATCCGTCCAGGTCGTACACCCTGGGACGCGATCCTCAGGGGGACCTGGTGATCGAGGACGCCAGGGTCTCCTGGCGGCACGCCACCATCAGCTGGGGCGGCCGGAGTTGGGTCATCGAGGACCACGGCAGCACCAACGGCACCTATGTGCAGGGTCAGCGGATCCACCAGATGGAGATCGGCCCCGGCTCCGCCGTGCACCTCGGCAACGCCACCGACGGCCCGCGGCTCAGTCTGTCCGGTGCCGCCGCCGACGCGTACAGCGCCCAGAAGCCCGCCCCGCAGCAGGCGCAGGGCGCGGCGGGCGCGCAGGCCCAGCAGCCGCAGCAGTGGCAGCAGCAGGGCCAGGGGCCGGGCCAGGCGCAGGCCCAGGTCCCGCAGCAGCAGTGGCAGCAGCAGGCCCCGGCCGCGCAGATCCCGCACCAGCACTCCCCGGGGCAGCACTCCCCGGGCCAAGGCGCTGCCGCGGGCGCGCCGCCGGTGTACGGCGACCGCAGCCCGACCACCTTCCACCAGTTCTCGCTCGGCCGCGTCATGCGCATCGGCCGTGCGCTCGACAACGAGCTCGTGGTCTCCGACCTGCAGGTCTCCCGCCACCACGCCGAGTTCCACGCCACGCCCGACGGCCGTTTCGAGATCCGCGACCTCGGTTCCCACAACGGCACGTACGTCAACGGCCAGCCGATCGCCAAGGGCGGCACGGCGCTCCTCGGCCCCAACGACATCGTCGGCGTCGGCCACTCGACCTTCCGTATCGTCGGCGGACAGCTCGAGGAGTTCGTCGACACCGGCGAGGTCTCCTTCTCCGCCCGCCATCTCACGGTGACGGTCGACGGCGGCAAGCAGATCCTGAAGGACGTCTCCTTCGGCGTCCCGGAGAAGTCGCTCGTCGCGGTCATCGGCCCGTCCGGCTCCGGCAAGTCGACCCTGCTGAAGGCGCTCACGGGCTACCGTCCGGCCAACCAGGGCGATGTCCTCTACGACAACCGGAACCTGTACAAGCAGTTCGCCGAGCTGCGCCAGCGCATCGGTCTGGTTCCGCAGGACGACATCCTGCACAAGGAGCTGACGGTCAAGAAGGCGCTCAAGTACGCCGCCAAGCTGCGCTTCCCCGCCGACACCACTGCCCAGGAGCGCGAGGCCCGCATCGACGAGGTGCTGCGCGAGCTCAAGCTGGACATCCACAAGGACAAGAAGGTCACCTCCCTCTCCGGCGGTCAGCGCAAGCGTGTCTCCGTCGCCCTGGAGCTGCTGACCAAGCCCTCCCTGATCTTCCTGGACGAGCCGACCTCCGGCCTCGACCCGGGCATGGACCGCGACGTCATGCAGCTGCTCCGCGGTCTCGCCGACGACGGCCGCACCGTCCTCGTCGTCACGCACTCCGTGGCGGAGCTCGCGCTGTGCGACAAGCTGCTCGTAATGGCGCCCGGCGGTTCGGTGGCCTACTTCGGCCCGCCGGAGGAGGCGCTGAACTTCTTCGGCTACGACACCTGGGCCGATGTCTTCTCCGCCTTCGAGAACTACCGCGACTACGACTGGGCGGGCCGTTGGAAGGGCTCGCAGCACTACCAGATGTACGCCGCGGACATCGACGCCGTCGCCCCGCAGTCGGTGCACATGCCGCCGCCGCAGGCGATCAGGCCGCCCAAGCCACAGGGCTGGTTCTCCCAGCTCGGCACGCTGGTCCGGCGCTATGTCTCGGTGATCGCATCCGACCGGGGCTTCCTCGCACTGATGGTGATCCTGCCGGCCGTGCTCGGCGCGGTGAGCCTGCTCATCGATCCGGACAAGGGCCTGCTCCCCAACGGGGCGAACCCGCAGAGCGGCAGGATCATCCCCAACGGCACGGCCACGACCGTGCTGCTGATCCTCGCGGTCGGCGCGTGCTTCGCCGGCGCCGCCAACTCCGTCCGTGAGCTGATCAAGGAACGGGTGATCTACGAGCGCGAGCGCGCGACGGGCCTGTCCCGCTCCGCGTACCTGATGTCCAAGGTGATCGTCCTCGGCATGATCACGGTGTTCCAGGGTGCGCTGGTGGGTGTCATCGGCTTCTCCAGCCGTGAGATCCCCGAGGAGGGCCTCGTCCTCGGCAGCGCCACGCTCCTGGAGCTCTCGCTTCCGATCATGGCGCTCGGATTCACCTCGATGATGTTCGGCCTGATCATCTCGGCACTCGTGAAGACCGCCGAGAAGACCATGCCGCTGCTGGTGATGTTCGCCATCGTCCAGGTCGTCTTCACCGGCTGTCTGTTCATTCTGAACGGCACCGTCGGCGTGAACGAGTTCTCGTACCTCATGCCGTCCCGCTGGGCGGTCGCCGCCGCAGGCGCCACGCTGGACTTCAACAAGATCAGCCCGAACCAGGACGACCCTTCCAACACGGACCCGCTCTGGGACCACGAGGTCGGGGCCTGGGGCCTGGACATGGCCGCCCTGCTGGCGCTCGGCGCGGTGTGCGGTTTCTTCGTGGCACGTTTCCTGCGCCGTCACGAGCCCGAGGTCATGCGCAAGTAACCGCGCAGCACGCGCGACGCGGTCGTCCGCACCCGCGGTCGTCCGCACCCGCGGTCGTACGACGCCGAAGGGCGGCACCCCGCACGGGGTGCCGCCCTTCGGCGTGTGTGTCCGGCAGCGGTACAGCCGTACCGCCTTCACAGCGTCCGTCAGTAGGCGCTGTTGACGTTGTCGATCGAGCCGTAGCGGTCGGCCGCGTAGTTGCAGGCGGCGACGATGTTGGCGACCGGGTCGTACTGGTCCCAGGCGGTGCCGGGGATGTGGTACGCGTCGAAGGTGGGCTTGATGACCTGCAGCAGGCCCTTGGACGGAACACCGTTGATGGCGTTGATGTCCCAGTTGTTGATCGCGCGCGGGTTACCGCTCGACTCGCGCATGACGTTCTTGTGGATGCCGTGGTAGCTGCCCGGGATGTCGTGCTTCTTCATGATGTCCAGGGCCTCGCGGATCCAGCCGTCCAGGTTGTTGGCGTAGACCGGCTTGCGGGCGGCGGCGCGGCTGGCGGCGGCCTGCTTCGCGGCGCGCGCCTCGGCCTTGGCCTTGGCGGCGGCCTCGGCCTTCGCCTTGGCGGCAGCGGCGGCCTGGGCCTCCGCCTTGGCCTTGATCGCGGCGGCGGCGTCGGCCTTGACCTTCGCCTCCTGCTGGGCCTTGGCGTCGAGGAAGGCGGACTGGTTGGCGATGCTCGCCTGAAGGGCGGCGACCTTCGCCGTGTCGACGCTGGAGGACCAGGCGACATTCGCGGAGGACACGGCCTGCGTCTCGGTCTCGGCGACGGCGTTGCCCGGGACGAGGGAGAACGCGAGGGCGGAGGCGCCAACGGCGGCCACACCGGCAATCGTGAACTTGTGGGTCTTGGACAGACGAGCGGAACCGTGGGTGCGGGACGCGAACATGCGAGACGTACCTCTTCGAATAGCGGGTCGTCGCTACAGCCGGGTGGCTCAGCGCCTTCTCGGCGGCGACGGAACGCAATTCTTAGCGGCAGCAAAATCCTGTGGCAAAGGTGTGACGTACTACCCCGCATAGTGGATCAGGGTCAGGTGCGGACGCCCGAAAAGTGGCCCTGCTACCCGTTCACGTGGCGATTATTCGTCCCTTTTGGTTCCACTAGTTCGCTTCGTAAGTGATGTGGGTCCTATGCGCGGGCTCACATCGGGCACGCCGCAACCTCACCACCTGTTGATTCCTCATTGCAAAGCGTGAAGGTTGTCATTCGGGAATGAGGTGGGTGTCGCCGAACTCGTGCCAGAGGTAGAGACGGCGTAGTGCCTCGGCATAACCGCTCGCCAGGGCCTCGCGGCCGGCGATCGCCTCCAGCATCAGCAGATGCGAGGCCTCCGGCTCGTGCAGCCCGGTCAGCAGGCCGTCCACGGCCCGTACCCCGCGTCCGGGGGTGACGACGAGGTCGGTCCAGCCGGAGGCCGCGCGCACGACCCCGTCGGGGCCCGCGGCCGACTCCAGGGCCCGTACCGCCGTCGTCCCGACCGCGACGATCCTCCCGCCCGTCGCCCGGCCACCACCCCTGAACGAGACGCTTCGCGCCGCGAGACGATGCGCACGGGCCGCGTTCACCAGCCACGCCGTGGTCGCGGGCACAGCGAAGCGCTCCGGGTACGGCGGTTCGTGCGCCTCAGCCGACGCCACACCCGTGTGCAGCGTGATCGGAGCGAACTGCACCCCCCGGCACACCAGCCCCGCCACCAGGGCCTCGGTGAAGGGGCGGGCCGCACTGGGCATCTCGGCCGAGCCGGCCCCGTCGGGCACGGGCAGCGCGAACACCGTCTGATATGCGGCCAGCGGCTGGTCGCGTTCCGTGTAGCGGTAGCGGATGGGCCTGCCGTACCTCTTCATCAGTGTCGGCACGTCGACCGACGCCCGGGCCCACCACAGCCGGTCCGCGCCCCGCACCAGCGGTTCCTCCGGTACGAGCAGCCCGCCGCCGGGCAGCCGGATCTGTGCCCCCGCCGGTCCGCCCGCCCTCGGCAGCGTGCTCCCCGTCCCGTCCGGCGAACGCAGCTCCACCGCCCACAGGCCCTCGTCCCCGCGCGTGGAGAAGTGGACGACCAGCCGCTCCGCGCCCAGCCGGCCGTCCACCGCGGCGGGCAGCGTCGCCGACGTGTTCACCACCAGCACGTCACCGGCGCGCAGCAGTCCCGGCAGCTCCCGGAACGCGTGATGCGACACCTCCGTCCCCCGCGACACCATCAGCCGTACGTCGTCCCGCCCGCGCCCGCGCTGCTCCGCCGGCACCCGTGCCGACAACTCCGTCGGCACCCGCAGCGTCTCCAGCCCCTTCACCGCGCCCCCAGCAGCGAAGGCGCCGCATACCGTCCGCTCACCGGCCGCTCGTCCAGCAGCCGCAGGAAGCCCGGCACCACGGACTCCGCCGAGGGCCTCGGCTCGTCGTCGTCCGGCACGGCCGCCGCGTACAGATCCGTCTGCATGTCGCCCGGGTCGACCGTCCACACCCGCAGGTCCGGCTCCTCCACCGCCAGGACCGCCGCGAGGTGGTCCAGCGCCGCCTTTGAAGCCCCGTAACCGCCCCACGTCTCGTACGCCTCCGCCGCCGCGTCCGACGAGACCGCGATCACCGCCCCCGCACCGCTCTCCCGCAGCAGCGGCAGCGCCTCCTGCACGAGCCCGAGCGCGGCCACCGCATTGGTCTCCAGCGCCACCCGCAGCCCTTCGAGCGGGAGCTCCTCGAGCCGCACCAGCGGCTCGGCGCCCAGCGCGCTGGCGTTGCTCACCAGCAGCTCGAGCGAGCCGAGGTCCTTGGCCGCGGACACCAGGTCCTGGCGGTGACCGGCGTCCGTGACGTCCCCGGGCAGCGCCACGACGCGAGTCCCGTACCGCTCCAGTTCGCCGGCGGTGCCCTCCAGTACGTCCGGCGTCCGCGCGTCCAGCACCAGATCCCAGCCACGCTGCGCGAGCGCCGCACCCAGCGCACGCCCGAGCCCCTTCGACGCCCCCGTGATGATCGCGACAGGCATGACATCCATCCCCTCTGTGTCGGTGCCACCAGCGTGGATCGGGGCCCGGGCCGGCCACCTCGTCCCGGGGCCCGTACCGTGCAGGGCACTTCGACCTAGGCCCTCGGCCCCAGTGGGACGCCGTCCACAGGCCGATACGCACGGTCACGCCCCGCCGGTACGGTGATCTCATGAGCCATCGACCGAGCTCCGGCCTCGCCGCGGTGAGCACCGCTCTCCTCGCGATGAGCAGGCATCTCGAGGTGCGCGACGTCCTCAAGACGATCGTCGCCTCGGCCCGCGAGCTGCTCGACGCCGAGTACGCGGCGCTGGGCGTGCCCGACGACCACGGAGGCTTCGCCCAGTTCGTCGTCGACGGCGTCAGCGACGAGCAGTGGCGGGCGATCGGACCGCTCCCGCGCCAGCACGGCATCCTCGCCGCGATGCTCAGGGACGCGAAGCCCGAGCGGCTCGCCGATGTGCGCAAGGACCCGCGCTTCGAGGGCTGGCCGTCCGCCCACCCCGACATGTCCGACTTCCTGGGCCTGCCCATCAAGGACGGCGACGAGACGATCGGTGCGCTGTTCCTCGCCAACAAGAGGTGCCCCAGACCGGCAGGCAGCGGTTGCGGCTTCACCGGGGACGACGAGGAGCTTCTCTCGATCCTCGCCCAGCACGCCGCGATCGCCCTCACCAACGCCCGGCTGTACGAGCGCAGCCGCGAGCTCACCATCGCCGAGGAGCGCTCGCGCCTCGCCCATGAGCTGCACGACGCCGTCAGCCAGAAGCTCTTCTCGCTGCGGCTGACCGCCCAGGCCGCCGCCACGCTCGTGGACCGCGACCCCGTCCGCGCCAAGGGGGAGCTGCAGCAGGTCGCCGTCCTCGCCGCCGAGGCCGCCGACGAGCTGCGGGCGGCCGTGGTGGAGCTGCGCCCCGCCGCCCTCGACGAGGACGGCCTGGTCAACACGCTGCGTACGCAGATACAGGTTCTCGACCGCGCCCACACCGCCCACGTCACTTTCGACAGCTGCGGGGTCCGGGCACTGCCCGCCGCCCAGGAGGAGGCACTCCTGCGGGTCGCGCAGGAGGCCCTGCACAACGCCCTGCGTCACTCGGGCGCGGAGCTCGTCGCGGTCAGCCTGGCCCGCAGGGGCCAGGGCGCGGTCCTCAGCGTCACGGACGACGGCAGGGGTTTCGAGCCCCGCTCGGTCCGCAGGGCGGGCCGCCACCTCGGTCTCGTCTCCATGCGCGACCGGGCGGGCGGTGTCGGCGGCACACTCACGGTGGAATCGGCGCCCGGCAAGGGCACCACGATCGAGATGGAGGTGCCCGGTGGGTGACAAGGCGATCCGGGTGCTGCTGGTGGACGATCATCAGGTCGTCCGCCGCGGCCTGCGTACGTTTCTCGAGGTCCAGGACGACATCGAGGTCGTGGGGGAGGCGGGGGACGGCGACGAGGGCGTCGCGCGTGCCGAGGAGCTGAAGCCCGACGTCGTCCTGATGGACGTGAAGATGCCCGGCACCGACGGCATCGAGGCCCTGCGCAAACTCCGCGCGCTCGCCAACCCGGCGAAGGTGCTGGTGGTCACGAGCTTCACGGAGCAGCGGACGGTGGTCCCCGCCCTGCGGGCCGGCGCGTCCGGTTATGTGTACAAGGACGTGGACCCGGAGGCGCTGGCCGGCGCGATCCGGTCCGTGCATGCGGGCCATGTCCTGCTCCAGCCCGAGGTCGCGGGTGCGCTGCTCGCCCAGGACGACCCCTCCACCGGGCAGGGGCGGGGCACGTCGCTCACCGAGCGGGAGCGCGAGGTGCTCGGCCTGATCGCCGACGGCCGCTCCAACCGGGAGATCGCGCGGGCCCTGGTCCTCTCCGAGAAGACGGTGAAGACGCACGTGTCGAACATTCTGATGAAGCTCGATCTTGCGGACCGCACCCAGGCCGCGCTCTGGGCCGTGCGCCACGGGCTCACGGGCTGATCGGATCGTTTCGGCAGGTCAGGCCGACAGCCATCCGGACCGTCGCCTTCCGGTGTGAGATTCATACCGTCGGGTGTATGTCGCCCACATGGCGTATCCCGGGCGATGTTCCGGCGTTCTCCATGGCGTGCTGCCGCGAACCCGCCGCAGCGATGACCAGGAGGGTCCTGAAGTGAAGAACCTGAAGAAGGCCGTAGCCGTCACCATGGCCGCCGGTGGCCTCATCGCCGCCGGTGCCGGTGTTGCGTCCGCCACCTCCGCGCACGCCGGCGGCCAGACCAGCCACTCGCCGGGCGTCGGCTCCGGCAACCTGGTCCAGGTCCCGGTCCACGTCCCGGTCAACGCCGTGGGCAACACGGTGAACGTCATCGGCGCGCTCAACCCGGCGTTCGGCAACGAGGGCGTCAACTTCTGAGTTCCGACGCAGCCGCCGGCGGTCCCCGCCGCGTCGCCGTGACCACCGGACCCCGGGCATCGCCCGGGGTCCGGTCGCCTCACGCGCCCCTCGCACCGCGGGGCCCCGCCCGCCACCGCGACGCGGCGTCCGGCGGCGCAGGGTTCGAGGCCCCGCTAGTGGTCCCTCTGCCGCTCCAGCTCCTCGACGTACGCGTTGTACGCCGCCACCTGGGCGCGCCGGGCCACCCGCTCCACGGGCCGCAGCGCCGCACCCCGCGCCGCCATTTCCGACGCGCTCACCGCACCGCCGTGCCCGTGGTCGTACGCCAGCGAGATCAGCAGCCCGATCCGCTGCGCCAGCTCCAGCACCCGCACCGCACGAGGCGGATACCCGGGCGCCAGCACCTCGCGGCCCGCGTGAGCCCGAGCACGGTACGCGTCCACCGCCGCCTCCGCGACCGGGCCCGACGCCGCCACATCGAGCCGCGACAGCACCGCCGTCGCCTCCCGCAGCGCCTCCGCGAGCTCGCGCTCCGCCTCGCCGAGCGAGGGCACGTCGGCCGGCGGAGCCTCCCGCACGGGCAGGCAGTGCCAGACGACCTCCACGTGCACATCACCGGCCGGCCCGGCCTCGTACACCTCCGGCACCAGCCCGTACGCCGCCCCGTGGCCGACGACCGCCTCCTCGGCCTCCAGCGCCCGCGCATTGAACGCAGGCGGCCCGCTGAGCCCCAGCGGATGCCCCGGCGCGGGCAGCGCGACGCGGAAGCCGCTCACACCGAACCCGCGCAGCCGTCCGAGCGCCAGCGTGAGCCCGACCGGGCCCGCCTCGCCCGGCAGCCCCTCCACACGGTGCACCGCGTCGTCCCCGACAATCGCAAGCACCGCGTCATCCGGTGATACATATCCGGCCAACAGGGCATTTCCCCATGCGGCCAGCCGTCCTGAGCGTGGTTCCGAGAGCATGGACCCAGCCTAGGTACCGGACCGGGCCGTCGACCCACCCGGCAGGTGGCGTAGGTTTTCCCTGGGAGTCACGCCCACAGGCGGACCGGACTCCCGGGACTTCTCGAGACCTCTCGACGATTGCATGGGGAGACAACGCGCTCATGAGCGATGTACTGGAGCTGGTGGACGTATCCGTGGTCCGCGACGGACGCGCTCTGGTGGACGACGTCTCCTGGTCGGTCAAAGAGGGCGAGCGCTGGGTGATCCTCGGCCCCAACGGCGCCGGCAAGACCACCCTGCTCAACATCGCCTCCAGCTATCTCTTCCCCACCACCGGCACGGCGACGGTCCTCGGCGACCGGCTCGGCAAGGTGGACGTCTTCGAGCTCCGCCCCCGCATCGGCATCGCCGGCATCGCCATGGCGGAGAAGCTGCCCAAGCGCCAGACGGTCCTGCAGACCGTCCTCACCGCCGCCTACGGCATGACCGCCACCTGGCACGAGGACTACGACGCCGTCGACGAGGAGCGCGCCCGCGCCTTCCTCGACCGGCTCGGCATGTCCGACTACCTGGACCGCAAGTTCGGCACGCTCTCCGAGGGCGAGCGCAAGCGCACCCTCATCGCCCGCGCGCTGATGACCGACCCCGAGCTGCTTCTCCTGGACGAGCCCGCCGCCGGGCTCGACCTCGGCGGCCGCGAGGACCTGGTGCGCCGCCTCGGCCGGCTCGCCCGCGACCCCTACGCACCCTCCATGATCATGGTCACCCACCATGTCGAGGAGATCGCACCCGGCTTCACCCACGTCCTCATGGTCCGCCAGGGCAAGGTGCTCGCCGCCGGGCCCATGGAGACCGAGCTGACCTCCCGGAACCTGTCCCTCTGCTTCGGCCTGCCGCTCGTCGTCGAGAGCAACGGCGAACGCTGGACGGCCCACGGCCTGCCGCTCGCCTGATCGCGCCCTGTCGGGGCGGCGTCCGCGGTCCTACCATGCCCCTGTGGACATCGACGCATGGGTGTGGTGGCTCATCGCAGCGGTGGGACTCGGCATCCCGCTCGTGCTCACCGCCATGCCCGAATTCGGCATGCTCTCCGCAGGAGCGGTCGCCGGAGCCGGCACCGCGGCCCTCGGGTTCGGCGTGGTGGCGCAAGTGCTGGTGTTCGCCGCGGTGTCGGTCGCGCTCATCGCGGTCGTACGGCCCATCGCGGCCCGCCACAGCTCCCAACGCCCCCAACTGGCCACGGGCATCGACGCCCTGAAGGGGCGTCAAGCCGTCGTCCTGGAACGGGTCGACGGCACCGGTGGCCGCATCAAACTCGCGGGAGAGGTCTGGTCGGCGCGTTCGCTCGACACGGAACGGGCCTTCGAACCCGGTGAGCAGGTCGACGTCGTGGAGATCGACGGAGCGACCGCCGTGGTCATGTGACCGCCCGCCAGGTGACCACCCGTCACGACACCGATGGCCACTCGTCATGATCATGTGACCGAACCGCCCCCACGACCGTCCGCGGTCTGGGAAACTCGATCATCAGATCCATCCGGCAGCGAAGGGCACGGGGAGCACGATGCCATCGATCATCATCGTCCTGGTCATTCTGGTGATCCTGGTGTTCATCGCCCTGATCAAGACGATCCAGGTCATCCCACAGGCCAGCGCCGCCATCGTCGAACGGTTCGGCCGCTACACCCGCACCCTCAACGCGGGCCTGAACATCGTGGTCCCGTTCATCGACTCGATCCGCAACCGGATCGACCTCCGGGAGCAGGTCGTCCCCTTCCCGCCCCAGCCGGTGATCACCCAGGACAACCTCGTCGTCAACATCGACACCGTCATCTACTACCAGGTGACCGACGCCAGGGCCGCGACGTACGAAGTCGCCAGCTACATCCAGGCGATCGAGCAGCTCACCGTCACCACCCTGCGCAACATCATCGGTGGCATGGACCTCGAACGCACGCTCACCTCCCGCGAGGAGATCAACGCGGCCCTGCGCGGCGTCCTCGACGAGGCCACCGGCAAATGGGGCATCCGCGTCAACCGCGTCGAGCTCAAGGCCATCGAGCCCCCGACCTCCATCCAGGACTCGATGGAGAAGCAGATGCGCGCCGACCGCGACAAGCGCGCCGCGATCCTCACCGCCGAAGGCATCCGTCAGTCGCAGATCCTCACCGCCGAGGGTGAGAAGCAGTCCGCGATCCTGCGCGCCGAAGGTGAGGCCAAGGCCGCCGCCCTGCGCGCCGAGGGCGAGGCCCAGGCGATCCGTACGGTCTTCGAGTCCATCCACGCCGGTGACCCCGACCAGAAGCTGCTCTCGTACCAGTATCTCCAGATGCTCCCGAAGATCGCCGAGGGCGACGCCAACAAGCTCTGGATCGTGCCCAGCGAGATCGGCGACGCGCTCAAGGGCCTCTCCGGCGCCCTCGGCAACTTCGGCGGCAGCCCGCTCGGCGGCAACAGGAGCGACAACGGCGGCAACGGGAACGGCGGCAACACCATCCCGAAGCAGGGCGGCGGCACCGAACGCCGTGAGCAGCCCCCCATCGACTGACCCGGCCCCCCTCAACCGGCAGAGACGTGCAGTCGTGCATGATCGATGCGGCCCCTCGACCTTCAAGGCGGGGAGGCAGCACTCTGATCATGTAAGGAGATGGCGTTGTCCGTCTGGGAAGCGCTCGCGGTGTTCGCCGCCGGTACGGCAGCCGGCACGATCAACACCATCGTCGGCTCGGGGACGCTCATCACCTTCCCCGTTCTGCTCGCCACCGGACTGCCCCCGGTCACCGCGACCGTCTCGAACGCCCTCGGCCTGATACCGGGATCGGTCAGCGGAGCCATCGGCTACCGCGAGGAGCTCACCGGCCAGCGCCGCCGCATCCTCCGTCTCGGCTCCGCCGCCCTCATCGGAGGCCTCGGCGGAGCGATGCTGCTGCTCCTGCTGCCCTCGACGGCCTTCGAGACCGTCGTCCCCGTCCTGGTCGCGCTGGCCCTCGTGCTCGTGATCCTGCAGCCGCGGATCACCGGGGCCGTCCAGCGCCGGCGCGAGCGCAACGGGTCCGGAGCCCCCCACCCCGACGGCGGACCGCTCCTCTTCACCGCCATCATGCTCGCCAGCGTCTACGGCGGATACTTCACCGCCGCCCAGGGGATCATCTACCTCTCGCTCATGGGCATGCTGCTCCACGACAGCATGCAGCGCCTCAACGCGACGAAGAACGTCCTCGCCGCGATCGTCAACGGCGTGGCCGCGCTCTTCTTCCTCTTCGCCGCCGACTTCGACTGGACCGCGGTCCTGCTGATCGCGGTCGGCTCCGCCATCGGCGGCCAGATCGGCGCCAGGATCGGCCGCAAGCTCTCGCCCACGGTGCTGCGGACCGTGATCGTCATCGTGGGTACGGCCGCCATCGTCCAGCTGGTGCTGCGCTGACACCGTCGGCGCCACCCGCACGCGGAAGCCCGCCTCCCGAAGAAGGCGGGCCTCTGTCATCCCTGCTTCCGTCGCCCGACGGCTGCCGCCCGTACGACTGCGCGGTTACGCCGCCGACTGAACGACGGGCTGTGAGCTGTGCTGCGCCAGCCACTCCGGAAGCGCCGACCGCTCACCCGCCCGCAGCGCCAGCAGCATCGCGTCCGCCGGAGTCGGCACGAACGGCTCGTGCAGCAGCGGCATACCCGCCTGCTCCGGCGTACGGTCCGCCTTGCGGTGGTTGTCCTCGGCGCACGACGCGACGGTGTTCAGCCAGCTGTCCGCACCACCCTGCGCTCGCGGCACCACGTGGTCCACGGTCGTCGCCCGCCGCCCGCAGTATGCGCACCGGTTCTGGTCCCGTACCAGCACACCCCGCCTCGACCACGGGGCCTGTCTTCGGAACGGCACCCGTACGTATCTGCAGAGCCTGATCACCCGGGGCACCGGAAGATCCACCTCGGCACCACGCACACGCAGCTCGGGGTGGGCCTGCTCGACAACGGCCTTGTCCTGCAGCACGAGCACCACCGCACGGTTGAGCGTCACCGTCGAAAGCGGCTCGAAGCTCGCGTTCAGTACCAGCGTGTCCCGCATTGTGCCCCACCTCCCGTGTGCCGGCCCGGCCCTTGTGGCGGGCTCTGGGCTTGGATCAACTCTGGCCGGGCACGCCGCGATGGACAACGCAATATCCGCGCACAACGAAAGATGCCCGCTCCTGATCTCTCCAAGACCAGGAGCGGGCAAACAACAAGCGAACCCTCGGAAGGCTAGCCCCGGTTCTCGTACTCGCCGATGAGCTGGGCCCGCGCGAGCGCATGGAACCGCAGGTTGAAGCCCACGACCGCGGGCGACACATCGTCACGGGGCCCGAGCTTCTCCTGGTCCACCGCGTACACGGTGAACACGTAGCGGTGCGGTCCGTCGCCCTTCGGCGGCGCCGCCCCGCCGAAGTCCTTCGACCCGTAGTCGTTACGGACGTGCACGGCGCCCTTGGGCAGGCCCTCGAACGAACCGCTGCCGGCGCCCGCCGGCAGCTCCGTCACCGAGGCCGGGACGTCGAAAAGCACCCAGTGCCAGAAACCGCTTCCCGTCGGTGCGTCCGGGTCGAAGCACGTCACCGCGAAGCTCCTGGTCTCCGCGGGGAAGCCCTCCCAGCGCAGCTGCGGCGACGTGTTGCCGGACGAGTGGACCTGGGCGTCCTTCAGGACACCACCCGGCTCGATGTCGGCGCTCGTCACCGTGAACGACGGCACCGGCGGATGGAAGTCATGAGGCAGCGGAGCCCTCTTCGCCTCGGTCACGTCTGAACCTCCGAATCGGCGTTCCTGCGCATACGCGCTTGCGGCACCGAGCCTAGAGCCAGTTGCGACGGCCGCCGACATCGGCGAGCCACTGGTTGAGGTAAGCGGCGTAATCGGTCGCCTGGAAGTTGTGCAGATCCACCTGGAACGCGCGGTAGGAGTCGCTGCCCTGGCTGAAGAGCCCCGGCTTCTTGTCCATCTCCAGGACGACGTCCATCTCCCGGTTGTCGGCGACGAACGTCAGCTCGACCTGGTTCAGCCCCCGGTACTGCTGCGGCGGCAGGAACTCGATCTCCTGGTAGAACGGCAGCCGCTGCCGCGTTCCGCGAATGTGGCCGCGCTCCATGTCCGCGCTCTTGAAGCGGAAGCCCAGCTGGATGAAGGCGTCGAGAACCGCCTGCTGAGCCGGCAGCGGGTGCACATTGATCGGGTCCAGATCACCCGAGTCCAGGGCACGGGCGATCTCCAGCTCGGTCGTCACACCGATGTTCATCCCGTGCAGCTGCTGCCCGGCGATGCTCGTGATCGGAGTCTCCCAGGGGATCTCCAGACCGAACGGCACCACGTGCAGGGCACCGGCCTTCACCTCGAAGGCACCGCCGAGGCGCTGCTTGGTGAACTCGATGTCCTGCTTGACCTCCTGGTCACCACCCTCGACCTCGACCCGGGCCTGGAGACCGACCGACAGTCCCTCGATCTGCTGATCGACCGACCCGCCCTGGATCCGCACCTCGCCCTGGACGACGCCGCCCGGAACGACGTTCGCCTCGGTCAGCTCCGTCTCGACCGACGCACCGCCGGCACCCAAGCTCGCGAGCAGCCTCTTGAAGCCCATGTTCATTCCTCCTAGGTTCTGACCCCTACATACGCGCCAAGACCGTAGCCGGTTCCCCGGCAGGGACGAGTACCCTCCTAGGCCATGATCGAGAGCCCCGACCGAACGCCGCTGTCCCGGGACTTCTTCGACCGCCCGGTCCTCGTGGTCGCCCCCGATCTCCTCGGCCGCGTTCTGGTACGCAACAGCGAAGACGGCCCCATCGAACTCCGCCTCACCGAGGTGGAGGCCTACGCGGGCGAGGCCGACCCGGGCTCCCACGCCTACCGCGGCCGCACCGCCCGCAACGGAGTGATGTTCGGTCCGCCGGGACACGCGTACGTCTACTTCACCTACGGCATGTGGCACTGCCTCAATCTCGTATGCGGCCCCGAGCGCAGCGCCAGCGGAGTCCTGCTCCGCGCCGGCGAGATCCGGGTGGGCACCGAGCTCGCCCGCAAACGTCGAATCTCAGCCAGAAACGACAGGGAACTGGCCAAAGGCCCGGCCCGCCTGGCCACGGCCCTCGACATCGACCGCACCCTCGACGGCGCCGACGTCTGCGGTGGTACCGACACCCCTCTACGTATCCTCACCGGCACGCCTGCCGCCTCTGAACAGGTACGTAACGGCCCGCGCACGGGAGTGGGCGGGGCGGGGGCCGGCCACCCCTGGCGCTACTGGATCAGCGACGACCCCACCGTGAGCCCCTATCGGCCTCACTCGCCACGCCGCAGGTCAACTTGACTCTGCGTTTCGGGACGCCTAACGTAGCCCGAGCCGCTTGAACAGGGACTGCTGTTCAACAGCCCCCGAAGCGGCCATCCACTACTACGACGAACCCAAACCGGGTGGGATTTCGGCATGCCGAAATTCAACTCGATCGGCTCGATTATGAGTCGCCAGGGAAATCGGCTAACGTAGTGAACACGCCGAAAGGCAAAAGGCCCTCCAACGGCCACTGGAAACAGAATCCGAACCGGGAACGGAACGGAAAATGAATCTGGTAAGGTTGGAAACACCGAAGG